>JACQZJ010000150.1 GCA_016213895.1 Planctomycetota bacterium | reverse complement strand
CCTGCCCATCCCGGCCATGCCCCAGCTCCTCGGGTTCAGCGCCTACTTCCAGTGGGTCGTGGCCGATCCGGGCGTGCTCGGCTACGCGGCGAGCGAGGGGCTCGAGGTGGTCATCACGCCGGCGCCGCTCGTCCTCGCCGTGGGCGCGGCCGGCTACACCAGTTCGGTCTTCGCGATCGATCCCCTGACCGGCGCGATCAGCAACTGGTCCATGCTCGCCGGCAACGTGGATGTCGCCTTCACTCCGGACGGCTCGCTGGCGGTCGTATCCGCCATGAGTTCCCGCACCTTCCTCGTGATCGACGCCGTGACCGGCGCCGCTCTCGGCTCGGTGAGCGTGTTCGGGGTCCCGAACAACGCGGCCATCACGCCGGACGGGACGCGCTGCTACGGGCTCGTCGGCCCGGATGCGGCCAACAACTTCCAGGAGATCATCGAGATCGACCTCGACCCGGCGTCGCCGACCTTCGCCCAGAAGCTCGCCAACGTCACCGGCTTCCCCACGACTCTCAAGCAGTGGGAAGGCTCCGGCATTTCCGGCGACGGCCGCATCCTCACCGCCGCGAACCTCGGCCTCGGCAACCCGGCGGCGGTCGTGGTGGTCGACATCGATCCGCAGAGCGCGACCCGCAACACGGTGATCGGCTACATCCCGATCACGGACGGCGGCTGGCCGGCAGCATCGTGGCCAGCGTCTCCTCGATCGGCCTGTTCCCGACGGACATCGACCTGGACGGCCGCGGCGACTACGCGTACATCGCCTGCCCCAACTCCAACGAAGTCACGCGCCTCAAGGTCAATCCGGGCGCCGCGGGCTACCTGACCTTCACGTCGGCGCAGGGGCTCTCTTCTCCGTTCGCGGTCGGGCTCTCCCCCGAGGGCGACAAGGTCTACGCGGTCGAGATGGCGGCGGCGAGCATCAGGGAGATCAACACGCAGACGCTCGCCGTGATCAACACCTGGACCCTGCCCTCGATCGCCTCCGAGGGAGTGGCGGCGCGCTAGCCCGAATATCTCACCACGGGTCCGCGCCTGGCCGGCCCTCGTCGCCGATCTCCTCGTTGCTCGTCGTCAGGAACTCCGCCGAGTTGACTTCCTCCTCGCGCCTCGATCTCGGCGACGAGGACTCGGCCAGGACAGTCTGTCCCGCGGCCGTGTCCCGTCCGCGCGTCTCCATCTTCTCTCGATCTCACGCCTTGCGTCGATACTCGTGCACCGGTGGTGAGATACCCGGGCTAGCAGCCCGCTGAAGAAGTGCTCCGTCGCCGAGGCGAGTGCATCCGGCGCCGCCGCAGGCAGGATGACTTGTTCAGCGGGCTGCCAGGCCGGGCCGTCAGCGCGGCTTCTTCTCGCGCCGCTCCAGCGCCTCGCGCAGCAGGGCGCCCAGGTTGGTGCCCGTGGTGGGCGCCGAGCCGGACTCGAGATAGCGGCCCACGTCCGCGTTGCCGACGTCCTCGTCCGAGCCGAGCAGCCCCCCGCGCTCGCCCAGGCGCGAGAGGGAGATGCGGCGGTTCTCGGCGTCGATCGCCTGCACGCGCACCGTGATCTCGTCGCCGACCTTGACGGCGTCCTCGACGCGGTTGACCCGCTCCGGCGCGAGCTGAGAGCGGTGCAGCAAGCCCTCGATCGCGCCCTCGAGCTCGACGAAGGCGCCGAACTCGGCGAGGCGAGCCACTCGCCCGCGGACGACTTGACCGGCGCGTATGCGTTCCCGCGCCGTGTCCCAGGGATCGGCCTCGAGCTGCTTCATCCCCAAGCCGATGCGCTTGCCGCCTTCCTTGACCTCGAGCACCTGGACCTCGATCTCCTGGCCCACGCACAGCACGCTCGCCGGATCGGCCACCCTCTTGTGCGAGATGTTGGAGACGTGCAGCAGGCCGGTGACTCCACCGCCGATGTCGACGAAGGCGCCGAACGGCTCGATCTTCTCCACGCGGCCGCGCACCACCTGGCCCGCGGCGAGGGTCAAAAGCGTGCGCTCGCGCTGTTCGCGGCGCTCGCGCTGCAGCACGGCCCGGCGCGAGAGCACCACGCGCCGCCGCCGCCGCGAGACCTCCATCACCTCGCAGATCATGGTCTGGCCGACGAAGGGCGCGAAGTCCGCCACGCGGCTGAGCGCGATCTCGGAGGCCGGCATGAAGGCCGACACCGGCCCCACCTTCAGCTCCAGGCCGCCGGAGTTCTCGCCGATCACGGTCGCCTTGACGCTCTTCCCCCGGGCCAGCTCCTTCCAGGTGGCGAGGACGCGCGCCTCCTTGCGGCTCAGGGTCCAGAGGCCGTCCTGGATGCTCACCAGCGTGAACTCGTAGCGCTCTCCCGGCGCCGGCGGCTGCTCGAACTCGTCGCTGGAGATCACGCCCTGGCTGCGTGGGCCCAGCTCCACGAAGACATCCTTGCCCTGGACGGAGAGGATCGTGCCGCCGTGCAGATGCGGGTCGCCGGAGCCGCCCTGCGGCCCCTCCTCGGGCGCCGCCTCCTCCTCGTTCGGACCGGCGGCGTCCGCGTCCATCGCTTCCAGGGCCCGTTCCAACTGGGCCCGAATCGCCTGCTCGTCGATGCGGTCTTCGCTGTGGTCTTCGCTGCTCATGATCGGCTGAACGCTTGCTGCAGGAGTCGGGATGGGGCGGATTCGCGGCGTGGAGAACCTCTCAGGATAACCGGGGCAGCGGCAGGCGCGCCAGCCGAATCCGCGGCGCCTCAGGTCAAGCGCACGCGGACCTCTCGGTCCCGCTCCAGCACGCGGCCGACGACCGCGGCGCACGGCGTCCCGCGCCGGCGCAGCTCCGCGAGAAGCTCGCTGGCGCGCGCCGCGGCCACGCAGATGAGCAGTCCGCCCGATGTCTCCGCGTCGAAGACGAGCTGCTGCAAGGCGAAGGGCACGGCGGCGGCCACCTGGGCGCGCTCGCCCAGGAAGAGGCGCGTCTTGGCGGCCGCGCCGGAGATGAAGTTGCGCTCGGCGAGCTCCAGGGCCTGCTCGAAAAGCGGCAGGTCCGCGGCCTGAAACTCGAGGGTCACGCCGCTCGCCTGCGCGATGCCGCGGGCGTGCCCCATCAGCCCGAAGCCGGTGACGTCGGTCGCGGTGCAGACGCCGGCCAGGATGGCCGCTTCCGAGGCGCCGCGGTTCAGCGTCGCCATCACCGCGCAGGCGCGCTCCACCAGGCCGCGGTCCAGGGGTTCGCCCTTCTTCAGCGCGGTCGAGATCGCGCCCATCCCCAGGGGCTTGGTCAGGACGAGCAGGTCGCCCGGACGCGCGCGGGCGTTGCTGATGATGCGCTCCGGATGGACGATGCCGGTGACCGAGAGGCCGTACTTGATCTCCTCGTCCCGCACCGAGTGCCCGCCGGCCAGCGCCGCCCCGGCCTCGAGGATCTTCTCCGCTCCGCCGCGCAGGATCTGGCCGAGCAGCGCCATGGGCAGCTTCGGCGGGAAGCAGACGATGTTCATGACGGTCAGGACGCGGCCGCCCATGGCGTACACGTCGGAAAGCGCGTTGGCCGCGGCGATGCGCCCGAACCAGAGCGGGTCGTCCACCACCGGCGGGAAGAAGTCGAGCGTCTGCACCAGCCCGGTGTTCTCGTCGAGACGGTAGACGCCCGCGTCATCGAGCGTGTCCGGCCCGATGATCAGCGCTTCATGCGACATGTCCGGGAGGTGCTTGAGGACCTCGACGAGGTCCCCGGGCGAGAGCTTGGCTGCTCAGCCCGCGCACGACGAGTAGCTCGTCAGGCGCACGATGTCCTTCCGGGCGTCGAAATCACCCTGTGACGACTCCATCTCTCAGTCCTTGACAGACAACGCGGCGACCACGGCATCGAACAACGGCTCCAGCTCGTCGGCGAACACCGCCCGCAGGTCGAGGACGAGCGCGTCCTCGTCGACGCGCGCGAACACGCGCGGAGTGCCGCGCCGCAGGCGCTCGGCCAGCTCGAGCGGCCCGCTGCCAGCGCGCCGCACGGCCACCGCCACGCCCGGGATCTCGCGCGCCGGGGCGGAGCCGCTGCCGAGGAAGCCCACCGTGTCCTGCGCTTCGGCCGCGACCCCGGCGATTCGGGACAGGCCGGCGGCGAGACGGCTCGCCCAGGCGAACAGCTCGTCCTGCCCGCGCCCAAGCGCTTGATAGAGAGGCAGGTCGGGCAGGCCCTCGGGCGCCCTGCGGTAGGCGAGCAGCGTCGCCTCGAGCGCCGCCAGGCAGAGCTTGTCGGGCCTGAGCGCGCGGAACAGGGGGTGGGCGCGCATTCTGTTCACGTGCTCCGCCCGCCCCACCACGAGCCCCGCCTGGGGACCGCAGAGGAGCTTGTCCCCGCTGAAGGTGACCAAGTCGTAGCCGGCCCGGACGGCGTCCACCACCGCCGGCTCGTCCTGCAGCGGGGCCACGTCCACCGGCCGGAGCAGGCCGGAGCCCAGGTCGTACATCAGCGGCAGGCGGCGCTCTCCGGCCAGCGCGGCCAGCTCCTCGCCGGCCGCGGCGTGCGTGAACCCGACCAGACGGAAGTTCGAGGTGTGCACGCGCAGGATGAGGCCGGTGTCCGGGCCGATCGCCCGGGCGTAGTCCTGGACGTACGTGCGGTTGGTGGTGCCGACCTCCTTGAGCCGGCAGCCGCAGGCCTGCATGACGTCCGGCATGCGGAAGCCGCCGCCGATCTCGACCATCTCGCCGCGCGCGACCAGCACCTCCCGGCCCGCGGCCAGGGCAGTCAGGGCCAGGAGCACGGCCGCCGCGTTGTTGTTCACCACGGTCGCGGCCCCGGCGCCGGTCAGGTCGCGGAGCAGCTCGGCCACGCGCACCTCGCGCTGGTCCCGCTCGCCCGACTCGGGATCGACCTCGAGCACGGAGTAGCGCGCCGCCGCGGCAGCCGCATCGATGGCCGCGTCCGCGAGCGGGGCGCGGCCGAGTCCGGTGTGCAGCAGGATCCCGGTCGCGTTGATGACCGGCACGTGGCGGCGGCCGAGCAGCGCGGCGAGCGCGGCGAGCACATGCTCGAGGTAGCCGCGGCCCGAGAAGAACGCCTCCGCCTCCCCGAGCGGGGCGCCGGCGACGAGCGCGTTGCGGAAGCGGGTGACCGTCGCCCTGACCGCCTCGGCGACCAGCGGCCGCGGGAATTCGGCCAGCTCGCCGGCCGACTGGATCTGGCCGAGAAGCACGTCGATCTTCGGGATCCTGCGCAAGATGGTCGCGGGATCGTCCATGGAACACAATGTACGAGGAGAGAGGCGGCCGGCAGCCCGGGAAAATCCGCCGGCGGCGGCGGCGCGGCGCGCATCCCCGCGGCGATTGCCGGACGCCGAGGGATTCCCTTTGACCGCCCGCCGCGCGCGCAGTTAGTTGCACTCCATGTCTCCGCGCTGGAGCTTCCACCCCGACAGGCTCGACGTGCAGGAACGGATCGCCGGCTCCCTGGCGCTCTCGAGCCTGGCCGCGCGCCTCCTGGTGAACCGCGGCATCCGGAGCGTGCAGGAGGCCTCCACGTTCCTCAAACCCTCCCTCTCCCTGCTCAGCGACCCGTATCGCATGGTGCACATGGAGGCGGCGGTCGAGCGCATCCTGGCCGCTCTCAAGAACAGGGAGAGGATCCTCGTCTACGGCGATTCGGACGTGGACGGCGTGGCCGGAACGGCGCTCCTCGCCGGCTTCCTCAGCGCCGCCGGCGGCGAGGTCTCGACCTACATCCCGGACCGTCTCGAGGAGGGGTACTCGCTCACGGACAAGGGTGTGGGCAGCATCCTCGAGCGCGGCGCCGACGTGGTCATCACCGTGGACAACGGCACCACCGCCGTTTCCCAGGTCGCCGGCTTGCGCGCCCGCGGCGTCGACGTCATCGTCACGGACCATCACGAGCCGGCCGAGGAGCTGCCCGCGGCCACGGCGCTCTTGAACCCCAAGGTGCCGGGCTGCGGCTACCCCTTTCCGCACCTCTGCGGCACGGCCGTCGGCTTCCAGGTCCTCTCCGCCCTGGCCGCGCGCCTGCCGGCGCGCGCGGCGGCGCGCGAAGCCACGCACGACCTGCTGCGCCACTGTTTGGCCCTCGTCGGGCTGGCCACGATCTGCGACTGCGTGCCCCTGATCGGCGAAAACCGCATCCTGGCGCGCGCCGGCCTGACCGCCCTGCAGGAGACCGAGCATCCCGGGCTGCGCGCCCTGCTGCAGGAGGCCGAGGTCCCGCGAGAAGTGCAGGCGGACGATGTCTCCTTTCGGCTCGGGCCGCGCATCAACGCGGCGGGCCGCCTCGGCGACGCCGGCGAAGCGCTCGCCCTGCTGCTCGCGAAGGACGCCGAACGCGGTCGCGAGCTGGCCCGCCTCCTGAGCGCGCGCAACGCCGAGCGCCAGGAGATCGAGGCGCGCATCCTCGGCGACGCCCGCCGCCAGGCGAGCGCCTTGCTTCGCCAGCACGACCCGGTCATCGTCCTGGCGGACGATCATTGGCACGCCGGCGTGGTCGGCATCGTGGCCGCGCGCCTGGCCGCCGAGTTCAACCGCCCCGCCGTGCTCATCGCCATGGGCGGCGAGCGCGGGCGCGGTTCGGGACGCTCGGTGCCGGGATTCGACCTCTACCAGGCGCTCTCCTGCTGCGCCGGCCACCTGCTCGCCTTCGGCGGCCACGCGCGCGCCGCCGGCGTGGAGATCGAGCGCGGTGCCTTCGCCTCCTTCAAGGAGGCGCTCCTGGCCGCCGCGCGGGGCACCTCCGCCGGCGCCGCCGCCAGGGAGATCATGATCGACGCCGAGGTGCCGTTGGGCGTGCTCGATCCCTCGCTCATGAGCGAGATCAACCGGCTGGCGCCGTTCGGCGAGGGCATGCCGGCGCCGGTCTTCGCCGCCGCGCGCCTCACGCTGGACGGCGAGGCGCGCCTGGTCGGCAAGAACAAGAACCACCTCTCCTTCGCCGTGCGGCAGTCGAACGTGCGCCGCAAGGCGATCGCCTACGACATGGGCGGCCTCGCCGGCGAGCTGCGCCGCAGCTCCTCCTTCTCGCTCGCCTTCATCCCGCGGCTGAACCTGTTCCGCGGCCGCGCGGACGTCGAGATGGAAGTCAAGGACATCCACCTTCCCGAGGCAGCCACGTGACCGATTCCGCCTGCGGGGCAAAGCGCCCCGGCCTGCTGCGCCGCACCTACGACTGGGTGCTCGGCCTGGCCGAGACGCCCTACGCCGTCCCGGCGCTCGCCGCCCTCGCCTTCGCCGAGTCCTCGTGCTTCCCCATCCCGCCGGACGTGCTGCTGCTCGCGCTCTGCCTCGGCCTGCCGCGCCGCTCCTTCCGCTACGCCCTCATCACCTCGGTCTTCTCGGTGCTCGGCGGCATCGGCGGCTACGGCATCGGCTGGGCGGCGGAGCCGGTCGGGCGCTGGATCATCACGCACCTCGCCTCGGCGCGTGCTTTCGATCAGGTGGCGGTCTGGTACGGCGAGGACGCGTTCTTCTACATCCTGCTCGCCGCCTTCACGCCGATCCCGTACAAGGTCTTCACCATCGCGGCCGGGATCTTCCACGAGTCGGTGCCCCTGACGACTCTGGTCCTCGCCTCGATCGTCGGGCGCTCCGCCCGCTTCTACCTGGTCGCGGCGCTGGTCTACCGCTTCGGCCCGCCGGTGCGCGTGTTCATCGAGCGCCACTTCGACCGCCTGATGTGGACCTTCCTTGTGCTCATCGTCCTGGGCTTCGCCGCCATCAAGTACCTGGGCGGCGGGGAGCGCCTCGAGGCGCAAGACAGCCTGGAGAGGCTCGCCTCGCCGAGCGCCGCGGTGCGCGCCGTGCGCATCGAGAGGATCGAGGAGGAGGCCGGACGGGAGTTCGGCTTCGACGCGCGGCTGCCCCCGGGCGACGCGCGGAACGAGGCGGCGCTGCGCGCCATCGAGGCCTGGTTCGCCGAGCGGGACGCGCGCCAGCGGTGACGGCCCTTCCGGCCGCGCGTCCGCGCGCGGTCATCGACTCCGGGGCGGGAGCGGGCTCCTGCCCGCGACCGCCTACCGCAAGGATGTTGTCCCGAAGCGGCCCGCCTCGACCGGGAGCACGGAGACTGCGCGCTGGGGGAGCGGAGGGGCGTTTCCCCGGTGAAGGGGCCGCCAGCGACGACGTACCACGCCCACCCGGCTCACCTTCACGACACTGGACCGCCAGCATCGCCTCGACTTCGACGAGGCCCTGCGCGTTCGTCGCACGCTCGATGTACCGGGAGTCGCGATGCGGCCCCGGAGGCCGGGGAAACGGCCCCGATAGCTACGCTCACCGCCCTCCCCTCCCCTCCGGATCCGAGGAACCAGCCGCGAAGCCGCGCTGCCAGATCTCCACTTCCAGCTCGAGCGCGGTCGCGTAGCGCTCGAGCACCGCCTCGCGCATGCGCCGCACCAGGGCGAGCACGTCCTGCAGCGTGGCGCCGCCGGCGTTGACGATGAAGTTGGCGTGCTTCTCGGAGACCTCCGCGCCGCCGCACTTCTGCCCCTTGCAGCCCGCCAGGTCGAGCATGCGGCCGGCCGACTGCCCGGGCGGGTTCTTGAAGACGCAGCCCGCGCTGCGCCGGGTGAGCGGCTGGGCCGCCCCTTTCTCCTTGAGGCAGGCGCGCATCAGCTCGCCGCTCTGCTTGCGGTCTCCCTGCTCGAGCTCCACCACCGTCTCCAGCACGATCATCTCCGGGCCGAAGATCGACGCGCGGTAGCCGAAAGTGCCGGCGCCGGCCGCGACTTCCTCTTCGGCGCCGGAGGGCAAGAGCACGCGCACGCGGCGCGCGATGCCGGACAGCTCGCCGTGGCGTCCTCCGGCGTTCATCACCGTCGCCCCGCCGACGGAGCCGGGGATGCCGGCCAGGAACTCCGCGCCGCTCCTGCCCATGGCGCGCGCGCTGGCGACGAAGCGCGGCAGCGACAGGCCGGCGCCGAGGCGCAGCAGGCGCGTGTCCTCGGCCTCGCGCAGCATGAAGGACATGCCCGCGCTGAGCACCACCACCTCGTCGATGCCGCGATCGTCGATGAACAGGTTCGCGCCGCCGCCGAGCACGCGGAAGGAGAGGCCCTGCGCACGCAGCGCCGCCACCGCGGCGACGAACTCCTCGCGGTTGCGCGGCTCGGCGACGAGCGGCGCCCGGCCGCCCATGCGGAAGGTGGTGAAGGGCGCCAGCTCCAGGTCAGAGCGCGCCGGACAGGGAAGGTGCACGTTCATCGCGCCCTCGACCTCGGTCGGCGCCTCACGGGGCGCGCGCCCGCGCCGTTTCGAGGATCAGCTCGGCGCAGCGCGTCGCCGCGCCCGGCCGCCAGAGCGTGAGCGCGCGCTCGCCGGCGCGGCGCCGCGCCGCGGCGTCGTCCAGCCAGCCGGCCACCGCCTCGGCCAGCCGCGCGGCCGCGCCCGGTCCCTCGGGCACCACGCGCGCGGCGCCGGCCCGCTCGAAAGCGGCCGCGTTCGCGAACTGGTGGCGGTCGCGGTGGTGCGGGTAGGGCACGAGCACCATCGGCCGGCCGACGACCGCCAGCTCGGCCAGGGTGGTGCCCCCGCCGCGCGCCACCACGACGTCGGCGACCTGGTAGGCCTGGCGCATGCGCGTCTCGAAGGGCACGGCCACGGTCCTCGGCAGGGGTTCGCCGCGCAGCCGGTCGTTCACCTCCCAGTAGTCCGTGTCGCCGCTGATCAGGAGGATCTGCAGCTCGGGGTGGCTCCTCGCCAGCAGGGGACGCGCCTCCAGCGCCATGCGGTTCACGCCGCGCGCCCCTTGGCTGCCGCCGAGCACCAGCAGCGTGGGCCTGCCGGGCTCGAGCAGGAACTCGCGCGGATCGACCGCGATGTCCCGGGGCTCGTCGAACTCGCAGGGCAAGGGATTGCCGGTGAAGAGCATCGCGCTCTTGCGCGGCAGGCGCGTCTCGGCTCCGGGCAGCGCCAGCAGCACCAGGGAGGCGGAGCGCGCGAGCAGGCGCACGGCGCGGCCCGGCCGCGCGTTCTGCTCCAGGAGGACGAGCCGCGGCCGCCGCGACCTCCGCCCTGCGTCCGCCGCGCCGAGCGCGCGGCCCGGCCGGCCGAGGAGGATGCGGCAGGCGGCCGAGACCGGCCCGAGGAAGCCGGAGAGCGCGGCACAGCCGGCGATGGCCGTGGGGTAGCCGCCGAAGCCGGCCACGACGTCCGGCGCGAAGGAGCGGAGCAGGCGCCGCGTGCGCCGGTAAGCATCCCACCAGGCGGCCACGTCGAGGCGGCGCGGCGCGCCCTGCCGCTCGGGGAAGAGCGCCTCGCGCGCGAGGGAGGAGCCGGCGAAGAACTTCTCCACTACCGGCCGCCCCGTGGTGAGGAAGCGCAGCTCGGCCGCGGGCTCGAGGCGGCGGAGCGCGTCGGCCACGGCCAGGGCCGGGCGCAGGTGGCCGCCCGTGCCGCCGGCGGCAAGGAGGATCCTCAAGCTCTCTCCCGAGCGCGCAGCGGGGGCAGCCGGCCGCTCAAGGCAGGCGCAGGACCGTGCCCGGCTCCAGGTGTCGGGCGTCTCGGATGCGGTCCCGGTTTTCCTCATGGATGCGCTTCCACTGCATGGCGTCCCCATAGTACTTGAGCGCGATCGCCGAGAGCGTGTCGCCCGGCTCGATCCTGTGGGAGCTGGCGCTCGGGCGCGGCCGCTCCGGCTTCTTCGCCTTCTTCGTCTCGCGCCGCGGCGGCTCCGCCGGCCGCGGCGCTGCGTCCTCCTCCTCCGCCTGCGGCGCCGCGGCGCGCCGCGTCCGGCCTTGATCCGCCGGCGGCAGCAGGATCTGCTGGCCGATCCTGAGCTTCTTCGGGTCGAGCGGCCCGTTCAAGGCCAGGAGCTCGGGCCAACGCCTGGCGCTGCCCAGGTGCTGCTGCGCGATGCCGGACAGTGTGTCGCCGCGCCGCACGACGTAGACTTTGGCCCCTGCCGCCGCGTCGCTCGCGCCCTCCGGCTGCGCGGTCGCGACCTCGTGCTCGGGCTCCGCGGGCGGCGCGGCGGCCGGCTCGCCGGCGCGCACCTGAGTTCCCGCGCTCGCGCCTTCCACGACCAGGACGTCCGGCTCGTCCGCGAGCGCGGCGTAGCGGATCGCCCCCGCCGGCAGGTCGCGCCGCACGAAGGTCAGCACCAGGAAGAGCACGAGGATGCTCGCCAGGGACAGCAGACCGTATTTCTCCAGCTCACCCATGGGAGCCTTCCTGCGCCAGCTCGCCGTCGTCGGCGAGCAGCGCCCGCAGGCGCGCCCACCCGCCGGCCTCCCACCCGCCCTCCCCGCGCGCCATGCCGATGAGCAGGCCGACGCCGAACAGCGAGGACACGAGAGACGAGCCGCCGGACGAGACGAACGGGAGCGCGATCCCCTTGGTCGGCACCGCCGCGGTCACCACGGCCACGTTGATGACCGCCTGCAGGGCGATCGAGAGGGTCACTCCGGCGCCGATCAAGAAGTGGCCGGGGCAGCGCTGCATGACGACGATGCTGGTGGCCAGCACCGTGAACAGCAGGAACAACAGGACGACGAGCGAGGTGCCGACGAAGCCCAGCTCCTCGCCGATTCCCGCCAGGATGAAGTCGCTCGAGATCATCGGCAGGTAGCCGAGCTTCGCCATGCCGGCGCCGAAATCGGCGCCCGTCAGCCCCCCGGAGCCGAGCGCCAGCAGGCTCTGCTTGGCCTGTTCGCCCAGCGCAGGGTCGATGAACTGCCGGAAGCGGTCCTGGACGTGGGACAGGGAGGTCACCGCGTAGGCCAGGCAGACCGGCAGGCCGACCGCCGCCATGATCAGGAAGTGGCGGACGCGCGCGCCTCCCAGGATGAGGAGCAGCGTGCCGAGCCCGAGCACGAACACGGTCGATCCGAAGTCGGGCTGCAGCAGGAGCAGGACCATGAGGGTGGCCAGCACGGCGGCCACGGGCAGGAGGCCGACCTGGAACTCGCGGATGCGCGGCCCCACCTTGCTCACGCGCGCGGCGATGAAGACGATGAGCGCGATCCGGGCGAACTCGACCGGCTGGAAGACCAGCGGTCCGAACACCAGCCAGCGGCGCGCGCCGTTGATCTTGGCGCCGATCCCGGGAACGCACACCAGCAGGAGCAGCACGACGGCGGCGACCATGAGCGGTTTGTGCCACTGCAGCAGCCAGGAGGGCCTCACCAGGATACCCGCCGCGAGGAAAGCCAGGCCGATCAGGATCTTCACGCCCTGCTCGACCAGGGGGTCCCAGGAGGCGCCCAGCCCGTGCACACGCGCCACCTGCGGCGCGCGCGTGGAGTAGACCATGATCAGGCCGAGGCCGAGGAGCACGGCGACGATGAGCAGCAGCCAGTGCGCGCGCGCGTCGAGGACCACGCGCGCGGCGCTGGCGCTCGCGCGAGCGCTCGGATTCCGCTCCGGGCCGCAGGCGGTCTCTGTCATCCCTCACCTCACCTTCAACGTGGCCAGTCCGAGGATCGCGAAGATCACGGCGATGATCCAGAAACGCACGACCACCTTCACCTCGTGCCAGCCGGCGAACTGGAAGTGGTGGTGCACCGGCGCGATGCGGAAGATGCGCTTGCCGCGCAGCTTGAAGGAACCCACCTGCAGGACCACCGACAGCGCCTCCAGGACGAAGACGCCGCAGATGATGGGCAGCACGAGCTCCTGGCGGGCGACCACGGCCATGAATCCGATCAGGCCGCCGATGGGCAGCGAGCCGGTGTCGCCCATGAAGACCTGGGCGGGGTAGGCGTTGAACCAGAGGAAGCCCAGGCACGCCCCCGCCAGGGCCGTGCACACGATGGTCAGCTCGCCCGCTCCCGGCACCTGGGGAATCAGCAGGTAGTCGGTGAAGTCCTTGCGCGCGACGACGTAGATGATGACCGCGAAGGTCGCGGAGGCGATCAGGGAGCAGCCGGTCGCCAGGCCGTCCAGCCCGTCCGTCAGGTTGACCGCGTTGCTCGTGGCGATCATCACCAGGACGGCGAAGAGCAGGTAGATCGTCCCGCCGAGGAGCGAGAGATCGATGAAGCAGTCCTTGGCAAAGGGCAGGCGCAGCTGGTACGGGTTCTCGGCGCCGCCGCGCTCGGCCAGCATGACGATGGCGAGCGCCAGGGCGAGCGCCACGGCCAGCTGCAGGATCAGCTTGGTGCCCGCTCGCAGGCCGGGCCGGTTCTTGTGGCTGAGCTTGATCCAGTCGTCGATGGCGCCGACGAAGCCGAAGCCGATCGTGCCGAGCAGGGCCAGCACCACGTAGGGATTGCGCAGGCGGCCGAAGAGCAGCACGGCGGAGAGCACGGCCAGGAGGATCAGGACGCCGCCCATGGTGGGCGTCCCGGCCTTGGCCTCGTGCAGCTCGGCGAGCCGCGCCGAGTCGGTCTTCTGCACGTCCTCGCCGATCTTGCGCCGCCGCAGGTATGCGATGACGGGCGCGCCGCACAGCACGGCCACGAGGAACGCGCAGACCGCCGCGAGCGCCGCGCGGAACGTCAGGTAGCCGAAGAGGTTCTCGAGGGCGGTTCCCTCGAGAAGGCTGAGAAGCTCGAGAATCACTTGCCCGACCTAAGTCAATCGCCCCGGCCTGCGCCAGCCGGCGGCATGGAAAGGGACCCGAAGGTCCGCGGGTGGGCGTGCGGAGGCAACGAGACGGCCGATACCGGTTTCGTTTCCCTCTGGCGCCCGGAACGTCCGGGCGTCAACATCCGCTGGTTTTACGTCCCGTGACCATCACCCACTCCGCGGACCCTCGGATCGAGGCATCCGGTTGCCGGCCGACTCGGCCGGCGTAATCGTCCGTTCGCCCGCCGCGGCGCGCTGCTCGACGGGTCGTTACGCATTGTTCGTCATCCCTCCGCCGGCGCCGCGCGCGGCGCCGACCAGGGCGGCCACGACGCGCTCCAGCCCCATGGCGCGCGAGCCCTTCACCAGCACCGCGTCGTCAGGGCAGAGCCGCGGGAGCAGGTCGCGGGCGCACTGCTCCGCGTCCTCGTATTGCAGGAGCTGCGCGGGCGTCAGGCCGTGTTCGAGCGCGCCGGCGACGAGGTGCGCCGCCTGCGCGCCGACCGCCGCCACCAGGTCGAAGCTGCCGCAAGAGAGGCTCGCGCCGACCTCGCGGTGCAGGCGCTCCGTCTCCGCGCCCAGCTCCAGCATGTCGCCGAGAACCAGCACCTTGCGGCCCTTCAGGTCGAGGGCGGCGAAGGTCTTGATGGCCGCCTTCATCGAGCCGGGGTTGGCGTTGTAGGCGTCGTCGATCACCAGGCGCTCGCCCACCCGGTGCTTCTTCAGACGCATCGGCGGGCCCTCGAAGGTGAGCAGGCTCTGCGCGGCCTGCTCGATCGGGATCTCCAGCTCCGCGGCGACGGCGAGGGCGGACAGGGCGTTGTAGAGGTTGTGGCAGCCGAGCAGCGGGACCCTGACCCGCTCGCGGCCGTTCAGGTGGAAAGCGATGCGCTCGAGGTCGCAGGCCGGCATCGTCGCCGTGTAGTCGGCGCGGCGCAGCACGCCGGTCGTCACCACGCGGCAGCGCGCGCGCTCGCGCAGCGCCGCGAAGCTCTCGTCGTCGGCGTTGAGGATGGCCACGCCGTCCGGGCTGACGTGCTCGAGCAGCGCCCCCTTCTCGCGCACCACCCCCTCGAGGCTGCAAAGCCCCGCGAGGTGCGCCGCGGTCACGTTGGTGATGACCGCGACGTCGGGGCGCGCGACCTCCGCCAGGGTCTTGATCTCCCCCGGCGCGTTCGTCCCGATCTCCAGGACCACGGCCTCGGTCTCGGGCTCGGCCAGGAACAGGGTGAGCGGCACGCCCACGAAGTTGTTGAACGAGCGCGGCGAAGAGACCACCTGGAAACGGGCGGCGAGCGCGTGCGCGGTCAAGTCCTTCGTGGTCGTCTTGCCGTTCGAGCCGGTGATCGCCACGACCTTCGCCCGCAGCCGGCGGCGCTGGCAGGCGGCCAGGTCCAGCAGGGCGCGGCTCGTGTCCTTCACCTGGAGCAGGGGGAGGGGCGCCTCGCCCGCCGCGGGCTGATCCACGACCGCCGCGGCCGCGCCGTTCCGCGCCGCCTGCTCGAGGAAGCAGTGGGCGTCGAACTTCTCGCCGCGCAGCGCCACGAAGAGCTCGCCGGCGCGCACCGAGCGGCTGTCGGTGGAGACGCCGACGATGTGATCCGGCAGCGTGCCGAGCGCCGCTCCGCGCGTCGCCGCGAGCAGGACGCTGGCCGTCAGAGGCTCCACAACACCTCCTTCGCCACGGCGCAGTCATCGAAGTCGATGCGCTCGCCGCCGACGAGCTGGTAGTCCTCGTGGCCCTTGCCCGCGATGAGGACGATGTCGCCGCCGCGCGCGGCGAGCAGGGCCTGGCGGATCGCGCGCCGGCGGTCCGGCTCGACGTCCACGCGGCAGCCGCTCGGGATGCCGGAGAGGATGGCGGCGATGATGTCGTTCGGGTCCTCGCTGCGCGGGTTGTCGCTGGTGACGATCGCCATGTCCGAAAGCGCGGCCGCCACCCGCCCCATGCGCGGGCGCTTGGAGCGATCGCGGTCCCCGCCGCAGCCGAACACGGTGATGATGCGCCCCTTGGTCAGCGGGCGCAGGGTCTCCAGCACCTTGCTCAGGGCGTCGTCGGTGTGCGCGTAGTCGACGAGGACGCGGAAGTCCTGCCCGCAGTCGACCGGCTCGAGGCGGCCCGGCACGCGCTTCAGCAGTTGGAAGCCGCCGTGCACCGACTCGAGCGGGAAGCCGAGCGCGATGGCCGCCGCGCAGGCGGCCAGGGCGTTTTGCAGGTTGTGGCTGCCGGGCAGGGAGGTGTTGACGTCGACCTCGCCCTGGGGAGTCCTGAGGATGAAGGACACGCCGTCGATGTCGACGCGGCGCACCCTCGCGGTCACCTCCGCCGCGCCCTTCAGCCCGTAGCGCACGACGCGCGCGCGCGTGCGGCGCGCGATCTCGGCGGCGGCCGGATCGTCGGCGTTGAGCACCGCCACCGCGCTGGGTGCGAGCGCCGTGAACAGCTCCGCCTTGGCCTCGCGGTAGGCCTCGAAGGTCCCGTGGTAGTCGAGGTGCTCGGGCGTGAGGTTGGTGAACACGGCCGCCTGGAAGTCGACGCCGGCCACGCGCCGCTGCGCCAGCGCGTGGGACGAGACCTCCATGACGGCGAGCCGCGCGCCGCGAAGCACGCCCCGCGCCAGGTGGCCATGCAGGTCGATGGGATCGGGCGTCGTGTTCGGCGCCGGGGAGGCCACGCCCCCGACCTCGTAGGCGATGGTCCCGATGAGGACGGTCGGCCCGCCGTCGTAATCGGCGATGGCGCGCAGCATGTACGAGGTCGTCGTCTTGCCGTTCGTGCCGGTGATGCCCACGACCGGCAGCGTGCGCGCCGGGTAGCGGAAGAAGCGCGCGGCGATCAGCGCCTTGGCCAGGCGGCAGTCGGCGACGCGCACCACCGCGACGCCGCGCGGCACCTCGACGTCGCCCTCGACCACCACGGCGCAGGCGCCGTTCCGCACCGCCTCAGCGAGGTAGCGCGCCCCGTCCTCGCGCACGCCCGGTACGGCGAAGAACAACGCGTTCGGCCGCACCCGGCGCGAGTCGGTGGCCAGGGCGCTGACGCAGGCGCCCGCATCCCCCTCGACCGCGAGCGGTGCCACTGCCCGCAGCAGGTCATCGAGGCGGTTGCTGGCGATCTGCGCGTCGCTCAATGGATGCGGGCTCCTGGTCCCGATAGTCGCCATGCGGTGTACTGCCTGGTCCTTCAATACGTACGGTCCAACTCCACGCGCAGGTAGGCGAGGCCGCGCTCCAGGATGTCGCGCGCCGCCGGCGCCGCCACCATCCCGCCGGAGTGCAGGGCGCCGCGCGGCTGGTCGACGACGATGGCGACCAGCAGGCGCGGCTCGTGCGCCGGCGCGAAGCCGACGAACGAGGAGGTGTACTTGCTGGGATCCTCCTCCCACTGCGCCGTGGAGGTCTTGCCCGCGACGCTGCGGCACTGGATCGCGGCGCTCTTGCCCGTGCCCTCGTCCACCACGCCGATCAGCATCTCGCGCACCGCCTCGGCCGTCGCCTCGCTGAACACGCGCCGCGCGGCCGGCCGCTCCTGCACCTGGACCGTGCCGTCCGGCGCGACGATCCTGGCCACGATGCGCGGCGGCCGGTACATCCCGTCGTTCGTGAACACGGTGTACGCGGAGGCCAGCTGCAGCGGGGAGACCGCGATCTCGTGGCCGAAACCCAGCGACACCAGGGTGTAGGCCCGCGACCAGTTCGCCGGGCTGGCGAGCATGCCGCTCGTCTCCGCGGGCAGGCCGACCCCGGTGCGGCAGCCGAAGCCGAGGTTGGTCAAGGTGGTGTGCACGCCGCGGAATCCATCCAGCTGCCGCTCCGGCGAGACGGCCTCGTCCGGCGCCAGGCGCAGGGCGAGCTTCGCCATGCCGATGTTCGAGGACTTGATCATGACCTCGCGCGGGGTGAGCAAGCCGTTCTGGTGGGAGTCGCGCACCGAGCGCCGGCCGAGCTGGAAGGTGGTGCAGTCGATGATCTCGCTGAACTGCACCAGGTTGCGCTCGATGGCCGCGGCCATCATGAACGGCTTGAAGGTCGAGCCGGGCGTGTAGTGGAAGCTCACCGCGCGATTGACGTGCGCGGACAGGTCGTAGTTGCCGTAGTGCGCCGGATCGAACGTCGGGCGCACCGCCAGGGCGAGCACGTCGCCGGTGCGCGGATCGAGCACGATCGCGGTGGCCCACTCCGGGCGGTGCTCCTCCATGAGCTGGTCGAGCGCCTCCTCGGCGTAGTACTGCAGCACCATGTCCAGGGTGAGGTACACGTCGCATCCGGGCGCGGGCGGCTCGAAGCGGCAATCGACGTCGAACATCGGCCGCAGCGCGGCGTCCCGCTCGAGGACCTGGCGGCCAGCAGTCCCCTTGAGCACGTCGTCGCAGAAGAGCTCCACGCCGGCGTGTCCGTGCCCAGCCCCGTCCGCGTAGCCGACCACGTTCGCGGCGAGCCTCCCCTCGGGATAGGAGCGCACCCAGGTTCGTTCCAGCTCGAGACCGGGCAGCTTCTTCTCGCGCTTCTTGCGCCAGAGGGCGTCGACCTTGAGCGCGTCTCGCAGCGGCTGGCGCAGAATCTTGCGGTAGCCGCCGCGCTCCAGCAGGGCGCGCACCTCGCCGCCGCTCACCCCCAGGGTCTCCTCCAGCTCGCGCGTGATCTGCTCGCGATGCTGCTCGGTCCAGCTGGAGTTGGCGTAGATCTCCACCGCGGAGATCGACTCGGCCAGCACGTACTCGTCCCCGACCATGATGCGCCCGCGCCCGGCCAGCTCGGTCTCCGCCTGGCGGTGCATGCCCGCGACCGCCTCCTCGACGCCGGGGCTCTGGATCACCTGCAGGTGGAAGAGGCGCAGCTCGAGGGCGATGAAGCAGAGCGTCAGGGCTGCGGCGAAGAAGAGCAGGCGGCGGCGTGACTCTCTCATCATTGCGTTCCCAGCGGCGCGGGCCGCGCCCACTCGATGCGCGGCGGCGCCGCGAACAGCTCCTGCTCGGAGAGGCCGAGGCGGGCGGCGACCTCCTGCACGACCTCGGTGCGCAGCATCTGCCGGCAGCGGGCGCGCTGGAAGGCGACGAGCCGCGTCAGGTCATCCGCCTCGCGCAGCGCCGCGCCGACGACGTAGCTGCGCCGCGTCGCCTCCACGTTGATCGCCGTGGTCTGGAGCGCGAGCGCGCCCAGTCCGGCAAGCCCCAACCAGTCCGTCCATCGCGGCATGGCACCGGCCTCGCTTTCTTCGGGCCGCGCGCGGCCGCCGCGGGAACCCCGCGCGGCCGCCGGCCCGTTCACGTCGTTTCGTCCTCGCTCCGCACGCGCTCCGCGGCGCGCACCCGCGAGCTGCGGGCGCGCGGGTTCCTGGCCACCTCGGCGCCCTCCGGCGGCACGGGACGGCGCGTCAGGACGCGCGCCGCGCCGCGCCGCGCCGCTTCCTGGAAGCAGCGCTTGACCAGCGCGTCCTCGCCGCCGTGGAAGGCGATCACCACGGCGCGGCCGCCCGGGCGCAGGAGAGCAAGCGCCTGCGGCAGAGCGCGCCGCAGCGCGCCCAGCTCGTCGTTGACCGCCATCCTCAGGCCGAGGAAAGTGCGCGTCGCCGGGTGGTGATGGCGCGGGCCTCGCGCCTCGCGCGCGATCAGGTCCACGAGCTCGCAGGTCCGGCGCAGCGGCGCCTGGCGGCGCGCCGCGAGGATGGCGGCGACGATGCGCCGCGCCTGCGGCTCCTCGCCCAGGGCGCCGATGGCGTGAAGCAGCTCTTCGCGCGTGCCGCGGTTCACCAGGTCGGCCGCCGAGAACGCGGCCCCCGGATCCATGCGCATGTCGAGCGGCCCGTCGCGATCGAACGAGAAGCCGCGCCGCGCGTCGTCGAGCTGCAGCGAGGAGACGCCCAGATCGAGGAGCACGCCGTCGGCGGCGTCGATCCCGAGCTCGGAGCAGACCTCGCCCGCGTCCGCGAAGTTGGCCTGGCGCAGCGCGACCCGCGCGCCGAAGCGCTCGAGCCGCCGCCCTGCGATCTCGAGGATGCCGGGATCCAGGTCGAGCCCGATCACCCTGCCGCTCCTGCTCGCCTCGAGGATCTTCTCGGCGTGGCCGCCGGCGCCGATGGTCAGGTCCAGGATGGTGGAGCCCTCCGCCGGCTGCAGGTAGCGAAGGACCGTCTCCACCTGCACCGGCTCGTGGACGGAACGAGCGCCCGCGTCAGGCATGGCTTCCTCCCGCGGCCCGCGCACGCGCCGCGTGCGTCTCGCCGCGCCCCTCCTGCTGGCCAGCGCGCCGCCGCCCTGCCGCGCCGTCACAGCATCCCCCTTCCCGACGACTCGAACGCCGGCTTCACCTCCGCCTCGTACTGGTTCCAGCGGACCGCATCCCAGACTTCGACTTGATCCTCGAGGCCGAGGAACACGACCTCGCGGTCGAGGCCTGCCTCCTGGCGCAAGTCCTCCGAGATGAGGATCCGGCCAGCGCCGTCGATCGGCACCTGGGAAGCCGATGCGAACATCAGGCGCCGGAAGTCGCGCTTCTCCCGCTCGCCATGGTCCTTCGCCGTCACCTGCTCCACGGTCCGCCGCCAGGCGCCGGCCGTGTAGAGCGTGAGGCAGCCTTCGAAACCCCTGGACACGATGAAGTGGCGCGGCTCCCCTTCAGGCAGGGCGGCAAGGATCTTCTTCGGGACGAACACGCGCCCCTTGTTGTCCAGCGTGTGCCTGTACTTGCCGAAGAAGCCCACGCTACACAAACCTCCACTTTGCACCACCAGGGTTGGAATGTTATCCCCGGCCCGCCATGCGTCAAGTGGGTGCAAGGAAATCGATCAGGAGGCCATGTGCAGAAGTTGTGGATCAACTAACCTCTTTCACCCAAATGTCTTGAGATCATCCGTGTTTGCGTCTGAAAGGGTGCTCGAGCACCGATGTGAGGAAAAGCCCACGAAAGTCTGAAAAACCCCATGTCCCCCACCCGGCACCACCACTTTTCAGCGACCAGGCCCCGTGCGAAAGGCCCTTGTCGAGATCCGACGGGAGAGACGCGAGGCGCCCCACGACCAATCGTCGTCACGCCAGGTGCTTTGCGGCGGCTCTCTTGCCGGCGGCGCGCGCCGCGGGAGGCGACGTCAAGCGCCGGGGGCGGGCTCGGCGCCGCTTGCGGAGGGAAGCGCGCCCTCGCCCGCGAGCGTGCGCTCGTCCTCGTAGTCGATCTCCAGGAGCGCGCGCAGCTTGCCTCTCAGCTCCTCGATCTCCTCCCGGCCGAGTTCGGGCGCCACGATCTTGAGCGGCTCCGGGCGCTCCCGGGTGGTTGCGACCAGGTAGTCGGCTCCGCCCTCGCTCACGAACTTCTCGAGCCGCACGACGCGCTTGCGGATGAGCACGAGCCCGAGAAGGTAGGTGAGCTTCTGGTACTCGCTCGTGCAGCGCTCGGCCATGCGGAAGAACAGGTCCCGGAGCGCCTTGAAGTCCACCGCCGGCCGCGCGCGCTGGCCTTCCGCCTTGCGCGTCTTCCAGAAGGCGAAGTCGCGCTCCGGGTCGCGTTCGCTCTTCTCGAAGCACGGCACGCAGTAGTCCGTGCGCGCGGGGGCAGCGTCTTCCAGGCGGATGACGGAATAGAAGCGCTCTCCGCCCGCGAACGGATGCGCGCAGCGCTGGCACTGGCCGCTGCTCCTGGTGATCGCGTACTCCACGGGGCCGTGCTCCTCGCCCGGGCTGGATTCACATGGCCGGCGCGCGCCGGTTCCGCCAGAACATCCCCTGGCGCGGCCCGAGTCAAGATGATCCCGCTCGCGGAAGGCAGGTGCCAGGCCGGCCGGGCTACGGGCCCTGCTCGCGCCGCGAGCGCGCGGCAGCCTCCTCTGCCGCGCGCTGCCACAGCTCGGGATCATCACCGCTCACGGACGTTCCGGTGAGTCGCCGCAGCGCGGCCGCCGCCGCGGCCGCCTGGGCGCCGTCGCCGCGGCGGCGCGCTTCCTCGAGGTGCGCAGCGATGCGCGGCGCCGCCTGCGGGCGCGCCAGCCGCACCAGGGAATCCAGCGTCTTCTCGACCACGAACGGATCCTGGTCGGAGAGGCCGGGGAGCAGCGCCTCCACGGCGCGTTGGCCGTCCGAGTAGCGCGCGCTTCCCAGGGCGCCGGCCGCGGCCGCCCGCACTTCCCAGTCCGCGTGCGCCCGGAGCTCCGCCCCGGCGCGCTCGATCGCGCTCGCGCCCCCGGCCTTGACCAGGACGCGCAGCGCGTAGCGCGGGAAGAGACGGGAGTCGTCCGGGCGCGGATGGTCCAGGGCGTCGAGGAGCGCGCCGACCGCGCCGTGCCCGGCGAGGGCATCGGCCAGCGGATCGAGCGAGACGGCGTCGCGTCCGACGCGCAGGGCCTCGACCAGCACGGGAACGGTTCCCTCGGAGCCCAGCGCCAGGAGATCCTCCTGCGGCCGCTTCCAGCCGGGGACGTCCCCCTCCGCCCCGCGCTCGGGCACGTGCGCCTTGCGCACGAGCTCCTGCACCAGGGTCAAGACGAGCCGCTCCCGCGCCCTGCCGCCCAGCGCGTACCAGCGGTCGCGGGCCTCGGGCCAGGCCGGATCGCGCGCGCGGTAGAGGCTCCAGTAGCGCTCGAGCAGCTCCTCCTGGCGCGGCAGGGCGGCGCCGGCGCTCGCGCCGGAGTCGCGCGCGCAGCCCGGCAGAAGGCAGGCGAGGAAGACGAGCAGGAGAAACCGCGCAGGCACCGCGCCAGCAGCCTCCAGGGGAGGAAGGGGATTCCGCCCGATGCGTTGCGCCGGGTGCGCGTGACGCCGCCTCGCCGGGGGAGAACCGCCTCCTGCCAACCGCGCCGTTCTTCACGGCTGATGCGATCAGAAGCCGTCGCCCGCAAGCCCACGGCGGGCCAAGCGGAAGGCAACGCTGCGGCGACCGTAGCAGCGCCGCGGCTGGAAGGTCAAGGGAGCGGGAGCGCGAAGCGCGGGAGCGCTCGTTGCGGGAGGAGCGCCGCGCGGCTAACTTCGAGCCTGGCGGCTGGCGGCGGGGCCGCGCCTGCCGAGGAGCAACGCCCGTGGTGCGATTCGCTCACCTGCACTGCCACAGTCACTTCAGCCTGCTGGACGGCAACGCGCGCATCGACGACCTGTGCGCGGCCGCCGCCCGCTGCGGCCAGCCGCGCATCGCCCTCACCGACCACGGGAACATGTTCGGGGCCATCCAGTTCTACCGCGCGGCCGAGCAGCACGGCCTCACCCCCATCATCGGCTGCGAGGTCTTCGTCGCCGCGCGCGACCACACCTCGCGCGACCCGAACCAACCGGTGCACCACCTGACGATCCTGGCGGAGAACGAGGCCGGCTACCACAACCTCATCAAGCTGGCCACGCGGGCTTATCTCGACGGCTTCTACTTCAAGCCGCGCGTCGACAAACCCCTGCTCGCGGCGCACGCGCGCGGGCTGGTCGCGCTCTCCGGGTGCATGTCGGGGGAGGTCTCGAGCAAGGTGCTGGCCGGAGACCTGGACGCCGCCGCGCGCCTGGTCGGCGAGTACGGCGAGATCTTCGGCAAGAACGGCTTCTTCATCGAGATCATGGAGAACGGCATCCCGCTGCAGGCGCGCCAGCGCGAGGGGCTGATCGAGGTCGCCAGGCGGACCGGCACGCCGGCGCTGCTCACCAACGACGTGCACTACGTACGCCAGGAGCAGGCCGCGGCGCGCGAGGTGATGATGTGCATCGCCTCGGGCAAGACGTTCCAGGACGAGACGCGCCGCCGCCTCGACACCGACCAGCACCACTTCCGCAGCAGCGAGGAGATGGCGACGCTCTTTCGCGGAGCGGAGCGCCTGTGCGAGGAGGCGAGCGCGCTGGCCGAACGGTGCAACGTCAGGCTGAAGTTCGACGAGATGCACCTGCCCCGCTTCCAGGTCCCGACCGGGGAGGCCCTGGAGGAGTACTTCGACCGCCTCTGCCGCGAAGGGTGCGCGCGCCGCTACGGCCGCATGGATGAGGCCTTGGCCGAGCGCCTGCGCTACGAGACCTCCGTCATCAAGGAAGCGGGCTTCGTCGCTTACTTCCTGATCGTCGCCGACTTCGTGCGCCACGCGCGCTCCATCGGGGTTCCCGTCGGTCCCGGGCGCGGCTCGGCCGCCGGCTCGATCGTGGCCTTTTCCCTGGGCATCACCGACGTCGACCCCTTGCGCTACGACCTGCTGTTCGAGCGCTTCCTGAACCGCGGCCGCGTCTCGATGCCCGACATCGACATCGACTTCTGCCGCGACCGGCGCGAGGAGATCCTGCACTACGTCCAGGAGAAGTACGGCCGCTCCAACGTCTGCCAGATCGTGACCTTCGGCACGCTCGCCGCGCGCGCGGCCATCCGCGACACGGGCCGCGTGCTCGGGATCGACCTGGCCAAGGTCGACGCCATCGCCAAGAAGGTCCCGAGCGCGGTGAACACCAAGCTGCAGGACGCGCTCGAGCAGGACGAGGAACTGAAGAAGCTGCGCGAGACGGACGCCGAGGCCCGCAAGCTGTTCGACATTTCGCTGACCATCGAGGGTCTCAACCGCCACGCCTCGACGCATGCCGCCGGCGTGGTGATCACCGACCGCCCGCTCGAGGAGTACGTGCCGCTCTGCCGGGTGCAGGACGAAGTCAACACCCAGTACTCGATGAACGACCTCGAGTCGATCGGGCTGCTGAAGATGGACTTCCTCGGGCTGAAGACGCTGACCATCCTGGCGCGGGCCGTGGAGATGATTCGCGCCGCCGGCCGCGAGGTCGTCCTGGAGGAATTGCCCCTCGACGACCGCGGGACGTACGAGCTGCTGCAGCGCGGGGACACGACCGGCGTGTTCCAGCTCGAATCCGCCGGGATGCGCCAGCTGCTGCAGAAGATGAAGCCGGACGTCTTCGAGGACATCGTCGCCATCCTCGCCCTGTTCCGTCCCGGCCCGCTCGGCTCCGGCATGGTCGATTCGTTCGTCAGGCGCAAGCACGGCTTGGAGGAGATCGAGTACCCCCACCCGTCCCTCGAGGCGATCCTCAAGGAGACGTACGGCGTCATGGTCTACCAGGAGCAGATCATGCGCATCTCCAACGTCCTGGCCGGCTTCACCCTCGAGGAGGCGGACAACCTGCGCAAGGCCATGGGCAAGAAGAAGCCCGAGGTCATGGAGAGGTACCAGTCGAAGTTCGTCGCGGGAGCCGTGGCGCGCGGGATCGAGCGCGGCACGGCCGAGGACATCTGGACGCGGATGGCGCTCTTCGCCGGGTACGGCTTCAACAAGAGCCACACCGTCGCCTACGGCATCATCACCTACCGCACCGCGTGGCTGAAGGCCAACTTCCCGCGCGAGTTCCTCGCGGCCAGCATGTCCGTGGAGCGCAGCGACACGGACAAGGTCGCGGCGCTGCTCGAGGAATGCCGCCTGCACGACATCGGCGTGCTGCTCCCGGACCTGAACGCGTCGGACCTGGACTTCGCCATCGACGGCGGCGCCATCCGCTTCGGCCTGGGCGCCATCAAGGGCGTCGGGGAGAAGCCGGTGCAGGCGGTCCTCGCGGCGCGGCGGCGGCTGGGCCGGCCGTTCCGCTCCCTGATCGAGGTGTTCGAGGAAGCCGACGCCGGCAGCACGAGCAAGGCGGTGTACGAGGCCTTCGTGGCCGCGGGCGCCTTCGACTGGACGCGCCTGCCGCGCGCGCGCGTCGACGCCGCCCTGGACACGCTCCTGCGCATCGGCCAGGCCGTCCAGCGCGACCGCAAGGCCGGCCAGCTGACCCTGTTTGCCGCCTCCGCGGCGCCCGAGGCCGGCTTGCGCCTGCCCGATGTTCCGGAGTGGCCGGAGCGCGAGAAGCTGGCGCGCGAGAAGGCCGCGCTCGGCTTCTACCTGTCCGGCAGCCCGCTCAGCGCGCACGCCCGCACGCTCGGCTGGTTCTCCTCGCACGGGCTGGCCGACTTGCCGGCGCCGGGCGGCCACGCGGAGGTCACGGTCGGGGGCATGGTCCAGGGCCTGCGCACGCGCACGACGAAGCGCGGCCGCGCGGCCGGCCAGAAGATGGCGCTGTTCCGCATCACGGGCCTGGAGGGAGCGCCCCTGCAGGCGGTGTGCTTCGCCGAGGACTACCGCAGGGCGGCCCAGGACCTGGTGGACGACGCCATCTGCCTCTTCTCCGGGACGATGGACGCCTCGCGCGAGGAGCCCACGCTGCGCGTGGTCAAGGTAGAACCGTTCCAACAGATCCTCGCGCGGCGGGTGGAGCGCGTGATCCTCACCGTGCAGGAGCCGGATGACCCGCTGCTCGCGCGCATCCAGGCGTGCATCAAGAAGAACGCGGGCTCGGTCCCGGTCTACCTGCTGCTGCAGCGGCCGCAAGGCGGCCACGACTTGGTCCGCTGCGGCGCGAGGTTCCAGGTCAAGGTCACCGAGGAGGCGCTCGAGGCGTTCGCCGAGCTGGTGGGAGCGGAGAATGTGAAGCTCCGCTGAGAGGGGCGAAGTGCGCGGCCACCGGCGGCGCCGAGCGGACAGCCATAGACCGGGTGAATACGGGAAATCAACGCATCTTCTCGCCGTGCGCATGCGCGCGGCTGCGCGCGCCGCGGCCCGCTCTCGCCCGCATCCCGGCGCGCCGCGCAAGGAACACGTTTCCTCGCCTCGCCGGCGCGGCCGGATTCCCGGAGCGGGCGGCCGCGGCTGAACGCCGCGCGGCGCGCGCGCCGCGCGCGAGTTGCTTGCGGCATGCTGCTTGCATAGGACTCCGCGCCTCCTGCGGCGCCGCCGGATTTGAAACAAGTTCGGAGTTCTCTCCTTCTTCTTGCGGGCGCGTACTCCATAGAATCGCCTGGATCGGGTAACCTGCGAGTTTCCCTTCATTTCGGATAGCGACTGACCATGAGTACTCCTCCCGTCACACCTTCCGAGTCTCAGTCCGCTCCGACCGCCTCCGGCATGGAACCGGAAGTCCTGCACTGCTCGGAGCACACCGTCGAGGTGGTCTCCGACTCTGGGGAAGGCGCCCAGAAGTGCGGGCAGATCTTCGGCTCGGTGTCCGCGAAGATGGGCAACGGCGTGTGGACGGTCGAGATCATCCCAGCCGAGATCCAGCCGCCGGCGCGCAACGCCGCGGGAGCCTCCGGCAACCGCATCCGCATCGGCACGCAGACGGTGACCAACTGGGGAGACCGGGCGAACGTGGTGGTCGCCTTCAACGAGCAGGTGCTCCTGGCGCGGCACCGGCTCGAGGCGCTGGCCGAGGACGCCGTCATCTTCCTCGAGGACATGTGGGAGAAGCACGAGGACGAGAAGGTGCGCGCCGAGTGGCAGGCGGGGCTGGAGGAGCTGTCGCGCGCCCGCTACCGCATCATCCGGGTGCCAATGGAGGAGATCTGCCTGACGGTCGTGGACGACGCGCGCAAGGGCAAGAACATGTTCGCCCTCGGCCTGCTGTGCGCGGTCTACACGCGCGACATGGCGAAGGTGAAGGCCCAGATCGTGCACCAGTTCCGCTCCAAGTCGGACGAGGTCCGCGAGCGCAACATCCAGCTGGTCGAGCTGGGCGTGCGCTGGGCCGAGGAGCACCTCCCCTTCCGCATCCAGGTGCCGCCCACGGAGAGCGACCGGCCCATGGTGGTCATGAACGGCAACGAGGCCGTCGGCATGGGCGCCATGGCCGCGGGCATGGACTACATGGCCATGTACCCCATCACCCCGGCCACCTCGGTCTCGCACTACCTGGCCGAGGCCTTCCACAAGGCCGGCGGCGTGGTCCACCAGGCCGAGGACGAGATCGCCGCCGTGGGCTGCGCCATCGGCGCGTCCTTCGCGGGCAAGGTGGCGTTCACCGTCACCTCCGGACCGGGCCTCGCGCTCAAGACCGAGTTCATCGGCCTCGCCACCATGACCGAGACGCCGCTGGTCGTGGTCGACGTTCAGCGCGGCGGCCCGTCGACCGGCCTGCCGACCAAGGTCGAGCAGGCCGACCTCCTGGCCGCGCTCTTCGGCCAGCCCGGGGACGCCCCCAAGGTCATCATCGCCCCGGCCACGATCGAGGAATGCTTCCACAGCATGATCACGGCGCGCAGGATCGCCGAGGCGTTCCGCTGCGTGGTGATGGTGCTCACGGACGCCAACCTCGCCACGGGCGTCCAGCCCTTCCCCCGCCCGAAGCTCGATCCGCGCTGGCAGGCGCGCCAGCCCGATCAAGGACCGGTCCCGAAGGACACGCGTCCCTACGAATGGGATGCGCGCTCCGGCCTGTCCCGGCGCTTCATTCCCGGCCAGCCCGAGGGCATGTTCGTGGCGACCGGCCTCTCGCACGACGAGGCGAGCCGCGTGAGCTACGTGGCCGCGACCAACGCCCTGGGCCTGAAGATGCGCAGCCGCAAGATGGCGGTGCTGAGCGAGACGCTCAAGCCGCCCGAGGTGAGAGGCGACCGCTCGGGCGACCTCCTGGTCGTGGGGTGGGGCTCCACCAAGGGCGCCATCGAGGAGGCGGTCGACCGGGCGCGCGCCAAGGGCCTGAAAGTCTCCTCGACGCATCTCACCTTCCTCGCGCCCATGCAGCCCGGCCTGAAGGAGATCTTCAGCCGCTTCAAAAAGGTCATGACCGTGGAGATCAACCACAGCGACGAGCTGAACGACCCGTTCGTCACCAAGGAGAACCGGCGCTTGAGCCAGCTCTGCTGGCTGCTGCGCGCCCACACCCTGGTGGACGTGGACTGCTGGTCGCGCTGCTTCGGCGAACCGCTCCGGCCGGATCACATCTTCGGCGGCATCGAGCGCATGTTCACGAAAGGAGGCCAGCGATGAGCGGTTCCCAGTTCTCCTTGCTGGACGGCGACGTCTGCGGCGACGAGCGCCACCTGACGATCGAGGACTACTCGTCCGCGGTGCCGCGCTGGTGCCCGGGCTGCGGCGACCACTCGGCGCTCGGCGCGATGCAGCGCCTGCTCGAGTCCGAGCAGCTCAAGCGCGAGAAGACCGTCTTTTGCTCGGGCATCGGCTGTTCGAGCCGCTTCCCCCACTACCTGAAGACCTACGGCTTCCACGGCCTGCACGGCCGCGCCCTGCCGGTGGCCACCGGCATCAAGATGACGCGGCCCGACCTGAACGTCTTCGCCATCATGGGCGACGGCGACTGCTGCTCCATCGGCCTCGGGCACTGGCTGCACGCCGTGCGCTACAACGTGGACATGGTCGCCATGCTGCTCGACAACAACATCTACGGGCTGACCAAGAACCAGACCTCGCCCACGACGCCGCAGGGCCACAAGAGCAACACGCAGCAGCAGGGCAGCTACCTGCCGGCCCTCAACCCGCTGAGCGCGACGCTCGGCATCACCAACTGCTCGTTCGTGGCCCAGACCTCCGACTGGACGCCGGCCCACCTCTTCCAGACGCTCAAGGCCGCGTTCCACCACAAGGGCTTCTCCTTCGTGCGCGTCCTGCAGCGCTGCCCGCACTTCACTGCCGGCATCTACCAGGACGCCGTGCGCCACCCGGACAACGTCGAGCTGCTCACCCACTCCGCCGGGATCTGCGAGCCGGAGGCGGAGGGGCTCTACAAGAACCACATCAGCCACGACCCCTCCGACCTGCACGAGGCGCGGCGCCTCGCCGAGGGCGGCAACGGGAAGTTCCGGCTCGGGCTCTTCTTCCGCGACGAGTCGCGGCCGCGCTACAACGAGACGCGCGCGCTGCCCAAGTACACGGCGGAGGAGAAGATCGAGATCCTCAACGCGGAGTTGGATCGCTATGCAGTCTGACGACAGGGTTTCCCGGACCTTGAAGGAGCTGGCCGGTCCGATCAGCGCCTTCCGCTCGGCTTTGGCGAGCGCGGTGGAGGACGTGCGCGGCATCCTCTCGACCTGGCGCTCGGCCCAGTCCGACAGCGGCGAGCAGCGCCGGGCCGAGCTGGGCAGCTTTGCCGCCGGCCGCATCGACGCGGAGCGGTTCGCCACCCTGCTCGCCGTCGAGGAGGAGGTGGACGCCGCGACCGTGGCGCGCCTGGAGACGATCTTCGACCTCCTCTCCGACCTGGCCGACCAGAAGGAGAGCGTCGTGCGGGTGAAGGTCGCGACGGGCGGAGTCCTGAGGGACGCCGTGGCCGGCGCGCTCGCCCGCATCGGGCGCGCCTTCGGCGCCGCGCGCGTCGTGGGACTGTCCCGGGCGCGGCGCTATGAGGCTTCCCTGCACCAGCGCTTCGTCAACGAGTACCCCTACTTCCTGTGGAGCTCCAGCGAACGGCAGATCGCTCCGCCGCTCGTGGTGGAGGTCGCCGGCCAGGATGTGCGCGCGGAAGCTCTGGCAGAGTTCCTCGACGGCCGGCAGAAGATTGTCCTCGTCGTCAGCGGCAAGTGCCCGCCGGCGCCGCTGGCGCGGCTGGCGAGCCCCGGCGTGTACGTGGTGCAGGCCGCTGAGCCAGTGGAACTGGCGGGCTTCACGGCCTATCAAGGCCCAGGAATCGCCGCACTGGTTCCAGAGTCCGCTGCCCTGTTCACGCATGTTCCGCGGGCAGAAGCGCGCTCCTGGGACCGCCTCAAGATCGCGCGCCTGCCGCAGGAGGACGCCGTGATCCGTCTCGAGGGCATGAGCGCCGCCTGGCAGCGCGAGTGCTTGCGCCTTCTGCAGGAACTCGCCGCCGCGCCCCCGGCTGCGGCCGCGGGACCATCCGCGCCGGACCGCCCGGCCAGCGCTCAGGTGGACCGCCTGGCCGCCTGGCTGCTGAAGCGGACCGACCTGCAGGGTCTCTGAGAGGACCGGCGACCGAGATGGACGACAGCACCACGATCGTGGTCTCTGCTCTTATCCTGGGCGGGGTCGGCCTCGTCTTCGGCACGCTGATCGCCCTGGCCTTCCGCAAGCTCAGGGTGTGGGAGGACCCGCGCATCGACGGCACGGTCGCTCTCCTGCCCGGCGCCAACTGCGGCGCCTGCGGCTACCCGGGGTGCCGCGCCTTCGCCGAGAAGCTCGTCGCCGGCGCCGTGCAGCCCGCGGGCTGCAACGTGCTGAGCGGCGACGGAATCGAGGAGGTCGCCGCCTACCTCGGCGTGGCCGCGGGAGCCGCGCAGAAGAGGGTCGCGCGCCTCCTGTGCGCCGGCGGCAGCGACGTGGCGCTGCAGCAGGCGGAGTACCGCGGCTTGCCGACGTGCGGCGCGGCCGCGGCCGTGGCGGGCGGCGGCAAGGCGTGCAAGTGGGGATGCATCGGGCTCGCCGACTGCGAAGCGGCCTGCGGCTTCGGCGCGATCCACATGAGCGAGACGGGCCTGCCGCTGGTCGATCCCGCGCGCTGCACCGCGTGCGGCGACTGCGTCGCCGCCTGTCCCAAGAACCTCTTCGTTGTCATGCCGATCGAGCACAAGTTGATCGTGCAGTGCCGCAGCCTGCTGGAAGGCGACGTGGCGGAGCAGCTCTGCGCCGTCGCCTGCACCGGCTGCGGCCGCTGCGCCGCTGACGCCAAACCGGGCGTGATCAGAATCGTGGACGGTCTGGCAAGGGTTGATTACGAGAAGAACGACCTGGCGGGCAGGGAAGCCATCGCGCGCTGCCCGACCAAGGCGATCGTCTGGGTCGAGGGCGCGCAGTTCCCGGCCCTCAGCCGGCTGGCGCCGGCAAGGAGTTGACGCATGTCCAAGGCAAAGAGCACGAGCTCGTCTTCCGCCAAGTACCCGGGGGTGCGCATGTCGATGGACGGCAGCGAGGCCGTCGTCGCCATGGAGACCGCCGCCAGCGAGGCCGCGGGCGCCTATCCGATCACGCCCTCGACGCAGATGGGCGAGGGCTGGGCCCTGGCGGTGGCCGCGGGCAAGACGAACGTCAACGGCCGCCGGCTGATCTTCTTCGAGCCCGAGGGCGAGCACGCCGCCGCCGCCGTGACCGCCGGCATGAGCATGACCGGCCTGCGCTCGACCAACTTCTCCAGCGGCCAGGGCATCGCCTACATGCACGAGTCGCTCTACGCGGCCGTGGGCAAGCGCCTCACCTACGTGCTCAACGTCGCCTGCCGCGCGATGACCAAGCACTCGCTCAACGTGCACGCCGGGCACGACGACTACCACGCGATCGACGACACCGGCTTCTTCCAGATGTTCAGCAAGAGCGTGCAGGAGGCCGCCGACCTGACGCTCATCGCGCACCGCATCGCCGAGCTGTCGTTGAACCCGGGCATCTCCGCCCAGGACGGCTTCCTCACCAGCCACGTCATCGAGACCATGGACCTGCCGGAGCCGGAACTGGTCAAGGAGTACCTCGGCGACCCCTCCGACCTGATCGACTCGCCCACGCCGGCGCAGCGCATGGTCTTCGGCGCCAAGCGCCGCCGCATCCCGGAGATGTTCGACTTCGACTACCCGGCGATGGTCGGCGTGGTGCAGAACCAGGACAGCTACGCCCAGGGCGTCGCCGCGCAGCGCCCCTTCTACTTCGACCACATCCAGGAGTTGGCTGACCAGGCGATGGCGGAGTACGCGGCGCTGAGCGGGCGGCGCTACAGCCGCGTCACCGGCTACAGGACCGACGACGCCGAGTACGTCATCATCGGCCAGGGCTCGGTGGTAGCCAACGCCGAGGCGGTTTGCGACTACCTGCGCGAGAAGAAGGGACTGAAGGTTGGCGTGGTCAACGTCACCATGTTCCGCCCCTTCCCGTCCGACCTCATCACCAAGATCCTCAAGGGCAAGAAGGCCGCCACGGTCCTGGAGCGCGTCGACCAGCCGCTCGCGGTCGACCTGCCGCTCATCCGCGAGATCCGTGCCGCCATGAGCAAGGGCCTGGAGAACGGCCGCGCCAAGGGAGCGCCGCCGCACCGCGGCGTCGCGGCGCTCCGCTCCGAGGAGGTCCCCGAGTTCTTCTCCGGCTGCTTCGGCATGGGCAGCCGCGACCTGCAGCCCGCCGACCTGATCGCCGCGGTCGAGAACATGCTGGAGAACGGCGGCCGCCAGCGGCAGTTCTACCTGAGCATCGACTTCGTCCGCCCCGGGACCAAGCTGCCGAAGCTCGAGATCCACCAGCAGCAGCTGCTCGAGGGCTACCCGCACCTGGCGCAGCTCGCCCTCAAGGCCAGCGACGCGGCCAACCTCATGCCCAAGGGGTCGGTCTCGATCCGCATCCACTCGGTGGGCGGATGGGGCGCCATCACCATGGGCAAGAACGTGGCGATGACCGCGTCCGAGCTGCTCGGCCTGTACATCAAGGCCAACCCCAAGTACGGCTCGGAGAAGAAGGGCCAGCCGACCACGTTCTACGCCACGCTCGCCAAGGAGCCCATCCGGCTCAACTGCGAGCTGAGGCAGGTCAGCGTGGTGCTCTCCCCGGACCCGAACGTGTTCCGCCACTCCAACCCGCTCGCCGGCCTCAGCCAGGGCGGCGTGTTCGTCATCCAGTGGGACAAGAGCGCCGACGAGCTGTGGCAGATGCTGCCGCGCTCCGCCCAGGACAGGATCAAGAAGGACAAGCTGCGCGTCTACTACATCGACGCCTTCAAGATCGCCATGCAGGAGGCTTCCGAGGCCGAGCTGCGCTACCGCATGCAGGGCACGGCCTTCATGGGCGCGTTCTTCAAGGTGTCGCCGTTCATGGAGAGCGGCGAGCTCGACCGCGAGCGCCTCATGGCCGGCATCCGCGCCCAGCTCGCCAAGAAGTTCGGACGCCTGGGAGGGAGCGTCGTCGAGGACAACATGCGCGTGATCGAGCGCGGCTTCGAGGGCCTGCAGGAGTTCGACGCGTCGGCGCGCGAGCTGACCGGCGCCGAGGGCGGCGCCCTGCGCGTCATCCCGGACGAGCTGAACGTCAAGGACGTGCGCCCGGGCATCGGCGACCAGGGCCGCTTCTGGGAGCAGATCACCAACGTCTACAAGAGCGGCTCCGATCCGCTCGCCGATCCGTTCGTCGCCATCTCCGCCATTCCCGCGGTGACCACGGTCACGCGCGACATGACGGACGTGCGCTTCGAGGTGCCGCAGTTCATCGCCGAGAGGTGCACCGGCTGCGGCCAGTGCTGGAGCCAGTGCCCGGACAGCGCCATCCCCGGCCTGGTCACCCCCATCGACCAGCTCCTCGAGGCGGCGATCCGCTCCGTCGAGGGCGGCACGCCATTCGACCGCCTGCGCCAGCTCGTCAAGCCGCTCGCCCGCGAAGCGCAGCGCATCGTCAGCGGCGGCCCGTTCGCCAAGTTCACCGAGGTCCTGTCGCTCGCCTACAAGAACGTGCTCGAGAAGGCGGCTCCGTCGCCGGAGCAGCGCGAGGTCCTCGACCGGCAGTTTCTGCCGGTGCGCACCGCGCTCACCGACTTCCCGCTGGCCAAGACGGCGCCCTTCTTCGACGTGCCCGAGGGCAAGGAGAAGGGCAGCGGCGCGCTGCTCTCGATCACGGTCAATCCGGACACGTGCAAGGGCTGCATGCTGTGCGTGGACGTCTGCCCGGACGGCGCCCTGAGGACGATCAAGCAGGAGCCGGAAACGGTCGAGACCCTGCGGCGCAACTGGCGGCTCTGGAAGCAGCTCCCGGACACCGACGACCGCTACATCAACATCTCCAGCTACGAGCAGGGCATCGGCATCCTGCCCTCCATGCTCCTCAAGAAGAACGCCTACCGCGGCATGGTCGGCGGCGACGGCGCGTGCATGGGCTGCGCAGAGAAGACGGTGCTGCATCTCGTGCTGGGCGCGGTCAACGCCCTGATGCAGCCGCGCGTCGACAAGCACATCCAGCGCCTGCAGGACCTCATCGCCAAGCTCGACGAGAAGGCGCGCACGCTGCTCGCTGCCGGCGCCGACCTGGAGAAGGTCAGCGGCGGCGCGGGCAAGGTCGACGTGAAGGTTGCCGGCGACAAGGCGGCGGCCATCGAGCGCATCAACCGCGTGCTGCGCGACCTCAAGGACCTGCTCTGGCGCTACACCAAGGGCCCGAGCGGCAAGGGCCGCGCGCTCTGCGGCATCGCCAACTCGACCGGCTGCTCCTCGGTCTGGGCCAGCACCTACCCCTTCAACCCCTACCCGGTCCCCTGGGTCAACCAGCTCTTCCAGGACTCCCCGTCGGTCGCCATCGGCATCTTCGAGGGGCACATGCGCAAGATGGGCGACGGCTTCATCGCCGTGCGCCGCGCCGAGCTGGAGCTGGCCGGCGAGTACGACGCCGCCGCGCACGAGCCGGCCTTCCAGAAGCTCACCTGGCTCGACTTCTCCGCCGAGGAGTTCGACCTGTGCCCGCCGCTGATCGCGGTCGGCGGCGACGGCGCCATGTTCGACATCGGCTTCCAGAACCTGTCGCGCATGATGGCCTCGGGCAAGCCGATCCGCGTGGTCGTGCTCGACACGCAGGTCTACTCGAACACCGGCGGGCAGGCGTGCACCAGCGGCTTCACCAGCCAGATCTCCGACATGGCGGCCTTCGGCAAGGGCCAGCGCGGCAAGGAGGAGACGCGCAAGGAGCTGGCGCTGGTCGCGTTCGCGCACCGCAACACCTACGTGCTGCAGTCCTCGCAGGCGTCGCCCTCCCACTTGCTGGGCGGCGTGCTCAGAGGGCTGCAGGAGCGCCGTCCGGCGCTCTTCCTGCTGCACTGCCCGTGCGCGCCGGAACACGGCATCGGCGACGACTCCGCGTTCCGCGCGGCGCGCCTCTCGCTCGAGAGCCGCGCCTACCCGTTCTTCGTCTATGACCCGGAGAAGGGCGCGTCCATCGCCGACTGTGTGAACCTGGACGGCAACCCCGACCTCGAGGAGCGCTGGCCGACCTACGAGCTGAAGTTCGCCGGCGACGACGGCAAGGGGCAGTCGCTCACCCTGCCGCTCACGGTCGCCGACTGGGCGTGCACCGAGGCGCGCTTCAAGAAGCACTTCACCCCGGTCAAGGCCGACGCCGGCGAGGAGCTCGTGCCGTTCCACGAGTACCTCGACCTGGCGGCTGGCGACCGGGAGGGCAAGACGCCGTTCATCTACACCATCGACGCGCAGCGCAAGCTGGCGCGCTTCGCCGCATCCGCCGACATCGTGCGCCTGGCCGAGGACCGGCTGCTCTACTGGTCGCAGCTGCGCCAGCTCGCCGGCGTGCTCGTCACCGACACGGTCAAGGACCGCGTGTCCGACGCGCTCGGCCAGGAGTTCGACGCGAAGATGGAGGCGCTGCGCCGCGAGTACGAGGGCAAGCTGACCGACCTCAAGGCCTCTTACCCGAGCCTGGTGGCGCGCCGCATGGCGGAGGGCCTGCTGCGCGCGGACGGTTCGCGCACCGTGGCCGAGCTCCTGAGCACGGCCCAGGCCATGGAGATCATGGGCGTCGATCCGATCCCGGTGGGAGCGCAGGGCAGGGCGGCCGCGGCGGCCGCTCCGTCCACCGCGGCGATTGCCGTGGCCGAGCCGGCGCCAGCCGCGGCCGCGCAGCCTGCCTCGGCCGCGGCGCCCGCGGCCGAAGAGCGGCTGGTGATGGAGCCGTACATCGAGTCGGCGCGCTGCACCACCTGCAACGAGTGCACCAACCTGAACAAGAAGATCTTCGCCTACAACGACAAGAAGCAGGCCTACGTCAAGGACGCGAAGGGAGGCCCCTTCAAGCACCTGGTGATGGCCGCCGAGCGCTGCCCGGTCGGGATCATCCACCCGGGCTCGCCGCAGAACCCCAAGGAGAAGAACCTCGACGAGCTGATCAAGCGCGCCGAACCGTTCAACAAGTGAGCCGATGCCTACGATTCCGCTCAACTTCCGGCACGGCGTCCACCCGCCCGAGCTGAAGGAGCTCACGGCGGGCAGACAGCTCCGGCGGCTGCCCTACCCGGACGAACTGGTCCTGCCGCTGCGCCAGCACACCGGCAAGCCGGCCCGCCCCATCGTGCGCGTGGGCGACCGCGTCATGCGGGGCGACAAGGTGGCGGAGGCGGACGGCTGGGTCTCCGTGCCCCTGCACGCATCGGCCAGCGGCATCATCTCCGCCATCGGGCTCTGGCCCCATCCGGACGGGTCGCTGGCGCCCGCCATCCGCATCGCCGTCGAGCGCTACTCGCTGCACGAGACGCGCGCCCGGGTCATCCCTGACTGGCGCGGGCTCTCGAAGGAGCAGCTCGTCGCGGCGGTGCGCGAGGCGGGCGTCGTCGGCCTGGGTGGGGCGGCCTTCCCCACGCACGTCAAGCTCGTGCCTCCCGAGGGCGAGCACGTCGACTACCTGCTGGTCAACGGCTGCGAGTGCGAGCCGTACCTCACCACCGACGACCGCACCATGGTCGAGTACCCGGAGAGGGTCCAGCTCGGCATCCGCATCATGATGAAGTGCCTGGGCGCGCGGCACTGCCTGGTGGGCATCGAGAAGAACAAGCCGGAGGCCATCCGCGCGATCCAGCGCACGCTTCCGGACGATCTCGACGTCCTGGTCATGCCGCTGCGCGTGCGCTATCCGCAGGGCGCGGAGAAGATGCTCATCAAGGCGCTGATCGATCGGGAGGTGCCGCCGGGCAAGCTGCCGGTGCACGTCGGCGCGGTGGTGCAGAACGTCGGCTCGGTGGCCACGATCGCCGAGGCCTTCGAGACCGGGCTGCCTCTGCTCGAGCGCATCGTCACCGTCACCGGAGACGGCGTGCGGCGACCGGGCAACCTGCTCGTGCCGGTGGGCACCAAGCTCCGCGACCTGCTCGACGCCTGCGGCGGGCTCACGCCCGGCGCGCGCAAGATCGTGCTCGGCGGGCCGATGATGGGCGCGGCGGTGAGCGACCTGAACGTGCCGGTGTGCAAGGGCACGACCGGCGTCGTGGTGCTCGACGACCGGCACAGCAGGTCCGTCGAGATCCTGCCGTGCATCCGCTGCGGCCACTGCCTGGACGCGTGCCCGGTGTTCCTCAATCCGCAGCTCCTCGGCGCCCTGGCGCGCGCCGGCCGCCACGAGCAGATGGAGGAGCACGACCTCGCCACGTGCATGCTCTGCGGCTGCTGCTCATACGTCTGTCCCTCGAACATCCCGCTGAGCCAGATGTTCCAGGTCTCCAAAGCGGCGCTCACGAAGATCAAGGCGGCGCGCTCATGAGCGATGAGAAGCTGCTGGTGACTGCTTCGCCCCACTTGAAGGGGCCGGACAGCACGCGGCAGATCATGTGGAACGTGGTCTTGAGCCTGCTGCCGGTCGTGGCGGCTGCCCTCTGGTACTTCGGCCCGAGCGCGCTCCTGGTGATCCTCGCCGCCACCGCCGGCGCCCTGCTGCCCGAGCGCCTGCTCGGGAACAAGGGCTCGCTCGGCGACGGCTCGGCGGTGATCACCGGCCTGCTGCTCGGCCTGACCCTGCCGCCCGGCCTGCCCATCTGGATGGCTTTCATCGGCGGCGCCTTCGGCATCGCCATCGGCAAGCTGATCTTCGGCGGGCTGGGCCAGAACCCCTTCAACCCGGCGCTGCTCGGCCGCGCCTTCCTGCAGGCGGCCTTTCCGGTCACCCTCACGACCTGGCCCGTGACCGGCGGCAACTGGTGGAACCTGCGCGGCGACAACCTCGCCTGGCCGTTCATGAGCGAGGCCGCGGAGCGCGCGGCCCTGGCCGCTCAAGGCATTACGCTGCCGGACGTCGCCACGGGCGCCACGCCGCTCGGCCTGATGAAGTTCGAGAAGACCGGCTCGGGTTTCTCTGACCTGATGCTCGGATCCACGAGCGGATCGCTCGGCGAAACCTGCGCCCTGGTGATCCTGCTGTGCGGCGCCTATCTCGCGTACCGCGGCTTCCTCAACTGGCGCATCCCGGCGAGCATCTTCCTCACGGTCGCCGTGTTCTCCGGCATCCTGCATCTGACGAACGCCGCGCGCTATCCGGACCCGCTCTTCATGCTCTTCTCCGGCGGGCTCATGCTCGGCGCGGTGTACATGGCCACGGACATGGTGACCTCCCCCACCACCAGCCTGGGCTCTTGGCTCTTCGGCGGCGGCATCGGCGTCCTGGTGGTGGCGATTCGCATGTGGGGCGGCCTGCCCGAGGGAGTGATGTACGCCATCCTGCTGATGAACGGCGTGGTGCCGTTCATCGAGCGCGCCACCCAGCCCAGGGTCTTCGGCAGGAGCCGGGTGAAGGTGCTGTCATGACGGAAGCCGCCCTCTCCCCACCGGCTGAACAGAGCGTCCCGACCGCGCCCGCGCCGCCCGAGGTCTCCTCCCTGCGGCTCGTCCTGACTCTCGCGGTGGGCGGGCTGGTCTGCGGCCTCCTGCTCGTCCTGGCCTTCCAGGCCACTCTGCCCGCCATCCAGCAGAACAAAGAGGCGGCCATCGAGCGCGCCGTGCGGGAGGTCCTCAACGCTCCGCAGCGCTTCGTCGCGCTCTTCGTCCACGGCGGCAAGCTCGTCGCCGAGGCTCCGGCCGGAGTCGACGCCAAGGGCCTGGAGCGCGTCTTCCTCGGCTTGGACGCGGCCTCCCGCCCTGTCGGTTTCGCCATGGTGTCCGGAGAGCCCGGCTTCCAGGACACGGTGCGCCTCATCTTCGGCTGCGACGCAGAAGGCCGCACGCTCCTGGGCATGAAGGTGCTGGAGAGCAAGGAAACGCCGGGGCTGGGCGACAAGATCGAGAAGAGCGCGCCGTTCATCTCGCAGTTCAAGGGAGCGGCGGCGCCCATCGTCGGCGTGAAGGCCGGCGACGGCAGCGGCAAGGCCGAGGAGATCGACATGATCACGGGAGCCACGATCTCGTCCAAGACCGTGATCCGCATCATCAACAACAAGCTCGAGAAGATGAGACCGCTGCTCGAGGCCTACGGAGTGGAGACCGGCCCGTGAAGCAGACCACGCCGAGTCAGGATCTCCTGGCGGGGATCTGGAAGGAGAACCCGGTCCTGATACAGGTGCTCGGGCTCTGCCCGACGCTCGCGGTCACCAACACCGTGGCCAACAGCCTGGCCATGGGCATCGCGACCTTCGCCGTGCTTTGCTGTTCGAGCGTGCTCGTCTCGCTGAGCAGGAAGGTCATCCCCAACGAGGTGCGCATCTCCGCCTTCATGCTCATCATCGCGACCTTCGTCACCGTGGCGGACATGTGCCTGGAAGCGCTGGTGCCCACGATCCACAAGGCGCTCGGGGCCTTCATCGCGCTCATCGTGGTGAACTGCATCATTCTCGGCCGTGCCGAGGCCTTCGCCTTCAAGCGGCCGGTGGGCCGGGCGCTCCTCGACGCCTGCGGCAACGGCATCGGCTTCATGGTCACGCTGCTCATCATGGGGTCGGTGCGTGAGGTCCTGGGCAGCGGCACGTTCCTAGGCTTCAGCCTGTTCGGACCCGGGTTCGAACCCTGGGTCATCTTCGTGCTGCCGCCGGGCGGCTTCCTCACGCTCGGGTTCCTCCTGCTCTTCGTGAGTTGGCGGGAGCAGCGCGCGGCGCTGCGCGCCGCGGGCGCGGACGCAGGCGCCGCAGCCAGGAGGGTCGCGTAATGGGAAACCTGATCTGGATCTTCATCTCCGCGATGGTCGTGAACAACTTCACGTTGTCCATGTTCCTCGGCATCTGCCCCTTCCTCGGGGTCTCCTCCCGGATCGAGACCGCCCTGCGCATGGGCGTGGCCAACATCTTCGTGCTCACGCTCACGTCGCTCTGCGCGTGGTTCCTCAACACGTACATCCTCGCGGCAGTGCCCTTCCTGCGCCTCATCTCATTCATCGTCGTGATCGCGTCGCTGGTGCAGATCACCGAGATGGCGATCAAGAAGCTCAGCCCCACCCTCTTCCGCCAGCTCGGGATCTACCTGCCGCTCATCACCACCAACTGCGCCGTCCTCGGCCTGGCCATCTTCCAAACGAACCGCGAGTACGGCCTGCTGCAGGGCCTCTTCTTCGCCCTCGGCGCCGGCCTCGGGCTCACGCTGGCCCTGGTCCTCATGGCGTCGATCCGCGAGAAGACCGAGCTCTCGACCGTACCCGCCGTGTGCAAGGGCACGGCGCTCACTCTCCTCATCGCCGCTTCGCTCTCACTGGCCTTCGGGGGCTTCGCCGGACTCGGGAGCCAGTCATGAACGAGATCATGGCAATCCTCGGCGTCGCGCTCCTCTTCGTGGTCTTCGCCATCGCCCAGCGCATGAACTGCCGCTCCACGGGCTGCGAGAAGTGCCACGCCCGGAATGCCGGCGACTGCGCCGAATGCCAGGCCTCCGCGCCGCCGCCTGAATCGAACGACGCGACGGTGTAGGCGGAGGGGAGGGGATGGGAGGGACAGTGCGTGGAGCGATCGCAGCCGTTTCCCCGGCTCTCGGGAGCGGATGCGCGACTCCCGGTGCATCGTGCGCGCGAGGATCGTCAGCCGGCTCGTCAAGGTTTAGGCGAAGAAACCGGTCCAGCGCGGCAAAGGTACGCCGGGTGAGGTGGAACGTCGTCGCGGCCGCTCCCTTCGCCGGGGAAACGCTGCTCCGCTTCTATGGGGAGGCCGGCCCTGTCAAGAGGAAAGTCTGGGGATGCGTAGACCTCCTTCTTGGGGCGCTGGTCTGTTTCGGGGAACCGCCGCGTGAGGAAGCCGTGAGCCGTTCTGCTCCGG
>JACQZJ010000149.1 GCA_016213895.1 Planctomycetota bacterium | reverse complement strand
GCGGCCGGCGGGTAGAGGCATCCGCGCCGCGGCTGAGCCGCGGGCGCTGCGCCCGTCGGATCGAGCCGCGGCAGCTGGCGCGGTGCGACGCGTCCGCGCCAGCTGGAGGTGGGCGGTCGCGGCCAGGCAGCCCGTCGAAGAAGTGCTCCGTCGCCGAGGCGAGCGCATCTCGGTCGAGATCAAGGAGCGAGACCGCAGGCGAATCGAGAGATTCGCCGAGGATCTCGCGACGCAGAGATCGGCCGAGAGGCGCCGCCGCAGGCAGGATGACTTCTTCGACGGGCTGCTAAAGCCCGCTCCCGCCCCGGAATGCATGCACCGCGCGAGGACGCGCGGAGCGGCGGAGCGGGGCCGTGGTTCTGCTCGACGCCATCCCGGCCGTCACGAGGCGGCTGCGCGCGCGAGGTGCCGCTCCAAGAGGAGCAGGCCGCACCACGATTGGCCGTCGCCGAGCTCCTGGGCAAGAAGCCGCTCGCGCGCCTCGGCGAGCGGCAGGCGCTCGAGCGTGATGTCCTCCTCGGGCTCGAGCGCCTGCGCGACGACCGTGAGGTCGCGCGCCAGGTAGAAGTGGCAGCGCTCGTTCGAGACGCCCTTGTAGGGCGCGAAGCACCCGAGGCGCAGCCAGTCGCCCGCTACCAGGCCCGCCTCCTCGCGCAGCTCGCGCTTGCCGACGTCGAGCGGATCGGCGCCCTCCTCCATGCCGCCGATGGGGAACTCCCAGAGGTGCACGCCGAGCAGGTAGCGCCGCTGGCGGCAGAGGAGCGTGGTGCCGTCCTCGAACAGCGGGATGACGCCGACCGAGCCCGGCATGTCGATGTAGTAGTAGAGGCCCTCGCTGCCGTCCCGCCGCACGTAGCGATCGAGGCAGTAGCGGTGCCAGTGGTTCTCGACCAGCACCTCGCGCGAGAGACGCTGGAAGGTGCTTCGTTCGCCGTGCTCGCTCATGGCAAGAGGTTCCACGATCGCGGGCGCGCCGTCAAGGCGGGGGCGGCGCACGGCCAGGCGCCTCAGCGGTGACGCAGGCGATCCACGGCCACGGCCGCGACGATGATCGCGCCGATGATGATCTCCTGCACGTAGTTCGGCACGCCGGTCAGATTGCAGCCGTTGGCCAGGAAGGACATGAGGAAGGCGCCGATCATGGCGCCGAGGATGCTGCCCTCGCCGCCTGCCAGGCTGCCGCCGCCGATGACCACGGCGGCGATGATGTCCAGCTCCTTGCCGATGGCCGTGGTCGGATCGCCTACGGTCAGACGCCCGAACTGCATGACGCCGGCGAGGCCGGCGAACAGGCCGCAGAGCGCGTAGATCACCACCTTGTTCTGCGCCACCGGCACGCCGCAGAGGCGCGCCGTGTCCTCGTTCGAGCCGATGGCGAAGGCGTGCGTGCCGAGGACCGTGGCGCGCAGCACCAGCCCCATGAAGAGCGCGAGCAGGAACATGCCCCAGACGCCCGGCGCGACCAAGAGCCAGCCCGGCTGCGGCGACTTGGTCATCAGGTCGGCCAGCCAGTAGGCCGGCGCGTCGATCTTCTGCTCGCCGGCGAGGTACTTGGCGAAGCCGCGCGCCATGCCGAGCATGCCGAGCGTGACGATGAACGGCACGATGCGCAGGCGCGTGATGAGGAGCCCGTTCACCAGGCCGCAGAGTCCGGCCGTGCAAACGCCCGCGAGGACGGCCAGCACCGGCGCGCGCCCGTCCCTCAAGAGCAGCGCGGTGACCACGGAAGCCAGGGCAATGACCGACCCGACCGAGAGATCGATGCCGCCGCTGACGATGACGAAGGTCATGCCGACGGCGCCGAGGCCGACGATGACCGTCTGCGTGGCGACCGTCTTGAAGTTGTAAGCGCTGAGGAAGGACTCGGGCGCGAGCAGCGAGAAGAGCCCCACGACCAGGAGCAGGCCGAGGAACGGCCCGAGCAGGGCGAGGACGCGGCGCGCCCGCCGCCCGCGCCGCGCCTCTCCGGCCGTCTGTTTCGCCGCCGCCATCATCACCCCGCCGCGCCGCGCGCGGCCTCGTCGAGAATCGCGCTGTCGCTCCACTCGCGCGCCGGCCGCGGCTTGAGCAGCCGGCCGCGGTGCATGACCGCGATCCGGTCGCAGACCCCGAGCAGCTCCGGGACGTAGGAGCTGACGAACAGGATGGCCTTGCCGGCCGCGGCCAGCTCGCCCATCAGGCGGTACACCTCCGTCTTGCTGCCCACGTCGATCCCGCGCGTCGGCTCATCCAGGAGGAGCACGTCGACGTCGTGATGCAGCAGCCGGGCGAGAGCGGTCTTCTGCTGGTTGCCGCCCGACAGCTCGGAGACCGGCTGCCACGGCCCGCGGCAGCGGATGCCGAGCCGCTCGATCCAGCGGCTCGCGGCGCGCGCCTGGCGCGTGCGCCTGAGCCAGCCCAAGCGCGCAAACGGCGCCAGGCAAGAAAGCGTGGCGTTCACCGCGACGGAGAGGTTGAGCGCGAGACCCTCCTCCTTGCGGCTCTCGGACAGGAGCCCCACGCCCTGCGCCAGGCGGCGGCGCGGCGGCGCGCCGCCGTCCTCCGCGCCCCCGATCGTGATCCGCCCCGCAATGACCTGGTTCAGCCCGAACAAAGCGCGCAGCATCTCGGTGCGCCCGGCTCCCACCAGCCCGGCGATGCCCAGGATCTCCCCGCGCCGCAGCTCGAATCCCGCCGCGAGCGGCAGCGGCTCGCCCTCGAGCCCCTGCACGCGCAGCAGGACCTCGCCCGGCTCATGGGGAATGGCGGGGAAGACCTCCTCGAGCTTGCGCCCCACCATCAGCTCGATGATCTCCGCGACGGCGACGCCGGGGAGGGCGCCGCCGCCCACGGTCCTGCCGTCGCGCAGCACGGTGAATCTCCCGGCGACGCGGTTCACCTCCTCGAGGAAGTGGCTGATGTAGATCACCGCCAGGCCGCGCTCCTTGAGCTTCTCGATGACCGCGAAGAGCCGCTCGCTGTCCTGGCGCGAGAGCGAGCTGGTGGGCTCGTCCATGACGATGACGCGCGCTTCTCCCACGAGCGCGCGCGCCACCTCGACCATCTGCCGCGCGCCCGGCCCGAGGTCCGCCACCTTCCGTCCAGGCGGGATCTCGGCCTGATCGAGCGCGCGGAGCGCCTCGGCCACCGCGGCGCGCATCGGCCTCCGCCTGAGGAAACCGCAGCGCGCGGCCTCGCGCCCGAGCATGACGTTCTCCTCGACCGTGAGGTGCGGCGCCAGGGTCAGCTCCTGGTAGATCATGGCCACGCCGCGGCCGCGGGCGTCGCTCGGGTTCCGCGGGCGAAAGGGCGCGCCCGCCAGCTCCATGGTTCCGGCGTCCGGCGCGTGCGCGCCGGAGAGGACCTTCATGAGCGTGCTCTTTCCCGCGCCGTTCTCGCCGATGAGCGCGTGCACCTCCCCCTGCCGCACCTCGAGGTCGACGCCGTCGAGCGCGGTGACCGCGCCGAACGACTTCTTCACGCCGCGCATGCAGAGCAGGACCGGCGCCGCGCCGCTCATGGCGTCACTTGAGCCAGGCGGAGAGGTCGGGAGCGAGCAGCGCCTTGACGTCCGGCTCGTCCATGTTCTCGCGTGTGGCCACGCGGGCGCCGGTGTCGATGCGCCGCTCGACCGAGCGGCCCTCGAGGTGATCGACCAGGACGCGCACGCTCAGCTCTCCCATGAGGAACGGGTTCTGCAGCACGAGGCCGTCCAGCTCGCCGGAACCGAGCGCCTGCATGAGCTTCTCGCTGCTGTCGAAGCCGACGAAGCGCACCTTCCCCGCCCGGCCCGCGTCCTGCAGGGCGCGCAGCATGCCGAAGGTCGTGGACTCGTTGGGGCAGAAGATGCCCTCCACGCCGGGGAAGGCGGTGAGCAGCGCCTCCCCGCGCTTGTAGGACGACTCGGTCGTGGCGCCGCCGTACTGGTTGGAGGAGACCACATCGATCCCCGGGAACTTGCCGGTCACAGTGGCCAGGAAGCCGGCCTCGCGCGCCATCGTGCTGGCGGAGCCCTCCTGGTAGCGCAGCATGACGACCTTGCCGTTGCCGCCGAGGAGCGTCCCCAGGCGCTCCGCCGCGAGCACGCCGCCCCGGTAGTTGTCCGTGGCCACGAAGCTGACGTGGCCGTCCCACTCCACCCCGGAGTCGCAGATCACCACGGGGATGCCCTCGCGCACTGCGTCGCTCAAGGGCGGGGCCAGCGCCTTGTCGTCGAGCGGCGCCACGACGATGCCGTCCACGCCGCGGCTGATGAAGTCCTCGACCACCTTGATCTGGTCGTCGCGGTCGTCCTCCTTCTGCGGCCCCTTCCAGATGATCTCGACGCCCAGCTCCGCGCCCGCCTTGTTCGCGCCGGCGTGGATCGATTTCCAGAACTCGTGCGTCGTCCCCTTGGGGATCACGGCGATGCGCCTCTTCCCGCCCGCGCCGTCGTCGCCGCAGGCAGCGAGGAGGAGCAGCGGGAGCACGGCAAGAAAGCGCAGGACGGACGGCTTCATGGCAGCTCCAACGCGGTCACCGGACAGGAAGGGATCAGGTTACGGGGGGCCGCCCCGCCGGACAACAGCCTGGCCGCGCGCGCCTACGCCTTGCCCGTGGCCGAGAGCCACTCCAGGCGCCTCACGCCCCTTTTCGCCATGTAGTGGAACAGCAGGACGCCCGCCGCGAAGACCCCGGCGCTGAAGGCGGCCAATGCCGGCTTGCGGTAGACCTCGAGCAGGAGAATGCCCCAGATGAACTGCACCACGATGGAGAAGTAGAGGATGCTGGCGATGAAGAGGCGGGACTTGTTCTTGATGAACCACGCCCCGAACGGCGCGCCGAGCACCACGATCGGCACGCACACGTACCAGTAGCCCCACGCCTCCCCTTCCATTCCCGCGGGCATGACGAGTCCCTTGTAGAAGAAACCGATCGCCGCATTCAGCGCCATGAGCACGACCGAGGTCGGCGTGCCCACCTTCTCGTTGATCCTGAGCCTCAGCACCAGCAGCGAGAACGTGCAGATGTCGAGGCCGCTGCCGGTGATCGAGGTCACCACTCCGCCGATGACGCCGGTGCCGAGGAGCAGCACGGCATGGCGCGGCAGGAAGCCCACGATGTGCTCGTGCACCTCGCGCTCGCGGTAGCGGTTCACCCAGTAGAGGGCGAAGGCGAACGCCAGCCAGGTGCTGAGGAAGAGCATCTTGGCGAACGCCGGGGGCAGGTGGATGTACTCCAGGCCGAGGATGACGCCGGCCGCGCCGCCCAGGCTGGCGAAGAGCAGGGCGTGACGCTCGACGGGAATCCTCTGCCAGAAGATGACGCAGCTCGCCGCGCCCATGCCGATCGTCTGGATCATCAACGAGAAGTCGCGCGCCACGACCGGAGTCACGTTGAAGATGAGCGTCATGACCGGGAAGGCGACGGCCCCGCCGCCCTCGCTCGTCGCGCCCGCGATGAAGGAGCCGAACAACATGGTCACGGTCATGTGCCAGTTGTGCAGGAAGAGCTCCCAGCGGCCGCCCGCGGCCATGAGCATGAGCCAGCCGGTCCAGACCACTGCAGCCGGGAGGAAGAACACGAAGAGGTTCCTGCGCGCATGTTGCATGGCGTTCGGGACTCCGACTCTTGGGGGCCGCGGGGCGGGCGCGGCCGGGGACCCGCTGCTACGTCACGACCTTGGTGGCGGCGGACGCCGTTTCCGTCGAGAGCTGCACGCCCTCGCCGCGCAGCAGGCGCGCCTTCAGGCTGAGCCCGCCGCCGTAGCCGGTGAGACGGCCGCAGGAGCCCACGATCCGATGGCAAGGCACGACGATCGGCAGCGGATTGCGGCCGTTCGCGGCGCCTACGGCGCGGAACGCGGCTGGCCGGCCGATGGCCCGCGCCACGTCCCCGTAGGTCGCCACCTTGGAGTAGCCGACCTTGCCGACCTGGCGCCAGACGGCCCGGTCGAAGTCCGTGCCCTGGGGATCGAGGGGAAGCTGGAAGCGCCGCCGCCGGCCCTCGAAGTACTCTCCGAGCTGGCGCTTGACCTCGGCCACGCGCGCGTCCTCGGCCTCGACCGGCAGGTCCTCGCGGCCGCGCGCGAGGAACCTTCTGCGGCCCGCGGGCCGCGTGCCGGGCAGGTCGATGCGGAGCAGGCCCCTGGGCCCGACCGCGATGGTGATCGTGCCGAGAGGCGTCTTCATCTCTCCGACCGAGATGCTCTTCTTCGACCAACTGACGCGCCGGCCCGTGTGCGCCGCGCCGCTCTTCGTGTCCTTCATTCTTGGCTCCACCGGTGTCCTGGAATCGGCGCCGTGTGCTGCGGGACGCCCGGCGGCGCCCGAATCACGGCAGAGTTGATCCTTGCGCGCGTCAGAGCATCGACAGCGGGTCCACGTCCAGGAGGATGCGCAGGCGCCGCCCCGGCCGCGGCTGCGAGCGCACCACCTTGACGAACTGGCGGATGCCGCTCTGCCACCTGCTCTTGGCCACGACGTGGAAGCGATACTGCCCGTTGATGACCGCGATCGGGGCCGGCGCCGGTCCGAGCAGCGCCGTCACCCCGTCCGCGATCCACTCGCCCAAGAGGTCGCGCAGGGCGCGCGCCGCCCGCTCGGCCTCGGCCTCGCGCGGCCCCTGGATGATCACGCGCGCCAGGTGGCCGAACGGCGGGTAGCCGTCCTTGCGCCGGCCCGCCAGCTCGATCTCGGCGAAGCGCTCGTACTCGCTGCGGAGCGCCAGCTGGATGGCGAAGTGCTCCGGTTCATGCGTCTGCACGATCACCATCCCGCCCTTCTCGCCGCGCCCGGCGCGGCCCGCCACCTGCGAGATCAGGCCGAAGGTGCGCTCCGCCGCCCGATAGTCCGGAAGGTGCAGCGTCGCGTCCGCGGAGACGATGCCCACGAGCGTGACGTTGGGGAAGTCCAGCCCCTTGGCGATCATCTGGGTTCCGACCAGCACGCCGACCGCGCCGCGCCGGAACTCCGCCAGCACCTTCTCGTGGGCGCCCCGTCCCTTCATCGAATCGGAGTCCATGCGCGCCACGCTCGCCTCCGGCAACGCCTGGCGCACCTCCTCCTCGACGCGCTCCGTGCCGCAGCCGGCCAGCCGGAACAGCCCGCCGCAGGCCGCGCACTTCTGCGGCAGGCGGCCCTCGTGGCCGCAGTAGTGGCAGACGATGCGGCCGATGCGCCGGTGGTAGACGAGCACGATGGCGCAGTGCGGGCACTTGATGGACGCGCCGCAGTTGCGGCAGATGGCGGCCGTGGCGTAGCCGCGGCGGTTGAGGAAGAGGATGACCTGGTCGCCGCGCGCCAGGCGCTCGATCATCGCCGCGCGCAGGCGGTCGCTGAGGATGCGCGGCTTGCCGGGAACCGACACGGTCTTGCCCAGGTCGGCGACGATCGTCTCGGGAAACGAACCGCCGGCCACGCGCCCGGGGAGGCGCAGGAGGCCGAGGCGGCCGGAGAGGGCGCGCTGGTACGACTCGAGGGAAGGCGTCGCCGAGCCGAGCAGGAGCAGCGCCCGCTCGAAGCGGGCGCGCGCCCGCGCGACCTCGCGGGCGTCGTAGCGCGGCGCGTTCTGCTGCTTGAAGGTGCCCTCGTGCTCCTCGTCGATGATGACGATGCCGAGCGCGGGAGCCGGAGCGAACACCGCCGAGCGCGCGCCGATGATGACGTCCGCCTTGCCCTGCTGGATGGCCCGCCACTGCTCGTGGCGCTCCGCGTCGGTCAAGTTGGAGTGCAGCACGGCGACCCGCGCGAAGCGCGCGCGGAAGCGCGCCACGGTCTGCGGCGTGAGCGCGATCTCGGGAACCAGGACGATGCCCTGCCGCCCGCGGCGCACCACGTCAGCGAGAGCGCGCAGGTAGACCTCCGTCTTGCCGCTGCTGGTCACGCCGAAGAGGAGGAACGCCGCGTGGCGTTCGGCGGCGATCGCTGCGGAGAGCGCGCGGAGCGCCTCCTCCTGCGGCGCGCTCAGGCGGATGTCCGGCGCGCGCTCGACCGGAGAGGAGAAGAGCGGATCCCGGGCGGGCGAGACCTTGCGGATCTCGAGGGCCTTTCTCCGCTGCAGCGAGAGAACCGGCGATGCGCCCACCTTGGCGCGCTGCTGGAGCTCGCGCAGCTCGAGCGGCTCGCCCGCCTCGGCGAGGATGCGCAGGACCCGGGCCTGCTTGGGAAAGCGCTCCTCCAGCTCGGCGACGAGCTTCTCGGCCGGGATCTGCCCGAGCAGAGGGAAGGCGACGGCCACGGTGCGGCGCTTTCCGCCGCTGCGCACGGCGAACGGCAGGGCCGCGTCCAGGACCTCGCCGAAGCCCGCGCCGTAGCGGCGCGCGATCCAGCCGCAGAGGCGCAGCATGGCCTCGGAGAACAGAGGATCCGGTTCGACCAGGCCGAGCACCGGACGCACCTCGAACCGCGGCCTCGCGTCGCTGACCCGCACGCATGTGCCCCCGACCTCGCGCGACTGGAAGGGCACGCGCACGCGACAGCCCGGCCTGACCCGCTCCCGCAGCTCGAGCGGCACGGCGTAGGTGAACAGCCGGTCCACCGGCAGGCTGAGCGCGATGTCAGCGAAGGCGGCCATGATGCACCTGTCTACCGCGCGCGCGCTCTGCCGGAAAGAGAGTCCACGGGCCGTTCCCGTCCACCTTCTGGAAGCTGTGCGCGCATCTCCCGTGCCAGCCGGACACGATCGCACACCAAGAAAAACCGAAAAAGATCTGCAGCCGGCTCCTCCCGTGCCGAAAGGAAAAGCTCACAGGGCTTGGAGACGAGCGCGACGGGTCCAGGGACGTCGCGAAGTTTGGGGTCTCCGACGACTGTACGGCGCAGAAGACGGTTCGCTCGTCCGCCGGGACGAGCCGGAGCACGGAGGAGAGTTCGTGCAGAGGACCCTCGAACCCGTCCCTCGAGGAGACGCCCACCGTTCTCCCGCCGCCGCACCCAAGAAACGCCTCGCCATCCTGGTTTCCGCCCTCGGGGTCTGCCTCACCCACACCTCCCCGGCGGACGCGGCGGAGAACCCGGGCTCCATCTCCTTCCAGTACCTCCCGCCAGCAGGTCCAGACAAGGCGTTCTCCCTGCGCTACCAGGTTCCGCCGGGCTTCGAGACAGCCGTCCTGGCCAGCGTTTCCCCTCCTTTCGCCGAAGCGCTTGCCGAAGGAAGTCCGTCCCATGGTCTCGACCTCTCCGCCTGCCTGCTGATTCCGCTCCCGGTCGACCAGGAGGCCGGCGCCGCAGCACTGGACGGTGTGCTCCCCGGCACGGTCACTGGCGAATACCCGCTCGGAGCGAGAATCACGCTGCACCTGGTCTTGTTCGAGCGCTGCTCTGGGGAGTGCCTGATCTCCGACCCGATCGCGCTGAGCGAGCAGGCTGCGGCAAGCGGCGGCGCACCGTCTGAAGCTGCCGCGGCGCAGGGACTTCCGCGCCAGGCAGGCCCGGGTGCGCCGCTTGCGCTCGCCGCCGGGGAAGCGGCGTCGGAACAGCCGGCACAGGCGCCGGCTGGCGGCGAGTCTCCTCTTTCCTCCCAGGGCGCCGCGGGCCAGGACGCGAAGGGCTCCGCAAGCTCTGGCGGAGGGGGAACTTACGCCTCGACCTCAGGCCGCGACGACTCGAATGCCAGCTCCTACTCCAAACCAGGCTGGGGAGGATCCATCCCCGGCAACGCGTTCATCCAACTCACGCCCCTGCTCGCTTTCTCCGGGGCGATCACCGCAACGTTGAGCCATGATCAGCCGGCACCCGTACAAGGCAGCGGACACTGACAGCTTGTCCGACCTCCGCTCGGGCAGCCGCCTGATCGGAGTCAAGCTGCTCAGGGGAATCGTGCGCTCGAGCGCTCCCGCAGCGCTCCTCGCGCAGGCGCGCCGCGCCATCCAGGACCTGATCGACGACGTCGCCGCGGTCGCCAGGGACGACAGCGGGCCCGAGGGCCACCGGGAGAAGGCCGCCGAGTTCATCGTCCACCTGCGCGCGCGCAAGTCGGGGCCGAAGTCTCTCGCGGAGATCGTGAACCGCGTGGCCGAAGCCGCGGCGCGCGCCCGCTACCGCAGCGGCCGGGTCGTCGACTTCCTCTCCACCTGGCTGTTCGTGATCGGCGAGCAGTTCATCGCCGGCGTCTCCGAGCGCTCCGCGCTCGTGGAGCTGGAGTTGATCCACCCCTCCGTGTGGGGCGCGGCGCGCGCGGGCATCCTGGAGAGCCTCGAGGCCGGGGCCGAGCGCCTGCGCGCCGGCCGCTGCTTCCGCCTGGCCGAGATCTACCTGGCCCGCTTCCGCCTGATGCGCGCGCGCCGGGACGAGCGCGAACGCGGGCGCTGCGCTTCCCTCGAGGCGCGCGCGGGATGCGAGGACTCGGCCGCTCCGGAAAGGCCCGACTACGTCGCCTCGCTGGTCGCCGACCTGTTCGCGCTCTCCCTGACCGACGTGCAGCAGCGGCTCATCGTGGCGCGCATCCCCGGCCCGGGGACGAGCGCCGACCAGGCCGGCTTCAGCGCCGAGGAGCACCGCCGGCTCTGGGCGCCGCTGCGCGCGGTGCGCACCGACCAGGCCTACGAGCACTGGGAGAAGCTGCGCCGCGAGCCGGCCTTGCAGGAACGCCAGGCCGCGCAGGAGTTCTTCGCCGGCCTGGCCACGCACCTGCGCCGCACCTGGGGCTGGTTCTTCCCCGACCGGACGCCCTTCGGCGTGCTGCGCGCGGCGCTCAACGAGCTGGACGCTGCCATCCGCGAGGATGCCACGCCCGAGCCGGAGGAAGAGGCGGTCGAACGGCTCTTCCAGCGCTACCGCGAGACGCTCCTCTTCATCGTCCGCCTGGCGACGGAGGATTCCGAGAGCGCCGCGCTGGACCTCGAGGCCGACTGCGCGGCGGGAGGTGCGCTGTGAAACCGGAAGCCGAACACGAGGGACGGGAAGCGCGGGCCGGGGCGGCCGCCAGCGGCGGCTCGTGCCCCGAGGCGTCGGCCGACCTGAGGAGCCTGCTGGCGGCGCTCCGGCCGCTCGGCGACTCCGCCAGGCTGGCGCGCCACGCGGCCGAGTGCCCGGCCTGCTTCGCCCGGCTGTGCGACGTCTTCCTGGTCACGGCCCCGGACGAGTCCGATCCCATCCACCGTCTGATCGACGGCTTCAACCACGCGCTCTACCGCCTGGCCAAGGCGATCCTCGGCGCGCGCCGGGACAGCGCGACCGCGCACTTCTGCTTCGATCTCTCCCCCACGGGAATCGAGGCCGCCGCGAGCGAGGCCTGCGAGCGCCTGAGCGCCCTCGACGAGTACACCGAGGGACGCACCTCCCGCTCGGGCGAGGCGGCATCCCTGCTGGAGATGATCAGCCGCACGCGCCAGGAGAGCCCCCCCGGCCCGGAGCTGGCCGAGTCGATCCTGAGGCGCGCCATCGCCATCGGCGGCCGCTACGGCCTCGACGCCGCCAACCTGCTCGGCTACATGCGCTACCGCCGTGGAGACCTGGACGGCGCCGAGCTGCTCTTCGCGACGGTCCTCGAGCGGCGGGCGCTCGACCGCTACGAGCGCGAGACCCAGGCGCACGCCATGAACAACCTCACGGGCGTCCACCTGGGCCGCGACGACCTGAAGAGCGCGATCCTCTGGTGCGAGCGGTCGCTCATGCTGAAGGAGCGGCTCGGGCTGGACGCGCGCACCAACTACCTCAACCTCCTGTTCTTCTGGCTGGAGAACGCGACGGCGTACGGGCTGGAGCGCGCCCGGCACTACCTGAGGACCGTGCTCCTGCTGGACGAGGGCAAGCGCTACCTGGAGGAGACCATCGCCCAGCCGAGCTACGAGACCGCGCTGGCCAGGTTCCGGCGCGTCGGGCTCGACAAGGAGTTTCCGGAAATCCAGCTCCCGCCGCTCAAGCGCCAGAGGAGCCTCGGACTCGGGGAGAAGGCCGCCGAGGACGCTTCCTGAGCACGGGCCAAGCGGCGGCGCGCGTGCTTACACGCCCTCCGGCTCGGGGCAGGAGCAGGGCGTCTCGCTGCAGCGCGGGCAGCCGCGCGCGTACTTCTCCGCCGCCGCCGCGCCGAGGTCCACGCCGGCGAGCGAGGCGAGCGTGGAGAGCCACGCCAGGCAGTCGGCGAACTCGCCCTTGAGCTCGCGGGCGTCCCTCCTGCGCAGGGCGCGGGACAGCTCCCCCACTTCCTCGCTGAACCACATGAAGGTGCCGGCGAGGCCGCGGCGGCTGTCCTTGCCGAAGTAGATCGCCTCGATCCTGCGCTGGAACTCGTCGATGCGCATGCAGAGCGCCCCTGCTCAGGCCAGACGCTTGAGCGTCACGAAGGTGATGTCGCTCTCCACCATTCCGCCCTCGGTGTACTTCTCCAGGAGGTGGTGCATGAGGTTGACGAAGGCGGCCGAGTCCTTCGCTCCCTCGCGGGCGACCAGGCGGTAGAAGTTCTCCTCGCCCAGTTCCTTGCCCTCGTGGTTGGTGATGCCGAAGACCCCGGGCGTGCACAGCACGATGCGGTCGCCCGCCTCGAGGTTGATCTCCAGGTCGCGCAGCGAGCGGTCGAACACCGGCCCCTTGTCGAAGCCGAGCGCGATGCCGTCCGAGTGGATGGCCTGGACCTTCTTCTCCCGGCCGCTGAACAGGATCAGCGGGTTGTGGCCGGCGTTGGCGACGATCAGCTTGCCGCTCTGCGGCTCCAGGATGCAGGCCAGCGCCGTGACGTACATGCCGCGGCGCAGATCGGGCGAGAGCAAGCGGTTCACGACCTTGAGGATGTTGCTCGCGGAGGACTCGCGCTCGGCCACGGCCGTGGTGAAGGAGCGCGCCATCGCGGTCAACATCGCCGCCGGGATGCCCTTCCCCGAGGCCGAGGCCACCATCACGAAGGGGCGGCCGTCGGGCAGGAGGAAGACGTCGTAGTAGTCCCCTCCCACCTCGGGACCGGGCAGGTAGTGCGAGGCCGTCTCGTAGCCCGCCACCTCCGGCAGCTTCTCCGGGAAGAGGCTCGCCTGGATCTCGAGGGCCACCTGCAGTTGATGCTTCTGGCGCTGGTGCTCGACCTCGGCCTCCTGCGCCTCCTTCAGACTCCGCGCCATGCGCTCGACGGTGCGCGCCAGCACGCCGATCTCGTCCTTGGTGATGACGCGCGGGTGGTGGTCGAGATTGCCGCGCGCGATCACCTCGACGTCCTGGGTGAGGGCGGTGATCGGCGAGGTGATGCGGCCGCCCATCAGGAAGGACACGCCGACGCCGAGGGCGATGAAGACGATCGCCAGCACCAGGACCTGGGTGCGCACGCGGGCGAGGTTCTCCTGGATCGAGGCCTCGGAGAGGACCACAGTGGCCTTGCCCTCCACTCCGCCGAAGCGGTCGCGGATGGACGCGACGAACGAACGCGCGCGCAGCGGCTCGCCGTCGGGCGGAGTGTAGGTGCCGTACTCGATGGCGACGCCGTTCCTCTCCCCCACCTGCCGGCCGTCGAACTCGAGCCGCGAGCGCCCGCTCGCGAGGCGCTCGATCTTGGTGCGATCCTGATTGGAGATGAGCACGTCGAGCAGGCGATCGGTTCCCTTGATCAGGTTCTCGAGGAGCGACCTGTTGTACTGGCGGATCTCGTTGGCGCGCCGCGTCTCGTCCTCCGTCAGGTAGTCGGCGGCGATCTTCCTCTCGCCCGCCGCGATCTCCCGCTGGTAGCGGGCGTAAGTCGTGCCCTCGAACGCGCCGTGGAACTCGTTCCAGATGAAGAACTCGGGCGTCGCCACGGCCTTGGCCGCCAGGATGCCGGCCGCGTCGATCTCGTCGTTGAGCGATCCCTTGACGTTGTTGTAGATGACGATGCCGAAGAGCAGCATGAAGACGGCGATCGCGACGCTGATGGCGAGCGCGAACTTGACCGAGACGCCGAGCCCGGCGCGGCGGATGCGCTCCCCTTCCCGCAGGATGACCGACGACTCGCCGGCGCGCCGCCCCTTCTGCGCGCGCATCTCCGCGGCGCTCAGGACCTGCGTCGCGGAAACGCGGTCCTTCAAGGCATGCTTGCGCGCAAGGACGCTGCTCTCCTCGCGATGCGGCTTCTTCGGTGCAGCCATCGGTCTCTCTCGCTCCGAGTTCCGCCCCGCTCACCAGGGCGGATTATGGAGAACCTGCCGGTAGACGACCACTCCCATCAGGGCGTAGAGGCCAGCGACGATGTCATCCAGCACGATACCGGTTCCGCCGCCGAGGTTCTGCGCCTGCCGCGCCGGCGTCGGCTTGGTGACGTCGAACAGGCGGAAAAGAACGAAGGCCACCAGGCATTCCTTCGCGGTCGGCCAGCTGCGCGAGAAGGTCAGCAGGGAGACGAAGTACCCGGCGAACTCGTCGAGCACGAAGAGGCCGGGGTCCTTCTGGCCGAGGATGCGCTCGACCGGCCGGCCGAGCGCGAGCGAGCCGGCCGTGGCCGCGGCGGCGAGGAAGATGAGGGCCGGCGCCGCGGGCAGGCCGCTCCGCGCCAGCAAGAGGACGAGAAGGGCCGCGACCGCGGTGCCCGCCGTGCCCGGAAAGAGCGGCGAGCAGCCCGCGCCGAAGCCCGAGGCCAGAAACAGCAGGACGCGGTCGCGCCCGCGCGCGGCGCCGGACGCCTCGCGCTCCTTCATGGCCGCGCCCGCAGGATCCGAGCCGCCTTGAGGACGTACTCGACGCCCGAGTACACCGTCAGCACGAGCGCGCTCCACACCAGGAAGATCGCGAGCCAGCGCGCGCCGCGGACCGCCCACCCGATCGCGGGAAGAAGCAGCTCGATGATCTTGAAGAAGAAGACGCCGGGAATGGCCACGCTCTGCGTGATCATCTTGAGCTTGCCCGGCCAGTCCGCGCCGAAGCAGATGCCCCGCGACTCGACGAAGCCGCGGAGGCCGTTGATGGTGAACTCGCGCGCAACGATGACGACCACCATCCACGGGGCCAGGACGGGCCGCGCCCACTCCGCGGCGGCCAGGAAGATCAGCGTGCCGCAGACCACGATCTTGTCCACCGCGGGATCGGCGATCCGGCCGAAGTCGCTCACCTGGTGGTACTTCCTGGCGTAGTACCCGTCCAGGGCGTCCGTGGCCACGACCGCGATGAAGAGCAGCATGGCGATGATCAGCCACACGGCCGCGCGCTCGCCGCCGGCGTCGAGGACCGCGAGCAGGCCGAACAGCCCGGCGGCGAGGATCAGGCGCCCGACCGTGATCTGGTTGGCGAGGTTCACCGCCCTGCTCCGGCCGCGCCCCGCGCCCTGCCCTCGAGATCGTAGCCGCGCACGCCGGTCACCCTGACCGCGGCGATCGTGCCGGGCGCGAGCCCGGCGCCCCGCACGCGCACTGAGCAGTCGATGTCCGGGGCGTCGCCTTCGCTGCGGCCGATCGCCTCGTTCCCGGCCACGCGGTCGATCAGGACCGGGATCGTCCGGCCCACGAGCGCAGTGTTGCGCTCGGCGATGATGCGCCGCTCCAGGGCCATCACGCGCGCGCGGCGCCTGGCCGCCACGCGCGCCGCCGGGCGCGGGCGCAGCGCGTGCGCGGCCGTGCCCTCCTCGCGCGAGAAGGTGAAGCAGCCGAGGCGCTCGAAGCGCGTTTCCTCGAGGAGCGCCAGCAGGTTCTCGAAGCGCCGCTCGGTCTCGCCGGGAAAGCCGACCAGGACCGTGGTGCGCAGGGTGATGCCCGGGACCTCGCGGCGCAGGCCGGCGACGAGGCGGCGGATCCCGGACGCGGGAGTCCCGCGCTTCATGCGCTTGAGGATCTCGTCGTCTCCGTGCTGGATCGGCATGTCGACGTACTTCGCGACCTTCTCGTTGTCCCGGATCTCGGCCACCAGTTCGGGCCGGAACGAGCCGGGATGAGCGTACAGCAGCCTGATCCAGCGCAGGCCGTCGATCCGGCCCAGGGCGGCGAGGAGTTGCGCGATTCCGCGGCCCTTGCCCGGCCCCAGGTCGCGCCCATACGCCGTGGTCTCCTCGCCCACGAGGCACAGCTCCTTCACGCCGCTTCCGGCCAGGTTCTCGGCCTCGGCCACGAGCAAGCCCAAGGGCCGGGAGCGCTGGCGCCCGCGGATCTGCGGGATGGCGCAGAAGGAGCACCTGCGGTCGCATCCCTCGGACACGCGCAGGTAGGCGATGTGCGGCAGCGTCAGGCGCGCCCGGGTCAGGTCGGTGGTCGCGTCG
>JACQZJ010000148.1:15143-33338 GCA_016213895.1 Planctomycetota bacterium | reverse complement strand
GCGCGTCCACCTCCACTCCGAGCAAGGCGGCGTTCTGCCGCACGAGGCGCACCATCTCCGCGCTCGGATCGAAGGACGAAAGGCGGCCGCCGAGGAGGGCCGCCTCCAGGCCCACCCAGCCCGCGCCCGCGCCCGCGTCGAGAACGCGCTCGCCCGGCCGCGGCCGGCCGAGCACGGCCAGCAGGCGGCGCATCCAGCGGTAGTGGCCGTAGGCGGGCGAGGACGGATCGCCGTTCCAGCCGGACGCGGCCGCGTCGAACTTCTCGGCGGTCGCGGCGGGCGAGAGCGCGTGCTCGCGAAAGAACGCCGCCACCACGTAGCCCGAGCTGTCGGCCGCACCGGCGCCGGCGAGGGCCTGCGCGCCGCGTGCGTCCGTGCGCTCGATCGCGTTGCCCCGCGCAAAGCGGTAGACGCGCGCGACATGCAGTGCCGGCCAGAGCCCTTCGCGCAGCGCGGCCAGCTCGCGCGCGCTTGCTGCCCGCGCGCCGGCAATGACCAGGCGGCCGCGCTCCGCGAGCGACGCGCGTGCTCTCGCCACGGCGCCCGCGGCCAGGCCGGGAGCGTCCGGCGCCGCCTCGCCCGCGTCCACGACGAGAAACGGCCCCGCGGCCGCGGCGCGGTCCAGCGCGAGGTCGGCCGCGATCGGGCACGGGATGCGCGTCTCGTCCAGGGTCATGAGAAAGTCCAGGTCTGCCGCGACGCAGCCATCGTAGCGCGCCCGCGGCAAGGACCCGCGCGAGCGGCGCTCACGCGTCGCCCGGCCGCTCGAGGTACTCCTTCCTGCTGAAGGTAAAGCACGCGAGCGCGAGCAGCGCGGCCGCGGCGATCAGAAGGCCGAGCAGCGAGGCGGTGGCGCTCGGCACCAGCTCCGCCCGGACGAAGAAGCGCATCATCCTGGTCAGGAGCCTGCCCTCGCCCGCCTGATGCCAGAGAAGGGCGCGCAGGTGGAACGAGATGGTCCAGAGCGCGGCCTTGCTCGGGATGACGGTCGCGACGAAGTCCTCCCAGCCGGCCACGAGGAAGAGGCCGACGATCACGGCGTGGCGCAGGAGCAGGGCGAGCAGCAGGAAGAACGCGCCGTAGGCGAGGACGGCGAGCAGGACCACGCCGAGCAGGGCCGCGAGAAGAGGCAGCTCGTCGCTCAGGGCCGCGGCCCCGCCCCAGCCCACCTGCAGCACGTAGAGCAGAACGATGGGCGGCGCGAGCAGCACGAACGCGCTCAGGCAGACGGCAAGGTAGCGGCCGCAGGCGATGGCCGCGCGCCCCACCGGCCGCAGGCGCAGGTAGAGGAACGTGCCGTTGTCGATCTCGTCGCCGATCGCGCCCGCGCCGAGGAAGAGGACGGTCACCGGCAGGATCACCGGCAGGTAGAACATGCACGAGAGGTCGGTGAAGCCGCGCGCGCCGAGGACGCGCGCGGCGCCGTAGGCGCGAAACAGCAGGGCGGCGAGAACCGGGCAGAGCACGAACAGGGAGAGGGCCAACAGCCTGCGGCCGCGCAGCGCCTGGAAGGGCGCGAGGCTCGCCACGCGCCAGACCGCGCTCGGGAAGCGCGGGAGGGCCGGCCGCGGCTGCGCGGGTGTGTATCTCGCCATCTCAAGCCACCAGGTAGTCGAACACGGCCTCGAGCGAGTCATCCTGCGTGAACAGGCGGCGCACCTCGAGCCCGCCGTCCAGCACGACGCCCTCGACGGCGACGAACAGGCTGCTCGGATCCGTGGTCTCCACGGTCAGCTCATCCGCGCCGAAACGGAAAGCCACGACCCCGGCCGCGGGCAGGAGGCGCGCGGCCAGGCCGCGCGGGTCGTCCACGCCGATGGTGACGCGATGCGGGCAGCCCCGGAGCAGCCGGCGGATCTCGTGCACCACGCCTTCCGCGAGCACGCGGCCGTGGTGGATGAGGATCACGTTGTCGGTCATGGCCTCGATCTCGTGCAGGATGTGGCTCGAGACGAGCACGCAGCGCCCCTCGGCGCCCCAGCGGGTGATGAGATCCACGACGTGGCGCCGGCCCAGGGGATCCATGCCGGTCAGGGGCTCGTCGAGAACCAGCACGTCGGGATCGTTGACCAGGGCCTGGGCTAGCTTCAGGCGCTGCCGCATGCCCTTGGAATACGAACCGATCGGGCGGCCGCCCGCGTCCTTCAGGCCCACGAGGTCGAGGAGGTCCAGCGCGCGCGCTGCCGCCTGTTTGCGCCCGTGCCCGCAGAGCAGCGCCGCCCCCTCGAGAAAAGCGCGCCCCGTCCTTTCATCGTCGAACTTCTCGATGTCCGGGCAGCAGCCGAGCCGGGCGAGAATGTTTCGATTCTGAAACGCCAACTCCCCCAGGACTCGCACCGCGCCGAGACTGGGAGAAATCTGCCCGGTGGCGAGACGAATCAGAGTGGACTTCCCTGCCCCATTGGGACCCAAGAGGCCTGTGACCCCGCTCCGCACGCGCACGGTCACGTCGTTCAGGCCGATCACCTGGCCGTACCACCTGGACACGCCGATCAGCTCGATGACGGCGGCGCCGTCTTCCACGCCCGCCGTCGCTGGCCCGCTCTCTTCGCGCATAGTATTATTGTGTACAGCTCTGCGTCGCCCACTGGAACCCCCCTGCCGAGACCAGAGCCCGAGGATCTTCAGGCTCGTGCTGCCGCGAACGCTCTCCGGCCTCTTCGCGCTGCTCCTCGTTCCGCAGCTCTGCTGGAGCCAGGACGTCCTCTCCACTTCCCAGGGCCAGGTAGCCGGCGACCTCTTCGGCACCGCCATCGAGCGGTTCCACGACCTGAACGGCGACTTGCTCGACGATCTGGCCGTTGGCGCCGCGAGCGCCTCTCCCGGCGGCCTGACGTCCGCGGGCGAGGTAGCGATCGTCGACTCCGCGAGCGGCGGCCGCCTCCTGACGATCCCAGGAGCGGTGGCCTACGGGCGCTTCGGCGCGTCCGTGCTCAGGCTGCCTGATCTCGGCGGAGACGGCGTGCCCGAGCTGGCGATCGGGCAGCCGGGGAAAAGCGGCATCAACCCGGCCGGAGAGGTGGTGATCCTGGATGGGGCCACGCTCGCGCCGCTCGGCGCGGTGCCGGGTCCGGGCGCGGGCGCACGGCTCGGCGAGGGCCTGGTCCTGCTGGACGACGTGAGCGGCGACCTGGTGCCCGACTTCGCGGCGTCGGCTCCGGGCCACGGCTTCTCGACCGGGAGCGAGATCGGCGCGGTGCTGATCATCGACCCGGTCACGCGCTCGGTGCTGCGCACGTTCGCGGGCGCGGCCGACTTCGACTCCTTTGGCAGGGGGCTCGGGACCATTCCGGATCGGAGCGGCGATGGCCGCCGCGACCTCGTCATCGGCTCGCCCGGATTCGATCCTCCGGGCCTGATCGGCGCCGGCCGGGTGCAGGTCTTCGACGCGGCGAACGGCCTGCAGCTCCTCGCGCTTCCCGGCCTCGAGCAGGGAGACGCGCTCGGCTCGGCATGCGACGGCGTCCTCGACCTCGACGCCGATGCCGTGCCCGACCTTGTGGCCGGCGCTCCCTCGGCGCGGCCGGGCGGAGTCCCTCTCGCGGGCATGGGCTACGTGTTCTCGGGCGCGACCGGCCAGGTGCTCTTCACCCACCCGGGCGCGGCGAGCGGCGACGCGCTCGGCCGCACGGTCGCCGGGCTCGGAGACCTCGACGGCGACGGCCGGGGCGACTACGGCTGCGGCTCGCCGCTGGTGAACACCGCCGCCGGCAGCGGCGCGGGCATGCTCGCGGTCTTCTCGGGCACGAGCCACGCGCTGCTCTATCGCTTCGAAGGGAAGGCCGCAAACGCCGGCCTCGGCGGAGCGCTCCGCTTCCTCGGCGACCTCGACGCCGATTCCAGGCAGGACTTCGCCATCGGCTCGCCGCTCTTCGACGCTCTCTCCGGCGCGGACGCGGGCAAGGCGGATATCCACCTCGGCCAGGTCGGCGGCCTCTCGATCGAGTCCACCGGCAAGTACGGATCGCCGTTCACGCTCGCGCTCCAGGCCACTCCCGGCAGCTTGGCCTTCCTCTTCGTCGACCTGGCGCCGGGCTCGTTTTCCTCCCCGTTCGGCCAGTTCTACCTGGGCTTCACGCCCGTCATCACCGTCGCCTTCTTCGGCACGCTCGACCCCGGCGGCTGGCTGACCTTCTCGGGCGCGCTCCCCGCGTCCGGGCCGCCGAACCTCACCTTCTACACCCAGTGCCTGGTGGAGAATCCCTTCCCGCCGCCCGCGTACTGGACGAGCGGCTGCGCGGAGCTCACGCTCGTGCCGTGAGTCGTGCCGTACGAGCGCTCACGCGGCCTGGACCACCTCGACCGCCTTCACCGCGCGAAACAGCGCGAAGAGCGACGCCGAGATCCAGCCGAGGAGAACGAGCGCGGGCAGGAGGAGGGGCGCGTCGAGCAGCGGCACGCCCTCGTCGAAGAAGCTCAGGCTGCGGACCAGGTCGGCGCGCGGCTGCAGCACCAGCGCCAGCAGGCGCTGCACGCTGTTGTTGATCGAGACGAGCTGGTAGAGCGGCTCCTCGAGCGCCTCGGGCAGGATCATGCCGAAGAGGCTGGTCATGAGGAACAGCCCGGCGGCCACGAGCATGGCGTTGCGCGCCGTGCGCGTCAGGGCCGAGATGCCAAGCATGATCAGGCCGTAGGGCAGGGAGACGAGCAGGCTCGCGGCCAGCAGGCGCGGCAGGAGATGGAGCTGCTCCAGCAAGAAGCCCTTCTCCTCGGCGAGCGCCACGTCCGTGATCCAGAGCAGCAGGCAGGGCACGAACGACAGGCAGAGCAGGATGACGAGCAGCACCGAGAGCTTGCCGAGCACGTAGTCGAGAAGCGTCAGCGGCCGGGAGAAGTACACCTCGAGGGCGTTGGCGCGCAGGTCGTTGGCGATCAAGCCGCCGCCGGCCAGGATCGCGAAGAGCAGCAGGAAAAAGCGCTCGAGCTGCGCCAGGTAGAGGTACGCGCTCGTGCCGCTGAGATGCAGCAGCAGGCTCGCCTCTGGCGGGAGCTTGGAGAAGGGGAAAGTCGGAGTCAGGTGCGGCAGGCAGATGAAGACCAGCATGAGGCCGAAGGGGCCGAGCGCGGCCAGGGCCAGGAGCTTGGGCAGGCGCCGGCGGAAGAACAGGCGCAGGCCGGTCTCCATGAGCGGCAGGAAGCGCGGGCGGCGCGCCTGCTTGGCGCCCTCGAGGCGGCGGTAAGAGCTGTCGTAGACCGGCATCAGCGCGGCTCCTGAGCCAGCGCCCGCAGGAAGAGATCCTCGAGCGACTCCTCGGCCGGGACCACGTGGCGCAGCGGCGTGCCGGCCGCGCGGCCGAGCGCGAACAGGGCGCGCGCCGTGAGCGCGCCCGCGCCCCCGCCGTCCTGCACGAGCAGGGCGCCGCGGCCGTCGCGTTCGACCGTCAGGCCGGCCTCCTGCGCGCTGCGCGCGAAGCGCTCCACCTCGCCGTCCACGCGCACGACGAAGCCGGACGCCATCCTCTTCAAGGCGTCGATGCGGCCCGAGGTGCGCGCCTGGCCCTCGGCCAAGACGATGACCTCGTCGCACACCGTCTCCACGTCCTTCAAGAGGTGCGAGGAGAGCACCACGTGCATGCCCTTGTTGTGCGCCAGATCGCGGATCAGCTCGAGGGTCTCCTGGCGCGCCTGGGGATCCAGGCCGCTGGTCGGCTCGTCGAGGAAGAGCACGGCAGGATCGTGCACCAGCGCGGCCGCGAGCTTGACCTTCTGGCGCATGCCGCGCGAGTACTCCTCGACCTTGCGGTAGCGCTCCTCCTGCAGCCCGACGTAGACCAGCACCTCGTGCGCCCGGCGCCTGGCGTCGGCGCCCCCGAGCCCAGAGATGCGGCCGCAGTAGGCGGTGAACTCGACGCCGCTCAAGCCGGGAACGTGGCAGTCGCTCTCGGGCATGTAGCCGCTCTGCGCGCGGATTTGCAGCCCGGCGCGCGCGGAGTCGAAGCCGAGCACGGCCGCGCTCCCGCGGTCGGGCTTGAGCAGCCCGAGGATGGCGCGCAGGAAGGTCGACTTGCCCGCGCCGTTCGGCCCGAGCAGGCCGAGCGAGCCGCCGTGGAAGGAGACGTCGACGCCCTTCAGCGCCTCCTTGCGGCCGTAGCGCACCACGAGGCCGCGAGCGGCAAGCACGGGCGGGCCGGCGGCGCGGTCCAGCGTGGTCGTCTCCGGGACGCTCATGGAGAGTCGAGACTACCAGGATCGCGCCCGCCGGCCGCTACAATGCCCGCTCTCACTGGAGGTGCAAGCGATGATCCACGCCCTGGTGCTCCTCTGCGCGGCGCTCGGCGCGCCCGGCGAAGTCGAGGCCGGCAAGGCGCTCCTGCTCGAGGTGGCGCAGGCTCACCGCGGCGGTGCGGCCCTCAATGACCACGTCGTGGTCGAAACCACGACGCGCGGCGTGCCGGTCAAGGTGGCCTACGACCTGGACATCGGCCTCGAGGGGTCGGGCCGACTGGTTTGCGGAAGCCTGAGCGCGATCATCAGCGAGGACTGGGCCTCGATCACTCACGAGCAGCGGCCCGACTGCTATGCCGTGGCCGAGGCGGACGGCGCCGCATTCGCCAGCCTCCTGCGCGTCCACGATGCGCCTTGCGCGCTCGTGCCGCAGCTCGCGCTCGCGCTGGCCGAGGACGAGGAGGCGGCGGTCGAGGCCTTCCGCGTCGACTGGAACGACGAGATCGAGGTCAAGGGCATGAAGGCGCTCGAGCGCGAGGGACGCGCGCTCAGCGAGGTGCTGCTCGCGCACGCCGCGGGCGAAGAGCGCGTCCTCATCGACGCCGCGGCGGCGGCGCTCGTGGAGCGCGTCGCCGTGCGGGAAGGCGTCGAGACGCGCGTGGTGCACTCCCTGAAGAAGGGCGCCGGCCAGGCGTCCGCCTGGACCTTCGAGCCGGGCGAGCGGGAACTCCGCGAGTCCGCCGCGTCCGTGCTCGCACCCGGCGCGGGCGAGGAAGCGCCCCTGTTCGCGGCGCCGCTCCTTGCCGGCGGCAGCTTCCGCCTGGCGGACGCGCTCGCCAAGGGGCCGGTGGTCATCGACTTCTGGGCGAGCTGGTGCGAGCCGTGCCGCGACGGCCTGGCCGTGATCCAGCGCTTCGCGCGCGGCCTGGAGGAGAAGAAGAGCGCGGTGACGGTCATCGCCGTGAACGTCCTGGAACGGGAAGAGGAAGCGGCGAAGCGCAAGGGCGTGGCGAGCCTCTTCTGGAAGAAGGGGCGCTACACCTTCCCCGCGGCTCTCGACCAGGACGACACGATCCGGCGCTCCTACGGCGTCGACGAGATCCCGGCCACGCTCGTCATCGGCCAGGACGGGCGCATCCGCGCCATCCACGTCGAGGGAGAAGGGGACTTCGGCGCGTGGCTCGAGCGGGAGGCCGGCGCCAGCGGCGAGTGAGGCGCGCGGCCCTCACGCCTCGAGGACGAGTTCCGGCCGCATGTCGACGTGGTCCGCGCTGACGCAGCGGTACTCGGTCTTGTTGCGCCTGCCCTCGAACGCGGTCGCGTGCGCGGCCGCGCCATGCAGGTGGCCGTGCACGCACAGGTCGGCGCCAAACTGGTCGAGCAGGCGCGTGAAGCCGCTCTCCTCGTGTTCCGGGTTCATGGGCGGGTAGTGCAGCGCCACGACCAGCCGCTCGTGGCGCGCGCCGCACCTGCGCAGCGCCTCGAGGCCGAGGCGCAGGCGCTCCACCTCGCGCAGGTAGATGCGCCGGTCGCTCTCGCTGTAGGCCGCGGCCGCGCTCGGCGGCGAGCCCGCCATGAGGTCGGCGGAGCCGAGCGAGCCCGGACACTGCCAGCCGCGCGTGCCGACGATCGCCGTGCCCTCGATCAGCACGTGGTCGTGCTGCAGGGCCACGACCGACGGCCCCAGGGCGCCGCGCACCTTGCCGATCCCGCTCCACCAGAAGTCGTGGTTGCCGCGGATGATGACCTTGCGGCCGGGCAGCGCCTCGATCCAGGCCAGGTCCGCGCGCGCCTCGTCGAGGTTCATGGCCCAGGACAGGTCGCCGGCGATGAGCAGCACGTCTTCCAGCCGCGCCAGCTCCTGCCAGGCCGCGGCGATGCGCGCGGCGTGATCGCGCCAGGCCGCGCCGAAGCCGTCCATTCCCTTCCTGCGCGGGCCGCCCGGCAAGTGCAGGTCGCCGATGGCGAAGAGGCGCACGCTCAGCCGCGCCTCCGCGCCGCGCCCGCGCGGAAGCGCTCGAGCGCCTCCTGCAGCAGAGGCTCGAGCGCGCGCCGCACCGGTTCGTTGGCGTAGGCCACGAACGAGACGCGGTGGTCCACGCAGAGCGGCGCGTCGAGGGCGTTGCCCCGCTCGTCGGTCAGGGGCACGCCCGCCTCCGCGGCGATCAGGGCGCAGCACACGTCGTAGGGCTTGGAGGTGAAGTTGTTCACGCCGAGCACGTCGCCGACGTGGCCGCGCAGGTCGGCCAGGAAGCGGTAGCGCCGGGTCGCGATCAGGAAGAGCTGGCCGGCGTTCGAGATGTACTGATCGTCGCACAGGGTGCGCCGGTCCACGCCGTGGCGCTCGACCAGGCAGCCGAGGAAGTCCTCCTCGATGCGCGCGATCACGGCGCGGTCCTCGGGCGAGAACTTGAAGAACACGTAGAAGCCGTTGCCGAGCTGGGGATCAGAGGAGGCGCGGAGCGGCCCTTGCTCCAGGAGCGCGCCGCTCGTCAGGTCGCGGCGCTCGATCCGGGCGCCCGCGCCGCGCCGGGCGGAGAGCACGTGGAACGAGCGGCGGTCGCGCGTCGGGATCTCGCTCTGCACCGCGAGATGCACGTCAGCGAGGGAAGTCGCCGCGCCGCGCTCGCGCGCCGCGGCCGTGAGGATCCAGCCGCTGCGCATGTCGTGGGCGAGGTTACGCGTGCCGTCGATGGGATCGACCACGAGGCGCAGGCGCGCCGCGCCGTCCTTCGCGCCGTAGCGCCGCTCTCCCAGGCCCTCGGACACGACGACGAGCGGCTCCTCCTCGTCCAGCTCGCGGGCGAAGCGGTCGATCTCCTCCTCGGCCGGCACGTCGATGGCGTAGCTCACGTCGCCCGCGCCCTCGGCCAGGACCGCCGCCTCCCCGGCCGCCGGGTCGAGGCCCGAGGCGAGGGCGCCGCTGGCGAGCGCCGCGAGCGTCCTCTGGCGGATGCGCTCGTGCAGGACGAGCAGCCGCTCCCGGAGTTCCTGATCGTTCATGGCAAGGGCTCGTTCCTCTTGCGTCCCGGGCGCTTCGGGCGGCCCGGAAGGCACCAGGGTAGCGCTTCTCCGCGCCGGCCGCCGGGGCGCGGCCGGCGCAAGTTGGACATCCGCGCGCGGGCGGGCCGGCGCGTACCAGCGGGGCGCCGGGCGGGTCCAAGGCGGCCCGGCGGCTGCCGGCAGCCTACAGGTAGCCGGTCCTCCCGTCCGACGAACGAGCTAGAATGCCGGGCCGTGCCCGATCCCGCACGCCGGTCGCAGCGGAGCAGAGACGAACGATGACTTATCGCTTCTTGAATCACAGGTTTGTGGCGCCCGCCGCGCTCGCGGCCCTGCTCGCGGCCGGCAGCGAAGGGCGGGCGGCCGCCCTCCCTCAGGAAGAGGCGGTCGTGGCGGAAGAGGCGCCCGCGGCGGTGGGATTGAATGACGAGGATGCGGCGCTCTTCGGGCTCATGCGCGTGGAGGGGCGCTTCGAGGAAGCCCTGGCCGCGCTCAGGGAGCACGCGGCCTGGAAGAGCGGCGACACGCGCGCGCGCGCTCTCGAAGGGCTGATCCTGGTCGACCTCGGCCAGGACGACGAGGCCGAGAAGATCCTGGCGCCCTACCGCTTCGTCAAGCTCTCTGAGCCGGACATGCTCATGCTGCTCGCGCACGACAACCTGCAGCGCAAGGAGACGCAAAAGGCGCAGGGCAAGTACACCCTGGCGCTGCACTACAGCAAGGGCAGCGCCGAGGCGCGGCTCGGCATGCTGAGCTGCGCCATCCTGCTGGAGGGAAACCTGAAGAGCGCCGACGACCTGCTCGCCATGCAGGGGCAGTCCGCGGAGCTTCCCGCGGGCATGTTCGAGAGGATCGCCGGCGATGCCTGCCTCGCGGCCGCCACGCAGCGCATGAACGACGGGGACTACGGCGAGGAGACGCTCGGCATCCTCGAGCGCGCGCGCCAGGCGGCGCCCGCCAACCCGCAGGTCCTGCTGGCCGCGGCGGACGTGCGCGTGCGCAGGGGAGACCACGACCAGGCCATCGTTCTGCTGGACGAGCTGGCCGACAAGCACCCTGAGGAGATGCAGCACATCCAGTGCCTCAGAGCCGCCTCCCAGGAGGCGCGCGGCCTGCTGGAGGAGGCGCTGGAGAGCGCCGTCGATTCGATCACGATCAGCGGCCGCAAGAACATCGGCGCGTTGGAGACGGCCTGCCGCATCGAGTTCGCGCTCGGCCGCCTGAACGAGATGCGCATCCACATGGACCGGCTGCGGGAGCTGTCCAACTCGGTCGAGACCTTCCGCATCAGCTCGCTCTACTTCGTCGAGCGCGCCAAGCAAGCCGAGGCCAAGGGCGACCAGGGGACGCGCGACGCCCACCTGCATAGCGCCTATGACTCCTGCCGCCGCCTGCACGTCCTCGATGCCTTCCACGTGGAGAACCTGGAGCGGCTGCTCTGGGTCTGCGAGCAGCTCGGGCCCAAGTCCGACCTCACGCTCGACGACGTGCGCCGCAAGCTCGAGGTGGCCCGCCTGAAGCAGAAGCGCCTGCAGGAGCAGGACAAGGGCGGCTGAGAGGAAGCTGCGCTGCTTGCTCGCCGTCGTGTCCATGGAATCGACGTAGGGTCAGGATGCCGCCTCGCACGTGAGCGATTCCGAGACGCATCCGAAAGGCCGCCTCACGCGTCGCCTCTGGCACGGCGGCTTCGGCGCGTTCACGGGTGCGGTCATCGGCATGGTCCTGGCTGGGTGGCTGCATTCCGACCTCGTCCACGGCGCGCTCTACGGGACGCTGGCCGGGCTGCTGATTGGCTTCTTCCTGGGACTTGGCGCGATTCAGGCCGTTTCGGACTGGTTGTCCCCCTGACCGGCCGCCGCAGCGGACTGGGCTCCGCGCGCCAGGCGAGCGCCTGATCGGCACGCCTGCCGCGTGCGCGCCCGCGGGCGCCGTGCGACTGCGCGCGCATCGCCGCCCCTGCAGCTCCGGCCTGGCGCGCCGCAACGAGGATTGGGGACGCGAGGGGAAGGACGGCGCGCGAGGGAGCCCCCTACACCTTCTCCGCCAGCGCCGCCGCGAAGTCCGCCAGGTTCTCCGCCACTGCCGCGGCCTCGACTAGGCGGTCGAGGCGGTCCGGATCGCCGATCCGCTCCACGCCCTGCCGGATCTCCTCGGGCAAGTGTCCGAAGCGCGCCGCCAGGAACCGCAAGACGTTCTCTCGGCACTTTCGCGCTCCACCTTCCTTCATGCCTTCCTTCATGCCCCTCTCCCACCCGTCCCGCTCCCAGGGAAGCATGTAGACGTCGTCCTTCAGTTCGGTCATGGCTCGCATCTCCTGAATGAACCGGGTCTCCAGCTTCGCGGGCAGGCGCACGATCCAGCCGATGAAGCGCAGCAGGCCGCGGACCTTCTCCGCTTCCAGCCCCCGGGTCAAGAGCCCCCGGATCAGCCGCCCCTTCGATTCTAACCGCTGGGCGCCAGTTCGCGCCCGCTGCAGCTCGAGCCAGGTCAGCACCACTTGCGCGAACGGGTTCGGCGACGCCAGCAGCTCCGCCTCGCGGCCAAGCCAGTCCCTGAGCTTGACGGAGCGGAAGCGAAAGTCGGAACCGGTCCCGAAGACTCGGTTGTCGAACCGATCGGGGCGCCAGGTGGGCGAGCGGTCGAGCAGCGGGGCGAGCGTGAAGATCGGCAGCTGCTTCGACTCGAACAGCCGCGTGTGGTCACGGAACAACCGCCGGCCGAGATCGTCCGTGCGCCGTGCCTGCGCCTCCACATGGCACAGCACGCGCGCGGCCGCGCCGCCCTTGAGCCGCACCTGGGCCAGCACGTCGACGATTCCCTTGCGGCCGTCCTCTTCCGGGACGAGAGCGGCCAGCTCCTGCTGCAGAAAGACGACCTCCTCCGACCAGTCGATGGCCTGTGACACGTCCTCGGCGCAGAACTCGATGAACTCGTGGAAGAAGCGCTCGAGCACGTCCTTCCAGGGGCCGTCGAAATCGTCTCTCGGGTGTCCCTTGCGCGCCATCGCCGTCCTTCCGCGCCCCAGACGGAATCGCGGGGGCGAGAGAAAGGACGAGGCGTTCGGCCTGCGGTTACGAGAATGGGATGCGCTCGGGGAGACCGTGGAGCCGCGCGCTCAGACCGCCGCGAGGCGCTTCAGGCCGCGGTACTCGGGGAGCGCCGCCGGGACCACGATGATCCCGCGATCGATCATCCAGGCGATCTTGGCGAGCGCACCCTTCCGGTCGCACTGAGCCTGCGCCGCCAGCTCCGCGGCCGTGCGCACGCCGTCGCACGCCTCGAAGATGCACGCCTGGTCGGCGTCCACGCGGTGGTACATGCCGTGGAAGCCGACGAAGGCGACCTGCACCCCGCCCGCGACCGGCTCGGCTGATTCGCCCTGCGGTGCGCGCCAGGGCTCGAAGCGGAAGCGCGCGATGCGGTTCCGCGCCGGGCGGATCGGGACGCAGGAGGCGAGGTCCGCGATCTCGCGCGCCATGAGCCCGGAGCGCCCCTTGGCGCTGATCTCCCGCAGCCGCTCCGGGTGGTGCGTCTGGTAGGGCAGGTAGCCGCCGTGGCAGAGGAGCGCAAGGTCGCCGCGCTGCTCCAGGCATTCATTCAGGGCCTGGCGGTCCCAGAAGGGCAGGCCGTCATCCGCGTGGATGTCCCCCTCCTCGGTCTCGACGATCCTGCAGTTGAAGCGCTCAGGATAGCGGTAGACGAGCGTGTCGTACCCGAGGTTGAAGATCCCCGAATAGACCGAGAGCACGATGCGGTCGCGCCTGGCGGACACGTAGTCGTAGGTGGTGAGCGCCTCGTGCTCGCGCTCGGTGGGGAAGCCGATGAACCACGAGGTGCACACCCCGACGCCGGCCGCGGAGAGGGTCTCGAGGCAGCTGTCGACCTTCTCCAGCTCGTTGCCCTTGTCGATGAGGCGCAGGACCCGGTCCACCGCCGACTCGAAGCCGAACTGGAAGGCGCGCGCGCCGCCGTCATAGAGCGCCTGCACCGTCTTGGGGTTGGCGTAGATGTACTCGAACTTGGTCTCGGCGAACCAGTGGACGTCCAGCCCCTCCTCGGCAATGCGCTTGGCCACGCGGAGGAGCGTGCGCGGCGGCGCCAGCGAGTCCCAGAAGAGAAAGTACTTCACGCCCCACTTCTCCGCGACCTGGCGCACGTCCTCGTACACCAGGTCCGGGTGGCGCATGCGGAAGTTGCGGCGGAAGCCGTCGCCGCAGAAGGTGCAGCGGCCGTAGTAGCAGCCGCGCGAGGTCTGGAAGTTGGCCAGGCGCTCGGGCAGCAGGTAGCGGTCGAACGGCACGCCGTCGAAGTCGGGCGCGGGCAGGTGGTCCAGCACCGGCAGGTCGACCTTGGCGTTCCTCCGCACCGCGCCGCCCGCGTCGCGGAAGTAGAGGTTCGGCACCTCCTCCAGCGGCTTCTCGCCGCGGATCGCGCCGGCCAGCTCGACGAGCGCGTTCTCGCCGTCCCCCATGACGGCGTAGTCGAACCAGTCGAAGAGGCGGCCGTCCGCGAACAGGGTGTCGCGGTAGTCGCTGATCGTGGGACCGCCGACCACGGCCTGCACCTCTGGCGCCCGGCGGCGCACGATGCGCAGGATCTTCAGCACCTCGAGGAGCTGGGTGTGGAACGGCACGGTGAAGGCCAGGAGGTCGGGTTTGGCCGCCAGGATGCGGTCGACCAGCTCCTCCTCGTAGAAGTGCGCCAGGGGATCGCCCGCGTGCTCGCTGTAGTGCAGCAGATGCTCGACGTAGAAGCGCGCGTTCTCCGGGTTGAGCACCGGCGTGGCCGCGTAGACGAAGCGGATGACGGTCGTGAGATCGTCGAACGCCTGGTTGAACTGCTCCGGGTCGAAGAAGCGCTGCGCGTCGCGCATGATGCGCACGCCGTCCACCGCCCGCTTCAGGCTCTCGGCCGGGGCGGCCACGAGCGGCGCGTAAAAGCGGTACTTGCCGTGTTCGGCCGCGGTCAAGACGTCCTTCTGCTCGAGCTCGGCAAAGCGCTCGGCCACGTAGGCGCAGAAGGTCTCGAGCCGCTCGGCCTGGATGAGGTGGTCGAACAGCTCCACGTTCAGATCGAGGATCCCGGTCTCGTGCCCGGCGCGGCGCAGGCAGGCCTGCAGGCCGGCGAGCGATGAGTACGGGATGCTCGGCAGGCAGCGGTCCGGAGCGTAGAGGAAGAGCGTCTTCATCGAGGATCGTCCCAGGATCGGTCTCGGGCGGACCCGGCTGCAGGAGCCGCCGCCCCCGCCGGCGGCTCGCGACGCCGGAAGCTGAATGATAGCACCCCGGAGAGCGTGCTCCGGGGCCCGTCCGTCAACGCCCGGCGCCCTTCAGGCTCTGCGGCAGCGCAACGACCTGCGCCTGCAGGCTCTCGAGCTGGCCCTGCACCTGGTCAAGGCGCTGCGCGAGGGCGTCGAGGCGCTCGTGAAACTCCTTGCTGCGCGCGGCCTCTGCGGTCAGGTAGTCCTGAAGGGTCAGGGGGCGTTCCTGGCGGACCTTCTCCGCCAGCTCCTCCGAACGGCCCGGTTTCGAGCCCTGACCGGCGGCGTCCACGCAGACCAGGGTCAGCAGCACGCCTGCCAGAGCAAGGATGAGGCGGTCCATGTTCATTCTCCGCTGCGGGGCGGCGCTCCGGGCCGGAGGCGCCGGCGCCCGGGATGCGCTTTCCCGTATCACTTATCGGAACGAGGCGGCGCCTGGCAAGAGGCCGGCCTTGTCGCGCGGCGCCGCGCGCGGTATTTTCGTGCCGGAAGCTTGGTCGGGGCTCGGGCGTGCTTGCCGGGATCGAGCGCGCGAGCCCGCGTCGTGGAGTGCGCGCATGTCCGCGGCCGCGAGGACGCTTGAACCGCCGTCCGGCATGGAGCACGAGGTGGGGCTGCTGTTCGCGCAGCTCGAGGAAGCGCGCCGCCGCACGCGCGAGCTGGTGCTCGGCATGTCCACCGCTGACCTCGACCGCCTCGCGCCCGGCAGCCCGCACTCGGTCGGAGCGCACGTCTTCCACATCGCCGCGGTCGAGTACTGGTGGATCCACCACGTGGTCCTGGGCGAGGGGATCCCGGCTGACGTGGGCCGCGAGTTCGCCGCGGCGCGGCTCGACTCGCCCGCGTCGCGCGCGCTCGCCGGCCGCGACGCGGGCTACTACCTCGGCAAGCTGGACGAGGTGCGGGCGCACACCGAGTCCGCGTGCTGGTCGCTGAAGGACGCTGACCTCGACCGAGAAAGGACCGACCCGCGGGACGGCTCGCGCGCCACCGTGCGCTGGATCCTCTGCCACATCTGCGACCACGAGGCGCAGCACCGCGGCCACGTCCAGATCCTCCTGCGCCTCGCCGCGGGCGCGGAAGCTCGGGACGCATGAAGCGCGCACAGGCGCCGCGCACTCGGCCCGAGGCGGTGGCCGCCTTGGTGCTCGCGGCCGGCAGGTCGTCGCGCATGGGCGTGCCGAAGGCGCTCCTCGACCTGGACGGCGAGAGCGCGCTCGAGCGTGTGCTGCGCGTGCTCGGCGAGGCCGGGGTGAGGGAACTCCTCGTGGTCGTGGACCCGGCGCAGGAGGACGTGGTCGGCGCGCTGCGCGGCCGGCCCTTCGCGGTCGTCGAGAACCCCGCGCCCGAGAGCGGGCAAAGCGGCTCGATCCGGCGCGGCCTGGCGCGGATCTCCAGGGCGGCGAGCGCGTTCCTGCTCTGTCCGGTGGACGTGCCGCTGTTCGAGGCCGCGGACGTGCGGGCGCTCCTCGAGGCGCGCGAGCATGGCGCGCCGCGCCCGGCCATCGTGCTGCCCACGTTCCGCGGCCGGCGCGGCCACCCCGTGCTCTGCGACAGCTCGCTGGCGCCCGAGTTCCTGGCGCTCGGCGAGGACGAGCCTGCGCACAACGTGATCCGCCGCGATCCCGCTCGCGTCCTGCAGGTCGAACTCGGGAACGGCGAACTGGTGGCGGACCTCGACACGCCCGAGGACTACCAGGAGGCGCTCTCTCGCCTGCGCGCGCGCCGCGCCGCGCGCTAGGCGCGCGGCCGGGAAGGGACAGCGGATTGCCCTGCTTCTGCCGCCGAGGGGATTCCCGCTTCCTGCCACTCAGCGCGGGAAGAGGATCTCGACCTCGTCGCTGCCGAAGCGGACGCGCGCGAGGCTGCGCTCGTCGGCCGTGATCACCAGGGCCGTGTCCTCGTCGAAGGGGGCGATGACGCGACCTTCCGCGGCTCGCGAAAACGTCGCGGTCGTCCGGTCGAGCCGTGCGTTGAAGCGTCCATTGGCGTCCGAGCCGGGCAGGATCCGGCGCCCGCCGGGCGTCCAGTGGCGCAGGCCGCCCAGGCCCCCCACCACTGCCGGAGTCCCGTCCGCGAAGCGGAGCAGAGTACGCGATCCGTCGCGCGCGGAGACGAGCAGCACGTGCCGCCAATCCGCCCTCTCCACGGGCGAAGTGACCAGCAGCACACCGTCATCGAGGATGTCAACGACCCGCTCCCCGGGCTCCAGGAACTGCGCCGCGCAGGTCGATCGCTGGACGGGATCCCATTCGACGAAGGACCTGACGCCGCGGCGCGCATCGCCGACAAGCCAGCGCGACGACCTTGGCAGCAGGCGAAGGAAGTCGGCGATCGCGTCGTCGACGACGACGATGCGTCCCAGGTTCAGATCGAAGAAGCGACGCTGCTCCGGGGGCTCGAAGCGCCTTCGCACTGCGATTCCCTCTCCTGCCACCCATGAGGGCCAGTCCGCCGGATCCCACGGCAGCGTGCCGACGCACCCATCCGGGTCCGCTACCTCCAGCCGGTCGCCCAGGAACCACGCGGTTCTGCCGTTGCCGAAGCGCAGGGTGGTCGTAGCGCGCTCGTTTCTGCGCAGGCGTTCAGTGAACGCCGCCTCCTCGCGCGCGTTGCCCGGCGGCGGAAGCAGTGCGCCGGTGGCCCCGTCAAGCCACGTGCTCTGCCTGGCGAAACCGTTGCCATCTGGCTCGTAGCGACTGTAGGGTATCAGGTCCTGCTGGCCACAGCGAAGTCCGGGACAGCGGCGCACTAGATCGTCGCCAAAATAGCCGAGAGGGTCGCTGAACGGCTCGGTCCAGGACCCGTCCCTCAGATCGACCACGAGACAGTGATCGGGGACGCAGTCCCACTGGCTGCTCTCGTTCACGGCAACAACGAACGCAAGCTGTCCCGTCCTGCCGAGCAGGGCGTCGATGATGCGGAAGTCCCGGTCTCCAGGGTCGACGGTGCGCCACTGGTCCAGTCGATGCAGTCCCCAGCCCCAGGCGGGAACGCACAAAAGCACCGCCAGCGGCAGGCCGTGGAGCAAGGCCGCGCCTCCGGCACCGCCGTGGCGCAAGCCGCGGGTGAAGGACCGGTACGCCGCCAGCAGGCCAGCGAGGAGCAACAGGATCAGGATGAGCACGTGGTCCGAGGGGAGAAGACTGAACCCCAGGTTGCTCCTTTCGATCCAGGCCAGGGGCAAGAGGACGACGGCGAGCAGGACCAGCGCTCCGGGGAGGGCCAGCGAGCCGTGGCGGATCCAGCAGGACGTGGCCAGCATCCACGCCGCCACGGCGGCAAGCGCCGCGATGACCCAAGCCTGCTGAACCGTCGCGCCGATGCCGACCGCCGGCACGTGATAATGTGGACCCGCGGCGGCGGCGTGGACCACGGATCCCACAGCCACGCCAATCGCGCCGCACAGCACGGCGAAGAACACGAAGACGCCGACCTTGGCGCAGAAGGCCGCGGCCAGCGCGCCGGGCAGGCGTGCCAGCAGCCGGTGCTTCTCTCGGCGGATCTCGCCCGCGATCAGCTCGCCGCCGAGCAGCAGCGCCACGATCGCCGCGAGGGCCAGCACTGAAGGCAGCACGACGCTGTGCCAGTTTTCGCCGGGAGTGAGCCCGGCGACCAGCCCGGCGCCGATCGCCACGATCGCACACTGCGCCAGGAAGAGCGACCGGTGATCGCGCCACTCCTTCCACAAGTGGATGAGGAACATCAGACGGCCTCCACGGTCTCGGCAAAGGCCTGGCGTAGGCGGCGCGGCAGGCTCTCTTCGC
>JACQZJ010000148.1:0-15134 GCA_016213895.1 Planctomycetota bacterium | reverse complement strand
TCTCTTCGCCTTCCCTGGCGTTCAGCGCCTCTGGGGTCGTCTCGCGCGCGATGCGCCCGCCGTCGAGAATCGCGACGCGGTCCGCCACGCGGGTCGCCACCTCGAGGTCATGCGTGCTGAGGAGCACGGTCCGTTCCCCGCGCAGCTCCTCGATTACCGCTCGCAGGATGTCGTCCCGGGCCAGCGGGTCGAGGCCGGTGAACGGCTCGTCGAGGAGCAACAGTTCCGGGTCGTGAGCCAGGGCGCCGGCGAGCATCGCCTTCATCGCCTGGCCGCGGGAAAGCCCGCGGAACGGCGTCAAGAGCGGCACGTCCATGCGCCTGCACAGCGCCTCGGCCCGAGCCCGGTCGAAGCCGGGGAAGTGCGGAGCCAGGAAGCGAAACCAGTCCTTGGGCTTCATCCAGTCGTAGGCGTCGGGCGCGTCGGGGACGTAGCCGACGCGGCGGCGCACTTCGTTCGCCTGCCGGATCGGATCGCGACCGAGCACGCGCAAGGTCCCTCCGTCAGACCTCAGCATGCCGTTCAACAGCCGCAGCACGGTGCTCTTGCCGGCGCCGTTCCGGCCCACGAGGACGGCGACCTCTCCGCGCCCGACCTCGAGGCAAAGGTCGGAGAGGACCGGGATCGCGCCGAAGTGCTTGCACACTCCGATCGCCTGAACCGCTGGAACGACCTGCTTCATGGCTTCACCCTGGCGCTTCCGTTGGGCGATGTCGGTGACAGTTCACGCAGGGCCCGCACGAGTCCTCCCCGGTCGTGGCCGGCGGACAGAGCCGCCCGTGCAGCGGACCGGAAGCCAGCGAGCGTGCCCGCGAGCCGCAGATGCCGTGCGATGTCCGGGCCAGAGGCGGTCACGTACACCCCCGAACCGTTCCTGCCCTCCGTGATGCCGAGGATCAAGAGTTCGCGATACGCCCTGCCCACGGTGTTGGGATTGACCAGCGCGTCGGCTGCGAAGGAGCGCACGCTGGGCAGACGATCGCCCGCGCCGAGATCACCACGCGAGAGAACATCCAAGACCTGTTCCACGAGCTGCCGTGACGGCGGCGTGCCGGAGTGGAAGTCCACGGGGCGCGGTTGCATGACCGTCCTATCGAACTAGGACGGTGGGACGCTTGAGCGGGAAACGCGAATCCCCTCTTCAACAGACGCTGGCCGCGCCCAGGGCGTGCGTCATGAGCCGCCCTGGAAGCGCCACAGGCCGTCGGCGAGCACGAAGGTCAGGCGGCCCGAGCGGCCCTGGCCGTCCTCGAGGAGGAGCGTCGCCTCCTCGCCGCGCACGGACACGGAGCGCACCGATGCGGCGATGACCAGCGCGGGATCGACCTTGAGGCGCGCGAGGACCTCGCCGGCCATGGGCGCGAAGACCAGGGCGAAGCGCTCCCTGGCGGTCATCTTGCTCCAGCGGCAGAAGGTCACGCCCAGCTCGCAGAGCAGCACCTCGTCCGCGGCCGCCTCGCCTTGCTGCGCGGCCAGCTCCTTGATGCGCGCGTCGTTCTCCGCGATCTGCCGGTCGAGGTCCTCCTGCGCCGCGCCCGGGAGCAGGTCGTAGAGCAGGTCCCAGCGCTGTTCGGCGAGCGCCGTTTTGAGAGCGGCGAGCGCCTCCTCGGGCGTGTTCCGTGCGGGCGCGGCCGGAGCGAGCGCGAGCGGCGGCAAGGCGTCCATCTCGACGCGCCACAGGTCTTCCGCGAGCAGAAAGTGCACACGGCCGCGGTGGCCCCTGCCGTCATCGAGGAGCAGCACCGCCGCCGCTCCGCGCAGTTCCACGGACGAGACGGCGCCGTCGAGGATCAGGTCGCGGCTCACGCCGAGCGCGGGCAGGATCTCGGCCGCCAGGGGCGCGAAGGCCGCGGCGTAGCGCTCGGCCGTGCTCATGCGGCCCCACTGCGCAAAGGTCAGGCCGAGGCTCAGGCGCAGGTCCTGGTCGGCCGCCGCCCTGCCTCCCTTGGCGGCGAGCGCCGCGAGGCGCGCGTCGTGCTCGGCGATCTGGCGCTCCACGTCCTCGCGCGCCGCGAGCGGCAGCACGTCGAAGAGCAACTCCCAGCGCTCTTCCCGCAGGGCCGAGCGCAGCGCCGCGAGCGCCTCCTCGGGCGTGTTCTGCGCGCGGCCGCAGGAGAGCGCGGCCAGCCACGGCGCCAGGGCCAGGAGCAGCAGCGCGCCTCTCATCTCGGCCTCCGCTCCGGCGCGAGCCGGAAGTCGTGCCCGTCGCCGCCGTACTCCTTCACGTCGATGCGCGCGAAGGCGTAGCCCTCCGCCGACGCCTCGATGCGGAGTTCCGTCCCGCGCGGCACGCGCAGCGTGTAGCGGCCCTGCTCGTCGGCCTGCGTCCGCGCCACGATGGTGCCGCCGATGCCGCGAAAGCCGGGCCGGAACGCCATCGCCACGGCGCCCGCGAGCGGCTCGCCCTGCTCGTTGACCACGCGGCCGCTGACGTGGAAGAAGCGCGCGGCGGCCGGATCCGCCTGCGGCGCGCTCTCCCGCACCAGCCCCGGCACGCCCTCCAGTCCGTTCACCTCGACCTCGCTCCCGCCGGCGTGCCCGGTCTCGACGGCATCCTCCTCCTGGACCGGCCGCGCCGCCTCCTCGTCCTCGCGAAGAAGGACCAGCGCCGCGGCCCCGGCCAGCGCGAGCGCCACGACACCAAGCAGCAGAGCGCCCCCGGCTTTCATGCCTCGATGATGACGTGCGCGGCCGGTCCGGACAAGGCCGTTGCGCTACCAGCCCGGTCGAGGCGATCCAATCCGATGCCCGAGTCGACGTCGGAGAGCACGGGCAAGCGGCGAATCGGGGCCGGCGGTCTCGCGGGTCCGCATCCGGAACTGCAAGAGCATCGGCAGGTGCGACGTTCGCCTGCGGCCCGTGACCCTCCTCATCGGCCGCAAGGGCGCCGGAAAAGGCAACTTCCTCGACGCGGCCCGGCTCGTCACCGACGGCCTTCAGTCCTCGTCGATCATGCCATCCGCGATCCCGGCGGCGCACGCCCCCTGACCAGCAGCCGGTCACTCGCCCACGCCGAGAAGCCCAGAGCCCACGGCTGCCACCAAGCGACGCTTCGCTGGCGCAACCGCCCTTCACTTCTGAGGGCGGCGGCGCTGACCACCGCCAGACCCGTCCGTGCACAAGCGGAGCCCGCGGCCAAGTCCTGCTCCGCAGCCGCGTGAGCCTCACCGCCGCTCGGTCCCCTCGGACGCCGAGGCGTCGGTGGCTTACTGCAAGCGGGCCAGACCGAGCGCGTCTATGCTGCGCGCAGGACGCACCGCGCGGGGGGCTCGATGAAGTCACCAAGGACACGAATCGGACTTCGCGACATCGAGTTCCCGGCGCTGGCGCGGGACCTCCGCATGGCTCTGCGCACAGCCCGCGCCGCCGGCGATTCCCGCGCTCGAGCTGCCGAGCCCGCCTTCCGGACCGCGATGTCGGACGTCATCCGAGGAATCGAATCTCGTGGTCGGTTCAGGTTGCTGAAGCGACTCATCGCGTTCGGCAGCCTCCTGCCGGACTGGGAAAAAGGGTACGCGCAGTCCACCGACCCGCTCTCGGACGACGAACTGGCGTCGTGCGTCGACTTCATCGAAGGGCACATGGTCGCGAAGTTCCAAGGCAAGCTCGCCGAGATCCTCGCGGTCCCGATGCTCATGCACGGTCTCGCTGGCGACCGCCGACTCCCTGGCTTGGTGGGCTGCGAGTACGTTTCCGGTGACAGAATCCGGTGCCGGAGACCCAACGATGAGCGAGTGGGTGCGGCCAGCGGTCGGGCGTCGATGGCCGGTCCCGACGGGATTATCGTCCGTAGGGGCCACCGCAACCTCATGCGGGTGTTGGCCGTCGTCGAGATCAAGTCCATGCGGGTCTCCGTTCGCCGGCTGCTCGCACAGACGGACGGTCATCTCGCCGCGCTTGCTCGTGGGTTCTCGGTCGATTCGAGCATGGCAAACTCCCGCGGTGCGCTTCTCGGACCGGGTGGCCAGGCCTCGAATCCGGCGGGCGTGTTCCGCATTCTCGTCGTTCCCTCCACGTGGAGCCTCAACCGCGACTTCAGGCTTCAGCGACGTGGCGCGGCGACCGCGATAGTGCCGGCGCAGCCTGTCGAACCTCCTGTGTCGGCAGACGAACTGACGGTGACCAGCGACGGACTCACGGTCGTGCGCCTACGGTGGTCACGTGACGCCTTGCGCGCCGCCGCGTTCTCCCTTGCGCACCGCTACATGCGTGAGGTCGGCGTGGCGCTCGCGAACCATCCCGAGCCGGGCGCGATGCTCCGCACTGACATGTCTGCAGGCGACGCGGGCATGAACGAGATCCTGCACCAGCTGCATGTGGCGATCTTCCGGCAGATGCGGATGGAAGACGACCCGAGGCGTCGCGCAAGAACGATCGAACTCTACAACGTGTTCGCGTACGGTTGGGCGATCGGACATGGGTTCCGTGACCGGGACGGTCAGCTGCGGCCGCTCTTCCACGAGGACATTGAGGACATGGTCAAGAGCCGCAAACCCGGCTCGCAGGCATCTCCCCATCCCTCGTAGCAGTCCGCGCCCCCCGCACGCAACACACGCCTCGGCGTGGTGTTTCTGGGGCCGCCCAGGTTCCAGGGTTTGGCTACGCAGCGCGGCGCACGTGGAGTTCGCGGCCGAGAGCCTTGCCGCTCGCTCTCCTCGCCGGCCGCGAGGACTCGGGGAAGAACCCTTCTCGCGCAAATCGAGCAACCGGGGACGGCGCCCCATCGAGCGGCGGCAGGAGCGCTGACGGATGCGCCGCAGGCAGGAAGCGGGCGCGCTCACTTGGACTCCGGCAGCTAGTGGTAGAGGAAGCGCCCGTCGCGGGCGACGACCGCGGTCGCGCCCGCCATCAGGGCCTCCAGCTCGAACGCGGACGCGTGGCGGAAGCGCCCCCTCCCGAGGTAGCGAAGCGCCACCGAGTGCAGGGGCAGCAGGCCGGGCCGCGCCCACGATCCCGCGGGCACGAGCAGGGGCTGCGGCTCGCCCGGCTTCGCGTGCGCGGTCAGGCGAACGTGCAGCGGCGAGCCGGTCGCGCGCTGGGTGAGAAGGCCCGGAAGGTCCAGGCTCCGCAGGGCGTGGTTCACGCCCACGTAGTGCGGAGCCGTCCCCTCGACCCACTCCCGGACGTGCGACGCGCGATCCATGATCGCCTCATCGACCCCGATCACGTCGCCGGCCAGCACCGCGCTGAGCAGCACGGCCTCCTCCAGGGACGGCGCGCCGCTCCGCAGGTTCACCGTGAACAGCAGCGACTGGACCTGCTCGCCGGCGGCGGCGGCGAAGCCCGGATCCACGCGCAAGCGACGCCGCGCCTCCTCGGCCCGCAGCCGCACCTCGTCCGGCCAGCGGTCGGGCAGCTCCGCGAGCACCTCGGCGATCCGCACCCTTTCCTGGAGCTGGAGCGCCGCCAGGTCGAGGGCGGCCTGCCGCTGGTGGGCGCTTGCCTCCGCGGCCGCGAACGCCAGGTCCGCGGTGTGCAGCGGGGCGTCGGGGATGACGAGGACGCTCGCTCCCGGCGGATGCACCTCGGACACGGCGTCGGCCATCGCGGCGAGCAGCGACCAGGCCACCCACTCGGACGCGTCGGGCAGGAAGCGCCAGCCGGTCTTCACCGGGTTCGGCGCCTTGCCTCCGCCGAGCGGCAGCGCCAGCACGATCGGCCGGCCCTCGCGCACCAGGCGCTCCACCACCGTCGTGGCGCCCTCCATCGCGGCTGCGTCGTCGAACCGGGTGCGCGAGCGGAACGTGGCGCTGGCCTTCAGGATGCGCAGGATGCCCGCGACTTTGCCGCCGGCCAGGGCGGCGCGACGGGCGAGCCGGTCCGCGGCCGCGCGGCGGATCGCGGCGATCTCGTCGATGATGGCGGACCGTTCCCGGTCCGCGAGCATGCGCTCCGTGGCGCGCGGCAGATCGTGTCCGGCGAGCAGCAGGGCCTTGGCTTCGCGGAGCGCCGGCGAACGCGCGATGGCGGCGCCCTGCACGGTCGCGCCGCTGGTCAGTCGAGTGGACATGGAGTCGTCTCCGTTCATCGGGGGACGGCCCGACCGACCAGGGAGCCCTCTGCGCCCCGCGCCGGCGGATCGGGCGGCACGCGGCCGCCGTGGTGCGCTGCCGTGTCCCCGGCGCCGGCGACGCGGTTTTTCTCTCGCGACCGAGAACGGACGCGCACTATCCTCGGCAGGCGGCCTCTCCCACGGCCTCAGGGACCGATCAGCGAACCACGGGAGCGCAGAAGGAAATGGGCAGGATCCGCATCCGCGACATCAGCAGGACCGGCGCACCAGGCGAGGAACAGAGCTGCTGCGACATGACCGGCGGCATGACCGAGGTCGGCCTCCGGCCCCGCGTGTCCAGCGTCGACCTCATGCGCGTGGCGGAGCGGAACGGGGAGTGGATCTTCTTCGGGCCGGTCCAGAGCCAGGTGCGGAACGACAGGAAGCACCCCGAGGTCGCCGGCCGCACCCTGCGCTGGTGGCGGCTCGAGGTGCGCGTGCGTCGCGCCCGCGGCGCGGAACCTGGCCTGGACGGCGCTCGCCCGGGCGAGGACGTCGTCGTCGCAGAGTGGCCCTGGTCGCAGGAGTGGGTCCACGCGGCCCGGCTGCGCCGGGCCAACAAGGACGGCCGTGCGATCGACGGAGCGTGGGCGTCGCTCTCCGATGCCGAGCTGATCCGCAGGCTGGACAAGGACCTCGCCTACGACCACTTCGAGACCAACGGCGACTACCTGACCGCCGCCATCTCCGAGCCCGACCAGCCCCTCGGCCTCTCCCACCCCCGAGACGAGCACGAGCGGACCTGCGAGGTGTTCGGGCTCTGTCCCGGCTTCGACGCCTGCGTGCGGGCGCTCCTCGAGACGCCTGCCGTGGCCGACCTGCTCTCGCTCACGGCCAAGGGCACGCTGGACGCGGTCCCCGCCGATGCCCGGCAGCACGGGGTCGAGAGCCGCCTGCCGCAAGAGGCGCGCGACGAGGGGAACTCCCTCATGCTCCTCTCGATTCGCCAGGCCCTGGCAGGTCCGGCCGATGGAGACGACCACGCCTCGCAGGGCCGCCTGGTCACCGATCTCGTTGGCCAGATCTACCGCGGCCACGTGTGGAACCTGGCGAAGCGCATCGCCGCCCGCGACGGAAAGGCATCCGGACGTTCGAAGGAAGAGCCCGCGTGAACGGGGAGCGAGGTCGGCCCTTTTTCGATCCGGCCCGAGGCATCCTGCGCATCGACGAGCTGGTCGATCACGACGCCGATCGCTGGAAGGAGCGGGGAACGGCCACGGCGCTCTCGCCCACGTTCCTCGTGACCAGCGCTCATGTCCTTCCCGACGGGAAACGCACGCAGGGACTCGACGGCTGGCGCGTGTGTCTTCCGGGGAAAGAACAGGCGTTGCCGGTCAAGCGCTTTGAGTTCCACTCTCTCGATCCAGTCGACCTCGCGCTCATCAAGCTGAAGGAGCCCGTGCCCGGCATGGAGCCTTGCCCGATGGTCCAGGGGCACGAGGCAGTGCTGCTCGATGACCTCCGGAGGCTGCCGCTCGCCACGACCGGCTTCCCGCTCGGGCTCGACGCCGACAAGAGCAGCGGGCTGCGCATCCAGGAAGGCGCCGCTTGCGGGCTCACGACCCGTGACGGACGCCTTCGCGAGTACCTGCTGACCCGCGGCGCGCGCGAAGGTCAGAGCGGCGGGCCGCTGCTCGCGTTCCTGAACGGGAAGTGGGTGGCGCTCGGGATCGTGGACCTCGGCGGGCGCAAGGGCATGGGGTCTGGCGCGTGGTCGGGCGACGAGGTCGCCGCGCTTCCCGGTCTGCCGCCGGCGCTCCGCGACTCATTCCCCGCTCTCCGCGACCTCCTGGCCGACGATCCCGTGCTCCGCGCCTGGCTCGAGAGCGAAGTCCGGCGCCACGAGTGCATGCCCTATCTCCTACGGCGCGGGATCCAGCGCGCCGATCTGGAGCGCTTCTTCGAGCGCCGGCTGGTGATGCGCGAGGCGGATGGACTCTCCGAGTCGGTGGTCCGGGTGTAGGTCACGAGCTCGAAGCCGAACGGGCTGTGCCCCTTGGCCAGCAGGGCCTGGGTCTCCTTGTCGAAGCACTCGGGGTGGTTGCGGTAGGCCTCGGTGGCGTCGATCGCCAGGGGGCTGTCCACGTAGACCTTGACCGGCGCCAGCTCGCCCGCGTGGAACAGCTCGCCCAGGTGGTAGACCACGTTCTGGGTGCGGCCCACCGAGAAGGCGGGGATGATCACCCGCCCACCGCGCTCGAAGGTGTCGCTGACCACCCTGCGCAGCTTCTCCTTCAGGCTCTCGGCGCCACTCGAGTGGCGGCGATCCTCCGCAGAAACGCGCTACGCAACCGCCTGGTGCTGCTCCTCGACGGCCTGGACGAGGCGACGGTGGAGGGGACCGCCGTGAAGAAGCTTCCCAAGGTCCTGGCCGACATCATCCAGGACTTCGGAGCGGGCGCGGTGGTGATCACCACGCGTCCGGCCGGCTTCGTGGGAGACGCCGGTCTGCGCAAGGAGCTGGAGGTGGCGGCCCCGGGCAGTTTCGACGTGACCACGCTCGAACCCCTGGGAGACGTCGAGCAGGTGGCGCTGGTGGGGAAGCTCGTCGAGGCGAAGTGCAACAGCGCGCCGGACCTGGAACGGATCCGCCTCTGGCTCGAGGAGGCCTTCAGCGACGGCCAGGCGCAGGAGCTGCGCGGGAATCCCCTGTGGCTCACTCTGCAGGCCCTGCTCTTCGATCCGGAGAAGCAGGCGCCCGGCACGCTGGGAGAGCTGGTGGAGCGGGCGATCGAGGCGCTGCTCCGGGGCGAGCACAACGAGCAGCCGGAGGGACAGAAAACCGACCGGCCTCCGGAGCACGACGTGAAGCGCCCGCCTGACGCAGCCCTTCCGGCCGTCCGCGCGCTCCTGGCCGGAGTCGCCGAGCGGCTGACGGCGCTGGGCAGAGAGTCGGCGAGCTTCCACGAGCTCCGCGCCCTCTGGTCCGTGCTCATGGACCGCGAGCCGGACGGAGACGAGGAGAAGCGGGCGGTGAGGCTCTTCAGCCAGCGGCTCGCCCGCCACCCTCTGGGGAAGGCGCGCCCGCTCACCGCCGGCCAGTCACAGATGATCGCGACCCACTTGCCGGATCCCTTCGAGTTCTGGCGCTTCGTGCGCTTGCAAACCGGCGTGGTGGTCCAGCCGGGCGCAGGTTTCGAGCGCTCGACCGAGCAGAACGGAACCGAGGAGTGGCGCTTCTGGCACCGCCTGTTCCAGGAGGCGCTCGCGGCCGAGTCCCTGGCCGCGCGCTGGACCACGCAGAAGCAAGAGGTGCTGAAGACCCTCGAGCAGGCCCTGGAAAAGGGCACGAGACGCGACCGGGCAGAGCGCCAGGGTCCCTCGGCCTGGGAGGAGACGCTCGTCTTCCTCGCGGGCCGGCTGGAACACGCCGATGACCTGGCGCCTCTGGCGAAGACGCTCGAGGACGGCCAGCTCTCGCGCTTCCTCGCCCATGCGCGCCGGCTGAGCCGCGGGCGCCTGCTCGACCTCATGAAGAGCGCGAAGGAAGACGAGCGGCGCGGCATCGTCCTCGAGGCTTCCCCGCGGCTGCTCAAAGACCGCGCCGAGTACGAGACGCTCCGAGACCGGGCGCAGAAGGCGTTCGAGGAGTTCGGCGCCTGGTGCTGGTTCGCGGACGAAGGCCTGCGGCGGCTCGAGGGCCGGGAGGGTTGGGAGTGGGTGAAGGAGGCGCGCCGGGAATGGTGGCGGGCGCGAGCGCCGGAGAACATCGAGGACTTGTTGACGGTTCAGGTCGGAGCCAATCGGAGACGGAAGACTGTCACGACCTGGGTCGACGTGCCGGAGGGCACGTTCTGGATGGGAAGCCCGGAGGACGACAAGGGCGCGGTCGCTTCGGAGAAGCCCCAGCACCCGGTGAAGATGAGCACGTTCCGTCTGTGGCGGACGCCGGTGACGCTCCGGCAGTACCGGCAGTTCGATCCGGAACATCAGGATCACTGGTCGAAGGGAGCGCGCTTGCCGGCCGACGAACGGGAGGATCGCCCGATCACCGACGTCTCCTGGTGGGCGGCGATGGCCTTCTCCCGGTGGCTCGGCTTCTGGCTGAGCAAGTGCACGAGCCTGGAAGGAACCCTGCCTACCGAAGCCCAGTGGGAATACGCATGCCGCGGGAAGTCGGTGGGGCGAGCCGAGGAGCAAACCCGGTTCGCGACGGGGAACGACGACTCGCATCTCGACGAGTGCGGGTGGTTCACGAAGAACAGCGACGATCGCGTCCACGCCGTGGGACGGAAGCGCGAGAACGGCTTCGACCTGTTCGACACGCATGGGAACGTGTGGGAGTGGTGCCGCGACTCTTGGCGGACCTACGTCAGTTCGGACGAACCGATCGCGGATCCGGTCGGCCCGACCACCGGCGCGGGGCGGGCCGTTCGCGGGGGCTGCTGCTGGGTCGTTGCCAGGGGGTGCCGCTCCGCGTACCGGAACGGGTTCCACGTCTGGGACCGCGACGGGGACCAGGGGTTCCGCCCCGTGCTCCCCGCCGCCGCTGATTGTCGATAGTCGATTTTGGAGTAGTGCTTGATCCCGGCATGCTGCCGGCTCGGCGGCACGCAACGACTCGATTCTGCCGCCAAGGCAGGCCGCGAGCCCGCTGATCACCCAATTGCTTGCCGGCTCCCGGCATCGGCGCGGCACGTCGGCATTCCCGTGAGCGCCCGGCACGCCGCAACGTCTGACTTCTGCCGGAGAACGCCATGCAGCTCACTCTTCGCGAGGCCGCGACGCTCCTGGGATGCAACGGCAGGACGCTCCGCGCCCGGCTCGCCCGGGGAGACGTCCCCGGCCAGAAGCGCGGCTCGAAGTGGCTCATCGACAGCGACGCGGTTCCCCTGACCAGCGAGCAGCGCGCGCGCCTCGAGGGACGCGCCGCCGAGATCCGCCAGACCGTCGAGGACCAGCTCGGCCGCATGCTGCGCGGCCGCCGCTCCCGCCGGAGGTCGCTCCTCGACCTGGACGCCTACCGCGCCGGCTCGAAGCTCCTTCGTGCCGCGGCGGAACTGCCGCTGTCGAAGGACGACGCGGGTTTGGTGCGCGCTCGCCTGCGCGCGGGCATGCTCAGCCTCGCGGAGGGGGCGCATGCCTTCGACCCGGGGGACAAGGTGGCGGCCTTCCGCGCGACCAGGCGCTGCCTGAGCCCCGCGCTCGCGACCGTCCTGCTGGCGTCCTCCGATCCCCTGCCGCCTGCCGTCGAGGCCTGGGTCGTGGCCATGGAGCAGGACATGCTCCCCTCGATCGCCGGGCTCCTGCGCTGGAGCGAGGGCCTGTCGCGTGCCGTGGCCGACGCGGCGCGAGACGTCCGGCGCGACGTGGCGGAGTCGCGGCTCGCCGGCGTCCTCGGCGACTTCACCTGCGGGTTGTCCCGGTAGCCACGTCGACCGGCGAGCGCGGTGCTGCTAGGATCAGACCGCATGAGGGACAGGAAGTCGGGTCACCCGCGGTTCGTGGTCAAGGTGCGAGGCCAGAGCGTCCCCGGATCGGGGATCCTGGTGTCGCCGGACCGGGTGCTGACCTGCGCGCACGTGGCGGCGCGGAACGGCTATGGCTGGGAGGAGACGGAGCTGCTGCGGCCGCTCGAGGACCTTCGCGTGCTGGTGCCGGGCGCGGACGGCGTGGTGCCCGCGAGCGAGAGCGGGCAGATCCGCCCCGACCACGTATTCCCGGTGCGGGACGGGACCGTCTTCGCCGAGCGGTACCTCACTCACGCCGGCGTCCGACTCGACCTGGCGTTGCTCCCGCTCGAGCGACCGGTGCCGGCGGACCTGGCAGAGCCGGCGGCTTTCATCCAGGGGGCGACGCCAGAAGTGCTGAACCCGTGGATCGAGAACGCCGAGACCCGCGTGGTCGCCTGGGGGTTCGAGGGGACCTCCCTGGTCATGGGGCAGGCTCACGACCTGAGCGGCGAGCTCCAGCCCCGCTACGAGCAAGAGCGCTTGTGCCGCTTCGCCTGCCGCCTGAACATCGCCGGAGGCAACAGCGGCGGCGCGCTGTGCGTGACCGTCGCCGGCCGCCTGCTCTGCCTCGGAGTCGCTGCCCTCGGCGGCATCCGGTCGCCCGACGCGGTCGCGCTCGGAAGCGACGCCGCGCTCTGCTTCCTCGGCCACGAGGCGAACCCGCTGCGGGTCAAGGCCCAGACGGTCGACCTGGAGGCGCTTCTGAACGCGTCCGGCGCCTGCGAGCCGCGCCGGGCGTATCTCGACGAAGTCGCCCGGGACGAGGACCGCCTGCCCCACATGCTCGTGGTCCGGCAACTGCCGCACGAAGCGAAGCAACGCCTCTACATCGACGTCGGTTTGTCGCAAGCGGGGGACGAACGCCCCTTCAACCTCGAGGAGCTGCTGGCGCTAGGGCCGCGCTGGCTACTGGTCGGCGAGCCGGGATCGGGCAAGACCACCCTGCTCCGCCACGCCGCCTGGGACCTGGCCCGGCGCGAGGCCAAAGGGGGCGGAGCCGCTTCCTGGACGCCCCTCTACCTCCCCCTGCACCGGCTCGCTGCCGGCTTCCGCTCCGCACCGGGCAAGGACGCCTTGGAGAAGCTGCTCGCGTTCCTGTGGGCGAAGCGGTCCTACAGCCAAGCTCGGCTCGCGCGCCTGCGCCAGGAGCGCGAGGCAGGCCGGCTGCTCGTGCTGCTCGACGGCCTGGACGAGGTCTCGGCGCGGGACACGGATGAGTCCTTGCGGCAGGACCTGCTGGACTGGATCGGCCAGCTCGATCAGACGCTCGGCCGCGGCTTCACGGCCGCCGGTCCCGATCGGCCCGCCATCGTGGTGGCGACGCGGCCGACCGGCGACGCTCTGCTCAGCGACCCGTTCCGCGAGGCTCGCCTTGTCCGGCTCGACGAGCCACGGCAGCAGAGCTTCCTGGAGGGCTACTTCCAGGAGAAGCCGCCGCGGTCGAGCACGCGATCGCCGGCGGAGTGGGTGGCCTGGTTCCAGGAGCACCCGGGGTTCTCGTATCTCGCTGGCAACCCCCTGTGGCTGACCCTCGCGGCCTTCGTCATCGAGCAAGGACGCACCCCCTCGCTTGCCCGGCACGAGTTCTACGACGACCTGGTGGAGTGCATGCTCCGGCAGCAGTGGAAGGAGACCAGCGCCCGCTTGCCTCATCTCAAGCTCGCGCGAAGAGTCCTGCGCGCCCTGGCGCTCCACATGACCACGGAAGGAGCGCGCTCGCTCCCGTACGCCGAGATCGAGGACTACCTGACGCATCGCCTCGCCGGGGCCGGCGAGAGCGTGAAGCGGCCCGCACGCGGCCGATCGCTGCTGGACGATTTCCGCGTCGCCTGGCCGGGCGCCATGGGCGCGGCGGACTTCCTGAGAAGTGTCAGCAAGGCGGGCGTGCTCTGGCCTCTCGACCGGTCCGTCCACGAGGACGCGCTCAAGGACGACCTGTGGGGCTTCCTGCACGCCTGCCTCCAGGAGGCGCTGGCCGCCGAGGCGCTTCGCGAGCTTCACGCGTCCGGACGGGCTGGCCGCAAACGAGTCCTCGACCTGGTCGCCGGCGCGTCCGCCGGCCGGCGCCGCTTCTTCGTCGAGCCGCTGTCCTTGCTCGCGGAGCAGATCGAGGAGCCGGACCACCAGCGGGAGCTGTTCGACCGGCTGCTCCAGATCGATCGCTCGATCGCCCTCAGGACCCTGGCGAGCACCCCTCGCGCGCCCCTGGACTTGATCGGCGAGGTCCTGAATGGCGAAAGAGCGAAGGACCGAGAGGCGGTCGCGGCGGTATTCAAGCGGCTGTTCGACCTGGTGGCGCCGGACCCGTCCGACGAGCAGGGCCGGGAAGTGGTGGCGCGCTTCCTTGGGAAGCCTGAGACCATCCGCCCCTCGGGCCGGCTCGACAGCGAGCGGCTGTTCTGGGTGGACGAGGCGCTGGGAATCGAGGAAGAGAGGGCCCGGGAGCACTCGGCTCTCCGCGCCGCGTGCCAAGCAGCCCGAGTCCGGCTGTACCGGTCCATCGAGCCGCCCGACGTGGACGCCCTGCGCTGGATCGAGATCGGCGGCCGTCGCGTCGCGACCTGCGTCGACGTGCCGGCGGGCACGTTCTGGATGGGAAGCCCGGACGACGACCGGGACGCGGACGACAACGAGTATCCCCAGCACCCGGTGTCGATGAGCGGGTTTCGCCTGTGGCGGACGCCGATCACGTTGCGCCAATACCACCTGTTCGATCCCGAGCACAGGGACTACTGGTCGAAGCAAGCCGGCTTCCCCGAGGATGAGCAGGCGGACCGGCCGGTGACCGAAGTGTCCTGGTGGTCGGCGATGGCCTTCTCGCGCTGGCTCGGCTTCTGGCTGAGCCACGGCACGAGCCTGGAGGGAACCCTGCCGACCGAAGCGCAATGGGAGTACGCATGCCGCGGAGAGTCGGTGGAGCGAGCCGAGAAGCAGACCCGGTTCGCGACAGGGAACGGAGAGCGCAGTCTGGACGACTGCGGGTGGTACGGGAAGAACAGCGGCCGTCGCGTCCACGCCATCGGACGGAAGCGCGAGAACGGCTTCGAGCTGTTCGACATGCATGGGAACGTGTGGGAGTGGTGCCGCGACGATCGGCGGACCTACGTCAGTTCGGACGTGCCGATCGCGAATCCGGTGGGCCAGCCCACCGGCGTGGGGCGGGCCGTTCGCGGGGGCTGCTTCTGGTTCGGTGCCAGGGGGTGCCGCTCCGCGTACCGGGACTGGGTCCGCGTCAGGAACCGCAGCAGGTACCTGGGGTTCCGCCCCGTGCTCCCCGCCGCCGCTGAAGGTCGATGATCGATGTTGGAGTAGTGCTCTTTCCCGGCATGCTGCCGGCTCCGCGGCAAGAACGCGGCCATTTCTGCCAGCCCGCGGCAGCGAACCACCACCCCAGGCGCTCGGGTTGCCGGACTTCGCCGCTGGCGCGCGACCGATTCAGCCGGTTTCGGCCTCCCTGCCAGGCTGCCGCCCGGCAAGAGGAGCCCTTTCCTGCCGGATCTGCCGGCCATGCCGGCAGAAACCGGCCACGCCTCGAATCGGGGCCGCGATGCGGCAGGATCAGCAGGAACGCCCGGTGCTCCGCGTGGCTCGCGCTGCCGCGCCGGGCCCCGGAGAAACGGCTGCGACGC
>JACQZJ010000103.1 GCA_016213895.1 Planctomycetota bacterium | reverse complement strand
TGTCACCGGCGCCACCGGGTCGGTCGGCCCGGCGCTGGTCGAGCGCCTGTGCGCGTCGCGGCGGCTCTGCCTGCTCGTGCGCGGAAGGGACGGAGCATCCGGCCGCGAACGGCTGGAGGGCCTTCTGCCCGGCGCGGGCCTGAAGGCCCTGCAGGCAGGCGCGATCGACGTGGTCGAGGGGGACGCCGCCCTGCCCGGCCTGGGCCTGGACGCCGAGGCGCGCGCGCGCCTCGCCCGCAGCCTCGAGGCCGTGCTGCACGCGGCGGCGCGCACCGACTTCCTGGGCGAACGCCTGGACGAGTACCGGCCGATCAACGTGGGCGGCGCGCTGAGCGCCCTCGAGCTGGCGGCCGAGGCGCGCTGCCCGCTGATCCACGTCTCGACCGCGTACGTGTCGGGAGACCACGACGGCTGCTTCCTCGAGGGCGACCTCGACAAGGGGCAGGGGCACCACAATCCGTACGAGCGCTCCAAGCGCGAGGCGGAGGCCGCGCTGACCCGGGCGGCGCGCGAGCTCCGCGTGCCGCTCTGGATCTTCCGCCCCGGGATCGTGCTCGGCGACGCGCCCCGGCCGGGCGCTCCTCCCGGTCCGGGACCGCTCGTCTACCTCAAGTACCTCGCCGGCCTGGAGGGCAGGGAAGCGAGCGCCGAGCGCGTGCTGCGCTGCGCCGGCGATCCGCGTGCCCAGCTCAACCTCGTGCCTCTCGACTTCGTGGTGCGCGTGCTGGCCGAGGCCCTGGCGCGGCCGATTGAGGGGCAGAGGACCTTCCACCTGACCGCCGGCCGACCCACCGCCATCGCGGAGATCGAGGCGGCCGCGAACGAGCATCTTGCGGGAATCCGCGCGCGCCTCGTGCCCGCCGCGGACCTCTCCGGCGCGGACCGCTACGAGAGGATCCTCGCCCGGCGCTGCCGCCCCTACCAGCCGTACCTGTTCTTGCACACGGTCCACGACCGCCGCCGTCTGGTCTCCGAGTTCGACGGCGAGGATGGCGCGAACCCGGCCTGGCTGCGCCAGGTCTTCGCCGCGCACTTGAGCGCGTGGCGGGAGGAAGCGCCGCCCCAGGGCGCGGTGAACGGCCAGGCCGCGCGCGCCCGCGAGTACTTCGAGCACTTCCTCGCGGCCCGGACCGGCGTGCTGCTGGTCGCCGGCCTGAAGAGCCTGAGCGCCGACTTCACGGTGAGCGTGGCGCAAGCCGGCTGCTTCCGCCTGCGCATCGTCGACGGAGTCCTCGAGTCGGTCGCCCAGGCTCCCGCGCACGGCGCGTGCTTCGACTTCGCGGTGGACGCGGAGTCCTTCCTCGCCGCGGTCTCGGGCCGCGTGAAGCCGGCCGAGCTGTTCTTCGAGCAGAAGGTCCGCATTCGCGGCGATCTGCATGACGCGCTCGCCACCGCGGCGGCGCTCGAGGACTTCTTCGCGCTGCATCCGTTCGCCTGCGGCGCGCGGCACGGAGACACATGAACCTCGCCACCCTCGACCTCGTGCGCCTGCAGGACGTGCCGGATCTCGACCAGGAGACCGTGCTGCGCTGGCACCGCGCCCACCTGAACCCGGCGCTCATCACGCTCATGCAGCTCGGCGGCTACGACGAGGTGCGTATCGAGCGCGCGCAGGGGCCGTATCTGTACACGCGCGACGGGCGGCGCCTGCTGGACCTGGTTTCCTCCTACGGCGCGCTCAATCACGGCCACAACCACCCGCGCATGGTCGAGGCGGCGCGCTGGTTCGACGAGCGCGAGACGGCCGACCTCTTGAAGGAGTTCCCCTCGCCCTACACGGCGGCGCTGGCCGAGAACCTGAGCCACGTGGCGCCGCCCGGCCTGGACGCGGTGTTCTTCTGCAACTCCGGGACGGAGGCGGTGGAGGGCGCGCTGAAGCTGGCCTTGCGCGTCTTCGCCGGCGCAAGGGATCGCTTCGTCTACGCCGAGGAGTCGCTGCACGGGAAGACGCTCGGCACGCTGCAGGTCACCGGCCGGGAGAAGTACCGCCGCCACGTGCCGCGCTTCGCCGACTGGCCGATGGTCCCCTTCGGCGACACGCAGGCCCTCGCCGCCGCGTTCGCCGCCGACCGCGAGCGCAGGATCGCCGGCCTGGTGCTCGAGCCGATCCAGGGGGAAGGGGGCGTGGTCGTGCCGCCCGCGGGCTACCTCTGCGCCGCGGCCGAGCTGGCGCGGCGCCACGGCGCGCTCCTCATCCTCGACGAGGTGCAGACCGGGTTCGGCCGCACCGGGACGCTCTTCCGCTGCGCGGCCGAGGACGTCGTCCCGGACGTGCTGTGCGTGGCGAAAAGCCTGGGCGGCGGCCTGGCCACGATCGGCGCGACCATCACGCGGGCGAGCCTGCAGCGCCAGGCCTACGGCCGCATCAACGAGTGCCTGGTGCACACCTCCACCTTCGGCGGCCGCGCGCGGAGCGCGGCGCTGGCGCTCGAGGCGCTCGCCGTGACGCTCGACGAGGACTTCGCCGGCCGCGCGGCCGAGCTCGGCGCGTGGCTCAAGGGCGAGCTCGAGGCGGTGCGCGCCAAGCACCCGGACGTGGTGCGCGCGGTCAGGGGCTGCGGCCTCATGCTCGGGCTCGAGTTCCACCCGGTCAAGCTCTCGGGCCTGGCGAGCCCGCTCGGCGCGGCCGGGCTGAACCGCATCGTCGACTCCTACTTCCCCGGCATCTTCGGCGCCGAGCTGCTCGCGCGCCACGACATGGTCGCTTCCTTCATGCTCAACAACCCGCGCGTGCTGCGCATCTACCCCGCGCTCGTGGCCACGCGCGCCGACCTCGCGCCCGTGCCGGGCGCGATCGACGCGGTGCTCGCGCGCGGCGTCTCGCGCCTGGTCGCCGAGCGCTTCGCCGGGGCCGTGCGGCGCGTCGGGGTGAAGACCATCCGGGAGTGGCTGAAGGACTGGTAGGCAGGTGAAGGGCCTCGCGCGCATCCTGCTCGAGCACCCGCGCCTCGTGGCGCTCGCCGTGCTCGCCGTGACGGCCGCCTTCGGCGCGGTCCTGGCGCGCGGCCTGCGCGTGGACAACTCGATCGCCGCCTTCCTGCCCGCCGGGGACGCAGAGCTCGCGCGCTATGCCGAGTTCCGCGCCGTGTTCGGCGAGGACAGCTACCTGGTGGTGGCCCTGTGCGGTGTGGACCTGGACGACTCAGCGCAGGCCGCATCCGCCGCGCGCATGCAGTTCGACCTGCAGGGGCTGCCGGGCGTGGCGCGCGTGCTCGGGCCCTTCGCGCAGGACGGCGCGGGCACGCCGCGCCTGCGCGCGGGCAGCGACCTCGCGAGCCGCCTGGCCGCGCCCGAGCAAGGCGCCGTGGCCTTCCTCGTGCAGCCGGATGCGGATCTCGGTTCGGCCGCGAAGCAGCTCCTCTTCGAGGGCATCGACCAGCTCCACGCGTCCTCGGGCTCGAACGCCGCGCTGCGCGTGGCCGGGCCCGAGGCGATCAACCACCACCTCGACGCTGCCTCGAACCGGTCCTTCTCGCGCCTCTTCCCGGCCGTGGTCCTGCTCATCGGGTTGGTGCTGTGGGCCGCCCTCGGCCGGCTCAGCACGGCCCTCGCCGTGCTGCTCGTGGCTGGCGCGGCCTCGGTCTGGACGTGCGGCGCCCTCGTGCTCTCTGGCCGCTCCTTCAACATGGTGGTGTCGATCGTGCCGGCCCTGCTCGTGGTCATCGGCCCGGCCTACGCCCTGCACCTCGCCGCCGCCCACCGCGCCGCGGCCGCGCCCACGAACGCCGAACGCTGGCGGCGCGCGATCGACGACACCTTCCGGCCGTGCCTCATGACCGCGGCCACGACCGCGGCCGGATTCCTTGCGCTCTCCTGCGCGGACCTGCTGCCAGTGCGCGACCTCGGGCTGTTCGCCGCGCTCGGCGTGGCGCTGAGCTTCCTGCTCGTCTTCTCCCTCCTGCCGGCGCTCGACCTGCTCTTCTCCGGCCGCGCGGCTTCCGGCGGCTGCGCTGCGCGCTCGGCGTCGCGCCTCCCGGCGCGGGCCGTGGCGGCGCTTCGCCGCGTGCGCTGGCCGATCCTGGGCGGCGCCTCTCTCGCGGCGGCGGTCGCGGGATTCGGGCTTTCGCGCCTCGCCGTCGAGTCGGACATCCTCTCCTACTTTCCCGCGGACCACCCGCTGGTCACGGCGACCGCCGCGATCGAGGAGTCGATCACCGGCCTCACTCCCATCGAGATCTGGGTGAGCGGAGCGCGCGCGGATCTGCTCTCCGCGGACATGGTGGAGGAAGGGGCGCGTCTGGAGCGGATCATCAGCGCGCAGCCGAACGTCACCGGCGTGTTCGGGCCGCTGCTCGGCGAACGCGCGCGGGACGAGGAAGAGCGGATGGACGTGCGCTGGACGGTTGCCTCGCGCACGACCTCCATCGAGACGAGCGCGGCCTTGATGGCGCTCATCGAGCAGGAGGCGGGGAGCCGCCTGCCGCCGGCGATCAGCGCTCGCGTCACCGGCGCGGTTCCCCTGCTCGTGCGCATGCAGGCGCTGCTGCTCAGGACGCAGATCCGCACCTTCGCGCTCTCCCTGGCGATCGTGACCCTGCTGCTCGCTTTCGCCTTCCGCTCGCTGCGCCTGGCGCTCCTCGCCCTGGTCCCGAACCTCCTGCCCGTCCTGCTGACGCTCGGGATGATGGGCTTCCTCGGCATCCCGCTGAACGTGGCCACGGTGATGGTGGCGAGCATCGCGTTCGGCCTGGTGGTGGACGACACCATCCACTTCCTCGACCGCTACGCGCGCGGCGGCGCCGCGCCGGCCGCCGCGCGGCTGGAGGAGGTCCTGCGCGCGGTCGGCCGTCCGATCGTCTTCACCTCGGCGGCCACCGCGCTCGGCTTCGCCGCGTTCACCGCGGCCTCTTTCCAGCCGACCTTCCACTTCGGCCTGCTGATCGCGGCGACCGCCGTGTTCGCATTGGCCTGCGATCTGCTCCTTCTGCCCGCCCTCCTGCTGGTGCGCCGATGACGCCCGCGCAGGACAGGACGAACGCCGCGCTCTGCCGCGCCGTGCGGCGCCACTTCGATCCGCAGGGCGGATCGCCCTTCTGGCTGGAGCGCGAGCGCGCGCTGGGGCTTTGCGCCCTGGCCGAGGTCAGGGAGGCCGCCGACCTGGCGCGCTTCGGTCCCTTCGACCGCGAGGAGCTGCTCTGCCGGCCGCTTTTCGACTTTGTGCCGCGCTCGCTCTGGCGGGAGCGCGCCGGCCTGGTGCTCGCGGAATCGGGCGGCACCACGGGCCGGCCCACGCGCTCCGTCTTCACGCAGCAGGAGTTCGAGGAGGCCTTCGGCGCTCCTTTCCTCGCCGCTGGCTCGCCGCGCGGCTTCCCGCGCGGCGGCGGCTGGCTCTTCATCGGCCCGTCCGGGCCGCACGTCATCGGCCAGGCGGCGCGGCTCCTGGCGCGCCTGCACGGCTCGCTCGAGCCCTTCTCGGTGGACCTCGATCCGCGTTGGGCGCGGGCGCAGGCGCCGGGCTCGCTCGGGGAGCGGCTCTACCGCGAGCACGTGCTTTCCCAGGCGCTCGACGTGATGGAGCGCGAGCGGCCCGAGGTGATCTTCGCCACGCCGCCGCTCGCGCTCGAGCTGGCGCGCGCCCTGCCGCGAGAGCGCCGCGAGGCCGTGCGCGGCGTCCACCTTGGCGGCATGGCGATGAGCGGCGCTACCTACGCCGAGATCCGCGGGCTCTTCCCGCGCGCGCTCGTCTTGCCCGGCTACGGCAACTCGATGTTCGGGCTCTTGATGGAGGCGCGGGCGCCTCAGGCCGACGCGGCTGGCGCGCTGCATCTCGACTACTTCCCGCTCGCCGGCCGCCTGCTGGTGACGGTCGTCGCGGACGGTCCGGACGGCGCAGACCTGTCGCATCCCCTGCCCCCGGGCGGCGCCGGCCGCGTGGTCCTGAGCCGCCTGGACGAGTCGTTCTTCCTGCCGAACCTGGTCGAGCGCGACCAGGCCACGGCCATCGCGGCAAACGCGGAGGTGACGGCGCTCGGCTTCGCAGCCGTCGGGGTGCGCGATCCCGAGCCGCTCGTGGCGGAGCAGGCGCAGCGGGGGCTCTACTGATGGACGCGGCGCTCCACGAGACGCGGCACCTTCCCGCGCGCCCGGGCGAGCAGGTCGAAATCGCCTGCACCTTCCCCGGCGACGCGCGGCGCGGCGGGGCGCTTCTCTGCAGCCCGCAGCCGCACCTCGGCGGCGACCTGGACAACAACGTGCTGCGCGCGCTCGCCCGCGCCCTGGCCAACGCCGGCCTGCCGGTGCTGCGCTTCAACTACCGCTCGGTGGGGGGGAGCTGCGCCGCCTTGCCCGGGGTGCAGCGCTGGGAGTACTGGAAGGGCGTGGCCGAGAGGGGAGAGCACGGGCGCGTGCTCGAGGACGCCGCCGAGGCGTACGAGCGGGCCGCGCGCCTCTTTGTTCCGGCGCTGCTCGGCGGCTACAGCTTCGGCGCCTACGTCGCGCTCCGCCTCGCGGAGCGCCTTGCTCTCGATCTGCCGCTCGTCCTCGTGGCGCCGCCGCTTGGGCGGCTCGACTTCAGGGCGCTCGGCGCCCGCGCCAACCCGTGCCTGCTCGTGCTCGCGGAGAAAGACGCCCTCGACCCGGCACCGGCGCGTGACGAACTGTCGCGTCTCTATCCGGGCGCGCGTGTCGCGCTGCTTGACGGCGCGGACCACTTCTTCCTGGGGCGCGAGGAGGCCTGCGCGGCCGCGGTGCTCGACTTCCTCGGCGAGACCGGATGGCTGGAGCGATTCACATGATGCGCATCGTCATGCCCACGTCCTTCGAGGACGCTCTCCTCGAGCGGCTGGAAAGCGCCAACGAGCGCGCGCGCGGCCGCGCCATCCAGGTCGCGGAGCTCTACGGCTCGCTGCCCCTGTCGCCGACCGGCTGCGGCCGGCCGCGGCAGAGCCTGCCGCAGGTGGAACGTGCGGAGTTCGCGCGCCACGTGGCCGCGGCGCGCGCGCGCGGTCTCGGCTTCAACTGCCTGCTGAACGCGAGCTGCACCGGCAACCGCGAGTTCGACCCGAGCGAGCGCGGCCGCTTCATCGACGAGCTGCACTTCGCCCGGGACGCCGGCTGCACCGCCCTCGTCCTGGCGAGCCCGTACCTCATCGACCTGGCGGCGCGCCACGCGCCCGAGCTCCGCATCCACGTCTCCTCCGTCGCGTTCGCCCGGTCCATTGGCGAAGCGCAGCACTACCAGGGCCGCGGCGCCGCGCGCCTGATTCTCGATCCGGACACGATCCGCGACTTCGCCTTCATCCGCCGCCTGCGGCGCGAGTGCCCGGACCTCGAGCTCGAGGCGTTGTGCAATCATCCCTGCCTGCTCCATTGCCCGTACGAGACATACTGCTACAACTCGGTGTCGCACGCGTCGGCCGAAGACTCGCCGGCGCCCTACGAGGCCTTCTCGCTGTTGAACTGCAACCTCGACAAGCTGGCGAGCCCGGTGGAGTTCGTGAAGGGCTCGTGGTTCCGCCCAGAGGACGTGCGCTACTACGAGGAGGCGGGGGTGTCCGCCATCAAGATCGCCGGGCGCGGCCGCTCGAGCGACTGGCTGGCGAGCTGCGCGGAAGCGTATCTCGCGCGCGCGTTCGACGGCGACATGATGGACCTGGTCTGGGACGCCCAGCTCGCCGCGGCCTGGCGCGCGGCCGGCGCCTCCGGGCCGCCGCCCAGGCCGGTGCGCGTCAAGGCTGCCGCTCTCGAGGGCTTCGTCGAGCACTTCGCCCGGAACGACCCGGGCTGCGCCCGCGGCTGCGGCGCCTGCCGCTTCTGCGAGGGCGTGGCGGCGCGCGCTCTCGCCGTGGACGAAGGAGAGCGCGCGCGGCTGCAGACCGCCCTGGGCAGGGCGGCCGCGCGGCTCCTGGAGCGGGGCGATGGCTGACGCGCGCGCGCTGCTCGCCTGCGCAGCCGTCGCCGTCGTCGCCGGCTGCGTGGTCGGCGGGTACGAGCACCTGACCACGGTGGAGGACGTTTCGCCTGGCGTCGAGCAGTGCGGCGAGTGCCACGTGGCCATCTACGAGGAGTTCCGCGCGTCGGCGCACGCGGAAGCTTGGGTGCGGCCGGCCTTCGTCGGCGCCACGTCGCAGTACCGGATCACGGAGTGCCTCGGCTGCCACGCGCCCGCGTCGGTTCTCGTCGAGGGAGTGCCGCTCCTGCGCTCGGCGCGGCGCGAGGAAGGGGTGACGTGCATCGCCTGCCATTTCGACGGCTGCGCGATGGCCGGGCCGGCGCCGGCCTCTGCGCCGGTGAGGCCGCACCCGGTGGCCCAGGAGCAGGAGATCTTCCTCGCGTCCGAGCTGTGCGGGAAGTGCCACGAGGGTACCTTCGCCGAGTGGCGGCGCGCGCCCGAGCTGGGCAAGCGCTCCTGCCAGGACTGCCACATGCCGCGCGTGACGCGCACCCTGGCCCAGGCCACGGACCTGCTCTCCAGCGCGCTCGTGGCGCTCGAGGACGAGTTCCCGGGACGGCGCCACACCTTCCATCTCGACGCGGTCGCAAACTTCGAGGACGCGCTGCGCGTGGAGCTTCATAGCCGTGCGCGCGAGCACGGCGCGGTGAGCGTGGCGCTGAAGCTGGAGAATCGCCTGCCGCACCTCATCCCGACCGGGGAGTTCGGCTTCCGGCGGGTGCGCGTGACCTTCACCGGCCTGGACCGCTCGGGCGCGGCCCTGGCCACGCGTGAATGGGAGCTGTTCAAGGAGCTGGGGGAGGCGCTGGCGCTCGGCGAGCCCCGCACGTTCGCGGCCTGCCTGCCGGAGGAGGCGACGGCGCTGCGCGTGACGGTTGCGGCCGGGAAGGAGTCGGGCGCGGAGGTCATCTTCTTCGAGCAGGAATGGAGCCTGCCGTGAGCGGGGCGCGCGACGAGGGCACCGTCTTGCGCTTCGGGCCCACGGAGCGCGTCTACCACTGGGCGCAGGCGCTCCCCTACTTCACGCTCCTCGGCAGCGGCGGGCTGCTGCTCGCCTCTCGGCGCTTCGGCGTCGCGATCGCGGGCGAGGACACGCTCGTGCTGATCCACAAGATCGCCGGCTGGGCGCTGCCGGCCGCTCTCCTGCTGGTGTTCGTCGGCGGCGACACGCGCACCCTGCTCAGGAACGCTTGCGTCGCGCTCTGCTTCGGCAGAAGCGACCTCGCCTGGCTGCTCTTCGCGCCCGTGCGCGCGCTCTCGCCGTGCCACAAGGCGCCGCCTTGCGGGAAGTTCAATCCGGGCCAGAAGGTCCACATGCTGGCCTTGATGGCGCTGATCCCGCTGTTCTTCGCCACCGGGCTGCTCATGTGGTACTGGCCCGGTGCTCTGCTTCCCTGGTACACGCACGTCATCTGCGCCGCTCTGGCCGTGCCCCTCCTGCTCGGGCACTTGTTCCTGGCGCTGGTCCTGCCCGCAACGCGCCAGGCCCTGCCCGCCGTGTTCACGGGCCGGGTCGACGCGCGCTACGCCCGCGAGCACCACGCGCTCGAGTGCGCCGCGCCGGGGAAGGAAGGAGAGGGCCGGCCGTGAACCGCACCGTGCTCGTCCTTCTCGCCGCAATGCTGGCCGTGGCCGGCGCGCTCTTCTATCGCTGGTGCGCGCTCGCGCCCGAGGCTGAACCGGTGCGGCGCCTGGTCCGCGATCCGCGCCTCGTGGTGGAGCCGGCGCCGCTCTGCGCGGCGCACCGGAGCGAAGCAGAGCTTCAGGATTGCAACGCCTGCCACGATCTGACCGCGGCCGTGCCCTCGGAGAAGTGCCTGGGCTGCCACGAGGAGATCGCGGAGCGCCTTGCCGCCGCCTCCGGCCACCACGGCCGCGACCTCGGCGGGGAGTGCGTCGCCTGCCACGACGACCACGTCGAGTCGATCATCGACTTCGACCGCACGGCCTTCAACCACCAGCGCGCGCTCTACCCGCTGCGCGGCCGGCACGCGGCCCTCGAGTGCGAGGATTGCCACGTTGGCGCGCGCGGCTTCCGCTTCATCGGCATCGCCTACGGGGACTGCGCCGTCTGCCACGCTGATCCGCACAAGGGCGAGCTCAGCGTCGCGGGCAGCGCGTGCGCCTCCTGCCACGACGAGGAGGAGTGGGGCGGTCGCCACCTCTCCTTCGAGCACAACCGCGACTCGCGCTACCCTCTGCTCGGAGCGCACGCGGCGCTCGACTGCGAGGCGTGCCACGAGCCGCCCGGGGCGGACAGGCCGCTCGGCGAGGCGCGCTTCAAGGAGATCGGCACGGAGTGCGCCGCCTGCCACGAGGACCCGCACGCCGCGCAGTTCGGCGCCACTCCCTGCGAGAACTGCCACCGCGAGGCGGGCTTCACCGGCGGCGAGGTGCTTTTCCGGCACGAGGACTTCGCGCCCTTCCCGCTCGAGGGCGCGCACGCCGCGGTCGAGTGCGTCGAGTGCCACCGCGGCCAGGCAGCGGGCGATGTGCCCCTCTATCGCGGAGTCTCGCACGAGTGCGCGGCCTGCCACGAGGACCCGCACGGCGGGCAGTTCGGCGCCGGCGACTGCGCGACGTGCCACGACCTCGCGAGCTTCACCGGGAGGGCCGTCCTGTTCCGGCACGAGGACTTCGCGCCCTTCCCCCTGACCGGCGCCCACATCGCCACGCCCTGCGCGGGATGCCACGAGCCGCAAGAGGGCGCCGCCTTCGCGCGGTTCCGCGGCGTTCCCCGGGACTGCGCCGGCTGCCACGAGGACCCGCACCAGGGGAGTCTGTCGCAGCAGGACTGCGCCTCCTGCCACGTCACGGCAAGCTGGAGCGTCTCCGGCGACCTGTTCTCGCACGACCGGGACACGACCTTCCCCCTGGACGGCGCGCACCGCGCCGTCGACTGCGCCGCTTGCCACCAGGGCCCGGTCTACCGCCCCGCGCCGCAGGACTGCGCCGGCTGTCACGTGGCCGAGGCCGAGTGCCTCGCGGGACGCGTGCAGGTGGGCGGCGAGTGGGAGACCTGGCCGCCCAGCCCGCACGCGGGCCGGGTCGCCTGCGAGGAGTGCCACGACACGAGCGCGCCGCGCCAGTCCGCGGCCTCCTACGCCGCGAGGTGCGCCGCCTGCCACACGCCGCGCTATGCCAGCCTGCACCTCGCGCAGATGGCGTTGCTCTCGGGTCTGGCCTCCGGCACGGACGACGAGAGGGTGCGCGCCTGCCTCTGGGCCGGCGGCCACGACTTTGCCGCGGCCGAGAACAGGGCGAGGGCCTTGCTCGAGAAGCGCTGAACCTGCCGCGTGGCAATGGAGAGACGGTGAATCTCCCGCTGCTCTTCCTGATCGGGTTGCTGCTCGCCGCGGCCCTGACGCAGTGCGCGACCGGCGGCCCCGGCGCGGGCGAGGAGCCCGCGCTGGACTTGGAGCTGCAGGCCATGCTCGAGCGGATCGACGCGCGCCTCGGCGAGGAGCTGGGCCTGGCCGAGGCGGAAAGGCGCTGCGGTCTGATCGTCCTTTCCGGGGAGCGCCGCGCCGTGCTCCGCGGCGACGAGCCGGCCGGCGCGGACGCGGCGTCTGGCACGATCCGCGAGATGCTGCGCGCGCTCCCCTGCGCCTGCCTCGCCTCGCCGCCCGCCGCCTTCCTGCTCGGCCTCAAGGGCAGGAACGCGGGCGTGGCCGGCGAGCGCCACGAGAGCGAAGGCTTCTGCGCGGAGAGCGCGCGCATCGAGCACGGGAGGACCGTCTACCTTCTCGCGGCTGCGGCGCGGCACGCTGTCGCGGACACCTACCTGCAGCAGCTCGCGCGCGCGGTGGACGAGGAGCTGTGCGGAGCCGAGCCCGAGAAGCCCTGGGTGCACCAGTTCGCCCTGCGAGAGGGCGCGGAGGACTGGCGCCTGCTCGCGCGGCTCCCGCTCGAGGCGGGCAGCGGGCCGGGCATGGTGCTCGCGCCAGGCGGCGCGTGCGCCAGCCACGAGTCGCCGGTGCTCGAGGTCGCGCGCGGTTTCAACGAGGCGCTCCTCTCCTGGAACGTGGACGTGCCGCAGGGCTCCGGGTTCGTGGTCGAGCTGCGCGTGGGCCGCGTGCTGCCGGATACGTGGTCGCCGTGGCTCCGGATCGGTTCGTGGGGAAACGCGCCTCTCCCGGGCGAGGGAGCGATGACGAGCTTCGCGGGCGGCAAAGTCGACATCGACGTGTTCCATTCCGAGGAGCGCTACGACCGCCTCCAGTACCGCGTCCGGGCGGAGGGCGGTGCTGAGCCGATCTCCATCCGCCGCGTGGCCTGCTGCCTGAGCGACGGCACCGGCCTGCCGTGGCTCCATCCCGACGCCGTGCCGCCGGCGCAGCGCTTGCTCGCGCCGGGGCCGCCCCTTGGCGTGCCGTTCTTCAGCCAGGCGGACGTGGAGCCGTCGATCCGGCGGCGCGTGTGCTCGCCGCTCTCGGTGGCCATGGTCCTCGCTCACTACGGCCAGGAGGCGGCGCCGGCGCTGGTGGCGGAGCGCCTCTTCGACGCCGAGCACGGCATCTACGGCAACTGGGCGCGCGCGGTGCAGGGCGCGTACGGCTTGGGCGTTCCCGGGTTTCTCGCGCGCTTCTCCGCCTGGGACGAGGTGGAGCGCCTGATCGCGGCGGGCCGGCCCCTGATCGTGACCATCGCGGCTGAGAAGGGACAGCTCCAGAACGCGCCCTACGAGTCGACAAACGGCCACCTGCTGGTCGTGACGGGCTTCGACGCGGCCGGCAACGTGGCGGTGAACGACTCGGCCGCGGCCACGGCGGGCGCGGGCCAGGTCGTCTACCTCAGGGAACAGATGGAGCAAGTGTGGATGCGCCGCGGCGGCACGGCCTATGTGCTCCTGCCGCCGCGGCGATAGGCGCTCGCGGGCGGGAGAGGAGCCCGCTCCCGCCCCGGAATGAACGCACGGCGAGCGATCGCGGTCGTTTCCCCGGCCTCCGGGAGCGGGTGCGCGACTCCCGGTGCATCGCGTGCGCGACGAACGTCGAGCGGCTCGTCGCGGGGAAGGCGAAGCAGGCGGTTCGGTGCGGTGAAGGTACGCCGGGTGCGGTGGAACGTCGTCGCGGCCGCTCCCTGCGCCGGGGAAACGCCGCTCCGCTCGGCTGACACCCCTTCCCGAGGCCCGCGGTCGATGAGGGCCGCTCCGGTTCAACGTACTTGCGGTAGGCGCTCGCGGGCCGGGCGTGCGCGACGAACGTCGAGCGGCTCGTCGCGGGGAAGGCGAAGCAGGCGGTTCGGTGCGGTGAAGGTACGCCGGGTGCGGTGGAACGTCGTCGCGGCCGCTCCCTGCGCCGGGGAAACGCCGCTCCGCTCGGCTGACGCCCCTTCCCGAGGCCCGCGGTCGATGAGGGCCGCTCCGATTCAACGTACTTGCGGTAGGCGCTCGCGGGCGGGAGAGGAGCCCGCTCCCGCCCCGGAATGAATGCACGGCGAGCGGTCGCGGCCGTTTCCCCGGGTCCGGGGCCGGATCGCGACTCCAGGTGCATCGTGCGCGCGACGAACGTCGAGCGGCTCGTCGAGGCGAAGGCGATGCTGGCGGTCCAGTGTGGTGAAGGAACGTTGGGCGAGGGTGGTACGTCGTCGCTGTCGGCCCCTCCACCGGGGAAACGCCGCTCCGCTCGTCCACTGCGCCGTCTCGACGGCCCGGGTCGAGGCGGGCCGCTCCGTTTCAACCTACATGCGGTCGGCGGTCGCGGGCGGGAGAGGAGCCCGCTCCCGCCCCGGAATGAATGCACGGCGCCCGTTGGATGGAGCCGCGGTACGAGCTGAAAGCCGACAGCCGACAGCCGACGGCTTTTTCGGAAGGCGGTCGCGGGCCGGAGCCCGCTCCCGCCCCGGAATGAGCGCACCGCGCGAGGACGCGCGGCGAGGCGCGCGCGCCTTCGCCTCGCGCCCATCCTTTTCGCACGGACGGTTGACCAGGGCGCGCGCCGGGCTATGGGAGCGGCGCCGCAGCGCGCCCCGCCTCCAAGCGAGCGGGGCCGAGCCGCTACACCCAGGAAGGAGATTCGCGATGAAGACCGTCCGGGACATCCTGCGCAGCAAGGGAAACGACGTCTTCTCCATCGCGCCGGACGCGACCGTGTTCGACGCCCTCAAGTTGATGGAGCGCTTGAGCGTGGGCGCGCTCATCGTGCTCGAGAAGGGCGCGCTGGCAGGCGTCTTTTCGGAGAGGGACTACGCGCGCAAGGTGATCCTGCGCGGGCTTGCCTCCCAGGAGCTGGCCGTGCGGCAGGTCATGAGCAGCGAGGTGCACGTGGTGCGCCCCGACCAGTCCGTCGACGAGTGCATGCAGCTCATGACCGACCGCCACGTCCGCCACCTCCCGGTCGTCGAGGGGCGGAGCGTGATCGGCGTGGTGTCGATCGGCGACCTGGTCAAGGCGCAGATCTCCGAGCAGCAGCGCCTGATCGAGCAGCTCGAGGGCTACATCCGCGGGGCCTGACCGGAGCCGCGTCAGCCGCTCTCGATCTCGCGCAGGGTCTGCTCGGCGAGCGCGCGCACCGCGGCCGCCGGGTCGGCGAGCAGCCGGCGGAAGGCGTCCGCGTGGCCGGAGCTGCTGCCGGAGGCGCGCAGGACCTCGGCCGCGCGATAGCGAGCGAGCGGCGGGAGCGAGAAGCGCTGGTCCTTCTCGATCAGCCCCGCCAGCGCGAAAAGCGCCGCGTCGTCCTCCAGCGTTCCGTCGAGCGACGCCAGGGCGTTGACCGCCTCGCAGCGGACCGCCGGCTCGGCCGCGGCGTCCTCCGCCACCTCCAGCAGGGCCGGGATCACGCGCGCGCCGAACTGCGCGTGGCCGCTCAGGCGGCGCAGCGCCTCCACGGCGTTCCGGCGCACCAGGACGTTCTGCTCGCGTGGCAGTCCCGCGGTCGCCTCGCTCGTTCCCAGGAAGTGGCGGAGCCATTCCCAGTGGAGGTCGGCGTGCTCCGGCTGGGAGAAGGCCGCGAGGCGATCGTGGATGGCCCAGATCAGGAGCACGCGCGTCTCGGCCGTGGCCCGGTCGACTTTCTCCAGGCGGCTGCGTTCCATCTCGTTCGGGTTGTGCAGGTGGATGAGGCGCAGGCGAGCGAGCGCCCGCACCACCGCGGCCAGATCGCCCGGGCGGTCCTGCGCCGGCAGGTGCGACTCCGCCTCGCGGATCGTGGCGAAGCTCAGGCGGTCGATGGCCGCGCTCAGGCTCGGGCTCTTCTTGCGCAGTGCGCGCAGCTCTTCGCGGATCTCCGCGACCTCCTCCTGATCCACGGCCGCGCCGGCCTGGCTTTCCATGAAGCCCTGGAAGTAGGCGATGCCGCGGTCGATGTCCTGCAGCTTGCGTTGCTGGAGCATGGTCAGGGCGAAGGCGCCCACGGCGAGCAGGCAGGCCGCGAGCAGCGCGAACACGATGCGCGTCGAGTGGCGCCGCACGAAGCGGATGCTGCGCGTGATCGGGCCGGCCGAGCGCGCCTGGATCGACTCGTAGTTCAAGACGGAGCGCAGGTCCTCCGCCAGCGCGGCGGCGGTCGGGTAGCGGCGCTCGGGGCTCTTCTCCAGCGCCATGAGCAGGATGGTCTCGACGTCCTTGGGCAGGCGCGGATTGAGCCTGCGCGGCGGCGGCGGCTCGAGCGAGACGATGTTCCGGAGGGAGACCTCGAGGCTGCGCGCTTCGAACGGGTGGCGCAGGGTGAGGAACTCGTAGAGGGTGACGCCGAGCGACCAGACGTCGGTCCTGTGATCCACCGGGACGCGGCGCGTCATGGTCTGCTCGGGGCTCATGTAGGACGGCGAGCCGAGCAGGTCCCCGGTCTTGGTGATGGAGCGCGCGTCGCCGATCTTCGCCAGGCCGAAGTCCGCGAGCAGCAGGCGGCCGTCCGGCGCGAGCAGCAGGTTCGAGGGCTTGATGTCGCGGTGGACCACTCCCTGGCCGTGGGCGTAGTGCAGGGCGTCGGCGACCTCGACGAACAGGCGCAGCGCCTCGTGCACGTAGTTGCGCTGCGGGAAGAAGAGGATCGGCTCGCGCTCGGCGTCGTGGTCCGCCGCCGTGCCGGTAAAGGGCGTGCGCAGCTCGTGGACCAGCTCGAGGGCGGGCTGGCCGTCCACGATCACGCGCTCCACCACGAGCGCGCCGCGCTGCGCCATCTTGCGCTCGCGTAAACCGCGCAGGAGGTGGGCGAGGGTGACTCCCGGCACGTACTCCATCGAGTAGTAGTAGGTGCCCTCCAGCTCGCCGGCCGAGTAGATGGGGATGATGTTGCGGTGCCTGAGCCTGGCCGCGGCCTGCGCCTCGCGCAGGAAGCGCTGCACCACGCGCTCCTCCTGCGCGACCGAGTGCGGCAGGATCTTGATGGCCAGCTTGCGGCGGAGCTGCGGATCCTCGGCCAGGTAGACCACGCCCATGCCGCCGCGCCCCAGTTCGCGGATGAGGCGGTACTTGCCGAACGAGCGCTCCTCGAACGCTCCCTTGCGCTCGTTGCCGGCCGCGCCTCCCGCGCCGGGCTGCTCCTCTGCGCGCGGCTCGGTCATTTCCCGCCGCCTCCGTTGCAGAGCGTCCACTCGTCGCCGCTCCAGTGCAGCACGTGCGTGTCCTTGTGCAGCTCGTGGGAGGACTCGTCGATCGAGGTGCTGCCGGTCACTCCATGGAAGGAGCGGAGCTGCAGGACGAGCGCGGCGCGCAGGTCGTCGGGCGTGTGCACCCCGGGCGAGAGCGCGCCGGCGAGCAGCCGGCCGGTGTCGTAGCCGAGGGCGATCGCGGACGTGGGCGGGCCGCTGCGCGCGGCGAAGGCGGTCTCGTAGAGGCGCAGGAACTCCAGCGACTGCGGGTCGGTCGCGCCGCCCGCATAGTGGGCGGTGATGTACATCTCGCGCGGCGTGGCGGGTTCGCGCGTCAGGAAGTCGATGAGGTCGGAGGAGTGCCAGCTGTCGCCGCCGAGGAGCGTCAGCCTGCGCCGGCTCCAGACCGGCGCCGTGCGCCGGATCGTCTCGTTGATGTCCGTGCGGTAGAGCGGCAGGTAGAGGGCGTCGCAGGGGTGCGCCTCGAGCCAGGCAACCACCTCGTTGCTGCTGACCGGGGCGCGGTGGTAGGACAGCTCGCCGGCGATGGCGCCGCCGAGGGAGAGGAAGGCCGTGGTGAAGGCGTCGGCGAGCCCCACCGAGTAGTCGTTGGTCACGTCGCGGATGATGGCGACGCGGCGGTGGCCAAGCGTCTCGAAGGCGAAGCGCGCCATGTGCGCGCCCTGCTGCGGGTCGCTGAAGCACATGCGGAAGGCCCACTTCCGCTCCTTGGTGATGTCGGCGTTCGTCGCCACCGGAGTGATGAACGGCACCTCGAGCGCTTCCGCGCGCGCGGCCGCGGCGAGCGCGCAGGGGCTGGCCATCGCGCCCACGATGCCGAGCACGTGCTTGGTCGTGACCAGCTCGTGCACCAGCTCGGCCGTGCGCGCCGGCTGCCCGCCGTCGTCCTCGAAGAGCAGGCGGATGCGCGCGGCGTCGCCGGCGAGGGCCATCTCGAGCGCCTTGCGCACCTGCTTGGCGCCGGTTCCGGTGCCGCTGGAGAAGGGCAGGATGACGCCGATCGTCACGGGCTCGGTGCCGGCGGCGTCGTCCGGCGCGCACGCAAACATGCCGGAGGCGCAGAGGAGCGCGACGCAGAGACCCAGACGGGCGGCAGCCGCCCTGCGATGCGGCGTGCGCGGGCCGCGGCTCGTTGTCACCTCCGGTCTCCTCGAGGGCTGATGCGGCCGGATGCTAGCACCGGGAGCCGGGCGGCGCGATGATGGACTCGCGTTCGAAGCAGCAGCCAGAGGAGGCGCGAGGACTTCCGTGACAGCGGGCGAGGCGTCGGCGCGCCTGCGGGCGCTCTTTCCGGAGGGCGTAGTGGCCTTTGCATGCGATCCGGACCGGGTGCACGGCGCGCTTCTCCCAGAGGAGGAGCAGTCGCTGGGCCACGCGGCGCCGAAGCGCATCCGCGAGTTCACCGCGGGCCGCGTGCTGGCGCGCCGCGCGCTCGATCTGCTTCACCTGGACTCGGGGCCGCTCCTCAGGCGGCCCGACCGCACGCCCGTCTGGCCCACGGGCGCGGTCGGCAGCATCACCCACACGCGCGGCTTCTGCGGCGTGGCTGTGGCGCTCCGGAGCCGCGTGCGCGGCATCGGCCTCGACGCGGAGAGGGCGGCCGATCTCAAGGACGAGCTGCTGCCGCGCGTCTGCACGCCGCGCGAGCGAGAGTGGTTTGAGAGCCAGGCGGAGGAGAGCCGCGGTATGCTGGGGAAGCTGTTGTTCAGCGCCAAGGAGTGCGTGTACAAGGCGCAGTATGCGGTGACGGGAAGGTTTCTTGGCTTTCATGAGGTCGAGGTGGAGGTTGAGGCGAAGGTGGGGGAGTTCATTGCGCGTATCAGGGGAACGGACATGGAGGTGCGGGGCAAGTTTGCTGTGGACGGGGGTTTCGTGCTCACTGGAGCGACGATCTGAGAGGGGACGGAGATGGAGCGTCGCAGCCGTTTCCCTTGCTATCGGGGGCGGACACGCGACTTCCGGTGCATCGAGTGCGCGAGGAACGACGAGTGGCCCGTTGAGGTCGGAGGCGAAGCAAACGGCTCAGCGTGGTGAAGACACGGGCGGCGTGGAGTGGGACGGCGTCGCGACCGCCCCCTCCCTCAGGGAAACGCTGCTCCGCTCCCCGCGCGGTTCGCCTCGACGCCGGCGGTCAAGGCGGGCGTCTCTTGTGGGTCGGGGAGCGTGGTGGGCGAAGACGCCGCCTCATATGAGCGCCGAGTACGGCGCAGCCTCCGGAAGGAGAGGGGAAAGCGGCAACGAACGAGCGGCCCGTCGCAGCAAGGCGCCATGCTCGCGGCAAGCTGGAGTGAAGAATGTCGGACGCGAACTCGTTGCCCGCCTCGCCCTCGCCCGGAGCGGGGCGAGGCGGGCAAGGGCACGGTCTCGGCGCTTGTGGCGGCCGCCGGTTGTCGGGTAGACTGGCGACCGTGGAGCCGGGCCTGGACCGGCGGGTCTTTCTGGTGAAGGCAGAATGTCCGGAAGCGCCTAGGGGACGCAGGAGTTCAGCATGAAGCGAATCGTGGTTTGGTGCTCCGTTGCGGTGGGGATCTGGCTGGGAGGGGGTCCACCCACGGCTCTCGGCGCCAAGGGGGAGTTTGGCCCGCAGCAGGTGATCTCGACTGCCGCGGACCTGCCTTGGTCAGTGTTCGCCACGGACCTAGACGGGGACGGGGACGCGGACGTGCTGTCCGCATCGCTCTTCGACGACAAGGTCGCGTGGTACGAGAACACAAACGGCCTGGGGACTTTCGGTCCGCAGCAGGTGATCTCCACGGTTGCGGACGCGGCTACGTCGGTATTCGCCAGCGACCTGGACGGGGACGGGGACGCGGACGTGCTATCCGCCTCAACTTTCAAGATCGCGTGGTATGAGAATCTGAACGGGTCCGGGAGCTT
>JACQZJ010000100.1 GCA_016213895.1 Planctomycetota bacterium | reverse complement strand
TGCTGTTCGAGCGCTTCCTCTCGGATGAACGTAAGGAAACGCCCGACATCGACATCGACTTCGCCCACCGCGACCGCGAGAAGGTCATCCAGTACGTGTACGAGAAGTACGGCCGCGAGCACGCCGGCATGGTGTGCGAGTTCATCACCTATCGCGGCCGCTCGGCGGTGCGCGACGTCGGCAAGGCGCTGGGGCTGTCGCTGGCGCAGGTGGAGCGGGCGGCGGCCGCGCTCGAGGCGCGCCGCGCGGCCGCGGCCGCGGCCGAGATGCGCGCGCTCGCCGCGAACGGAACGTCCCCGGCCGAGAGCGAGCTCGGCATCGACCTGGCGGCGCCGCGCGCGCGCCACCTGATCGAGCTGGTCGAGGCCATCGACCGCTTCCCGCGCCACCTCTCCATCCACGTCGGCGGCATGGTCATCACGGAGCGGCCGCTCTCCGAGGTGGTGCCGCTCGAGAACGCGGCGCTCGCCGGCCGCACCGTCATCCAGTGGGACAAGGACGACCTCGCCCAGCTCGGCATCATCAAGATCGACCTGCTCGGCCTGGGCATGCTCACCGCCATCCAGGACGCGATCAAGCTGGTCAAGGAGCACGAGGGGAAGGAGATCGACCTGGCGCGCCTCGGCTGCGACGATCCGCGCGTCTACGACATGCTCTGCCGCGCCGACACCATCGGCGTGTTCCAGGTCGAGTCGCGCGCGCAGATGAACACCCTGCCGCGCCTCAAGCCGCGCGGTTTCTACGACCTCGTGGTCGAGGTGGCGCTCATCCGCCCCGGCCCGATCCAGGGGGAGATGGTCCACCCCTATCTGCGGCGCCGCGCCGGCCAGGAGAAGGTCGTCTATCCGCACCCGTCGCTCGAGCCCATCCTCAAGCGCACCCTCGGCGTGCCCCTCTTCCAGGAGCAGGGCATGAAGCTCGCCGTGGCCGCCGCCGGCTTCTCCGCGGGCGAGGCGGACGAGCTGCGCCGCGCCATGGGGCACAAGCGCTCGCACGAGCAGATGGAGCGCCTGGCCGAGCGCCTGCTCGCGGGCATGATGAAAAACGGCATCCCCGCGGCCGCGGCCGCGCGCATCTTCAAGCAGCTCGCCGCCTTCGCCGACTACGGCTTCCCCGAGTCGCACGCCGCGTCCTTCGCGCTGCTCGTCTACGCCTCGGCCTATCTCAAGCGCTACCACCACGCGGCCTTCAGCGCCGCGCTGCTGAATGCCCAGCCCATGGGCTTCTACTCGCCGGCCACTCTCATCCACGACGCCAGGCGCCACGGCGTGGAGGTGCGGCCCATCGACGCGCGCCACAGCCGCTACGACTGCACCCTGGAGCAGGGCGCGCTGCGCCTCGGCCTCTGCCACGTGCGCGGCGCCGGCGAAGGCGCGCGCGCGCCGCTCGAGAAAGCGCGCGCGGAGCGGCCCTTCGCCAGCCTCGAGGACTTCGTGCGCCGCTCCGGCCTGCCGCGCGCCGCGCTCGAGAACCTGGCGCTGATCGGCGGCTTTCGCGGCTTCGGCCTGGAGCCGCGGCCGGCGCTCTGGCAGGTGCAGGCGCTGGCGCGCCGGCCGCAAGGCCCGCTCGCGAGCGTCAGGCCAAGGGAGCCCGCGGTCGCGCTGCCCGCACTCAGCGAGGCCGAGGCCACGGAGGCGGACTACGCCCTCGCCGGCCTCTCCGCCAGCCGCCAGCCGCTCAGCCTGTTCCGTTCCTTCCTGGATGGAAAGAAGGTCGTGCGCGCCGCTGACCTGGAGCGGGCGCAAGACGGCCGGCCGGTGCGCGTCGCCGGCCTGGTGATCTGTCGCCAGCACCCGCCCACGGCCAAGGGCTTCGCCTTTCTCACCCTCGAGGACGAGACGGGCATCGCCAACGTGGTGGTCCGGCCCGACCTCTACGCCAAGGAGCGCGAGCTGGTGCGGCGCGCGCCGCTCCTCGTGGTGGACGGCGTGCTCGAGAAGGCGAGCGGGGTCATCAACGTGCGCGCCGAGCGCTTCTACCGCCTGGGCACGCAACGCGCCGTGGCCGGGCACCGCGGCCACGACTTCCGCTGAGGCGGGGCGGGGCTTCGCGGCTGTTTGGCTCGGAACCGGAGGGGAGGGGAAGGGAGGGGAGGGCAGGTGAGTGGAGCGGTCGCGGCCGTTTCCCTTGCTCTCCGGGGACGGGAGCGCGCCTTCCGGTGCATGGTGTCCGCGACGAATGATGAGTGGTCTGCCGGCAGCGGAGGCGAAGCGATCGGCTCAGCGCGGCGAAGGAGCGCGCGGTGTGGAGGTCGACGGCGGCGCGGCCGTCCCCTCCGCTCGGGAAACGCCACTCCGCTCCCTCGCACGCCGTCCCGCCGCCCGCGGTCGAGGCGGGCCGCTTCGGTACAACGTACTTGCGGTCGGCGCTCGCGGGCCAGAGCCCGCTCCCGCCCCGGAGTGAATGCACCGCGCGGGGGCACGCGGCGGCGCGGCCGCGGCGCGCGTCAGGTCAGGCCGACGAGATACCCGACCCACACTCCTTCGTTGTCGAAGTCGCGGCGGCGGCGGAAGATGCCGTTCGAGTCGGCTTCTTCCTCGTCCCAGTCGTCCATGTACACCTCGCTGCGCGCGAAGCCGGCCTCGGCCAGCAGTTCCCTCAGCTCCGGCAGCATCCAGAAGCGCCAGTCGTAGTGGAAGGCCTGGCGCAAGAGCGTGCCGTCCCCGAGGCGGAAGTGGATGCTGCACTGGAAGTCGTGGCTGATCGGGTTGAACGAGGCCTGGTCCCAGATGTAGGTGAAGGCCGGAACGTGCGTGCCGTCGAAGCAAGCGTCCGCTTCGACCTCGCGCTCCTCCTGGGACACGACCGCGGCCTCGGTGCCGCCGAAGAGGTCGAGCACGAGGATGCCGCCCGGGCGCAGAGCGGCGCGCGCGGACTTGAAGTAGGCGAGCATCTCGGGCCGCGTCTTCCACACCCAGTAGGAGAAGTTCAAGGCCATGGTCAGGTCCGCGCGCGGCCGCGTGAACGAGCCCACGTCGCGGCAGACGAGTTCCAGACGCTCCGCGTCCGGGCCGAGCGCGGCCGCGTTCTTCTCCTTGGCGCGCTCGAGCGTGCGCGCGTCGCGATCCACGCCGAGCGCGCGGTTCTCCAACCGGCGCTTGACCCAGGCGCAGGAGAGCAGTGCCGTGCCGCAGAAGTCCTCGCGCAGCAGGAGCGGCGCATTCCCGTGCCGGCGCCTATACACCCTCTCGCCGAAGTCCAGGTCCGCGTCGACGTTCTGGACCGAAAGCTCGTAGAGGTGGTGCCGGTCGTACGCGCGCTGCCTTGCGGCCGGTCTGCCTGTCATGCCTCTGCTCCTTGACCCGTCGGGCCCGCTCACCGCGCGAACCTAGCCCTCTCCCGCCGCCGGCGAAAGCCCGCAGCGCGGAATGTCGCGCGGCGCGCGCCCCCGGCGCGCCGCCCTTGCCCCGCGCGCGGCGCCTTGCTACCATCCCGTGCGTCCGGAAGAGCGGAGAGTTCGTGAATCCCTTGCCAGAAGCGCTGAGCGCACCAGTCGCAGGCTGTCATCCGATGCCCGGCCGCACGAGCCCCCACCAGAGAGTCCGCGTGCCCCGATCCGCTCCTCCGGCCGCGCACGTGGCGAAGAAGCTGATCGCGGCCTTCGGCGACCAGGTGCACGAGAAGGCCCTGTGTCTCACGACGCCCGTGCCCCAGCTCGTTCCCCTTGCGGTGGTCAAGCCGCGCCCGCCGCTGCGGGACTTCCTGACGCGATACGAGCCTCGCGCCGCCGAGAGCGGCCTCTACGGACACCAGGCAAAGGTCATCGAGGCGCTGCACAGGCTCAGGCTCCCCAGCGTCCTCATGACCACGGCGACGGGCTCCGGCAAGAGCCTGGCGTTCTGGGCGTGGGCCGTCGAGCTCCTGACACGCAACCGGAAGGCGACGCTCATCGCGACGTTTCCCACGCAGGCGCTCCTCTGGGGCCAGGCCAAGCGCCTCGCCGCGGTCTCCGAGCCCGCCAGCATGGTGCGCTCCACGCCGCTGAACGGCGTCTGCTTCTCCGGGACCATCAGGGCGGGCGCCTGTGACATCCCCTGGTCGGTGTGGTACGGCGTTTCCGGCTGCGAGTACATGAGGGAGCATGAACGCTCCGAGGCCTTCCTCAGGGCGCGCATCAGGGTGTGCACCCTCGACAAGGTCCACTGGAGCCTCATGCATGGCAGGGAGGCAGGCTTCCTTTCCCGGCTGGCCGGGATCATCGTCGACGAGGCGCACTCCTGGCACGGCATCTCGGGCGCCAACGTGCGCGCCATGTTCGACCGCCTCCGCCTCTCGCTGGACATGCTGCGCTGCCCGTACCCGTCCTTCTTCCTCGGGTCCGCGACCCTGGCGGAAGCGCCGGCCTTCGCCCAGGCGCTGACCGGCGTACCGGCCTCCTCGTTCCTCGAGGTCTCCGACCGTGGAGCGGCCAGGGAATCCCTCGTGGAAGCGAGGGACGTGCCCGCGCTGCTGGCGCAGGCGGCGGAGCCCGGGTTCCTGCGGAGATACGTCTTCCTCATGCGGCCCGAGCCCAAACCGCTCGCGGCGCGCTCCATTCTCGCGAAGTCCGCTCATCTCGGCCCGCGGGCGAACGCGCTCTGCTTCGTGCAGAGCAAGTTCGTGGGCCATCGCCTGCGCCAGGACCTGCATCGCGCTCTCCGCAGCAGGGAGGTCGTCGTCTACGACGCTGATCTGCCGGCGAAGGACCGGCGCAAGCTCGAGGATCAGTTGTTCAACGACCAGGGTAAGCCCAAGGTCGTGGTAGGGACCTGCGCCCTCGAACTCGGCGTGGACCTCCCGACCCTTGACGTGGTCGTGATGGACGATCTGCCGCCCCGGCGCTGCGACCTGCTGCAACGGCTGGGACGCGTGGGTCGTTCCACCGACCGTCCGGGCCTCGGAGTGCTCTGCCTGGGATACTCCGCGGGCGACGAGCGGCTCCTGCAGGACCCGGCCGGCGCATTGGCCCCGGACGGCATGAAGCCCCTGTCCCTGCCGCTGCACCTCGACGTCGTCCGCCTCCAGGCCATGGCCGCGGCCTTCGCCGAATGGCGCTGGCGCTTCCGCAACGGCAGGGCGTCGTGGGACGGCTTCAATGCGGCGCTCAAGCGGCACTTCGGCTGGGCGCCCCGTGTCGAGGAGCTGCAGCAGCGCATCCGCGAGACGCTTGGCGACTTGGTCGACCTGGACGACGGCGCCTGGTTCTACAAGGGCTTCCGCGCCAGCGCCTCGCAGGGCAAGTGCCCCCTCTGTCTCGATGGGGATGGTGACGCGGTCGTGGCGATCATCGAGGACATGTCCATCTTCCGCGATGCCCACCCCGAGGGGGTCTACCTCGGCCATCGCGGCGCGTGCTATCGCGTCCGCAACTACGTGGGCAAGTGGGACGTCAGCACGTGGGCGGGTCCCTCCGGGGTCATCCTCAGCAAATACATGAAGGGGCTGCGCCGCATCGAGGTCACCGCGGAGAGGCCGACCGTGGCCACCCGCGGCCGCTGGAAGGACACGTTCACCCTGGATGAGCCCAGGGAGCTGCAGCAGGGCCACGACGCGCCCGCGCGAGGCGCCTTGACCTTCGGGCTATTCACGTTCCTGCGCAAGTTCGACGGCTATCAGGAGATCGACCTCCGCGGCCGCGGCAGGCCGAAGACCGTCACCCTGGCGGAAGTCGCCCAGCGCTTCAACGCCGCCATCGAGAGGGGCGAGTCCTTTCCGTTCCTCCACAACTTCTCCTATCGCACCAAGGGATGGACGTGGCTCGGCGCGGATGTCCTCGGCACGGCGCATCGCTGGGCGCTGGCATCCATCCTGGGGCCTCTCCTTCACGAGTTCCTGTGCGACGCCGTCGAGTGCTCGACGAAGGACCTGGAAGCCGTCCTCGAAGCGCAGGCCGGGGCGCTCTGGGTCGTGGACGCGACCCCCGGCGGGAACGGCCTCAGCGAGGCGCTGCTTGCCGAGGGCCGGGTCGCGGCCACGCTCTCTTCGGCCGCGAGGCGCCTCCGGGCCTTCGCCGGCCAGCCCAATGACGCCTTCCGGCGCTACCTGCTGGAGGAGTACCGCGTTGAGTCGCAGATGAGCGCCAGGGAAGTTCTCGATGCCGTCGAGCTCGTGGCGGCCGCCTGGAACGGATAATCTCGGCACGCGGCTCAGCGCCGGCCGACTTGCGTTCGACACCTGCTAGGTTGGCGCCGCCGCGGCCGCGAGGCCGCGGGTCTTCAGCGGTGATGCGAAGGAGGCGCTGCCCTTGACTTTCTCAGCCGCCAAGCGCGTGCTGCCGGCCCGGCCGCCGCAGCCGGGCGAGCTGGTGCTGGTGCGCTCGCGGCGCTGGCTCGTCGAGGAGGTCGTGGAGCCGGCGGTGCAGGGCGAGTCGCCCCTCGTGCGCCTCGCCTGCGCGGACGACGACGCCCAGGGCACGACGCTCGAGGTGTACTGGGACTACGAGCTCGACCGCTCTATCCTCGAGGCCGAGGCCTGGGCCGACCTGGCCGGCCGCGGCTTCGACGACCCGCGCCGCTTCGCCGCCTTCCTGCACACCCTGCGCTGGAACTGCGTCACCGCCACGGACCCGAACCTCTTCCAGTCGCCGTTTCGCGCCGGCATCAAGATCGACGCCTACCAGATGGAGCCGCTGAGGAAGGCCCTGCGCCTGCCGCGCGCTCGCGCCCGCTGACGCGGACGCGCCGCTCCTCGCCGGCGCGCCCGGCGCGGACGACGAGCGCGGCGAGTGGACGGCCGAGGAACTCGAGGCCGAGGGAGAGGCCCAGGTCGAGGCCGCGACCGCCGAGGCCGAGCCCGCGGCCGGGCGCGAGAAGGCGCTGCGGGAGTGCGCCGCCCGCCGCGCCTGGCGAACGCGAACCGCTGCTGGCTCGGGATCGATTGTCGCCTCCTGCCCATGTGATTGAGCAGATATTTGCCACTGGCCACCCGGAAGTCAAGCAGAAGCCCGCGATTCACGCGCGTTCCACGACAAGGCCTCGTCGGCCAGACGGTGGCGGGCGGCGCGTGGATACCGGTGCGAAGGCCGCGGGACCCACGCCGGAGAGCTACACTTCCTTCGGGAGAGCCTGAACTTCCCCACCAAACGGCACTGGCGCGGCAGGCGGAGAGCCTGCGACGGGCCACCGCCTGTCTCGAGCGGTTGATCGGCGAAGCGCGATAGGCGGCCCGGCGAAGCAATCGCAGAGCGGCGCCGCGCGCGCGGCCCAAAGCGGCACGGCCAGGTTCCACGCGCTGATGTGGACTCAATCCCTCTGCGGCCGACTGTCGATAATCACCAGATCCGGCGCGGTCTGAACACGGGCTCGCGCCGGAACGACTCACCCGAGGACTCGGAGAGCCGCATGCACCCGCACTCCTCCCGGCGGGCGGGCCACGGCCCGATGGCCGCCGCGCTCGCGGCGCTGCCGTTTCTCGTTGCGGTCAGCGCCTGCGACGATACGTACGCACCCTCCCCTGGCCAGCCGGCCGTGCGCGAGCAGCAGCAGGCCGCGTCTCCCGTTCCGGCACCGCTCCCGGCGCAGGCCGCGAGCGACGCGCACGAGCTGGAGTTCCGCGACCAGGTCGTCGCCACTTGCATCGAGCACCTGCGTGCCGTGGCGGCGCACCCCGCCGTCGTCGACGCCCTGGTCGAGGCCGGGCAACAGAGCCGCAAGAGCCAGGACGAGATCCTGGCCATCGACGAGCAGTGGCGCCAGGCGAGCGGCGCCGACGATCCGCTGATCGCCCCGTTCCTGAGCAATGCTTGCGCGCTGTACCTGAAGCAGGTTCAGAAGGAGCACCCCGCCTACGGCGAGTTGTTCGTCATGGACAGCCAGGGCTGCATCGTCGGCGAGTCCAACAAGACCTCGGATTACTGGCAAGGCGACGAGGCCAAGTGGATCGAGTGCTTCCAGGAAGGCCAGGGCAGGGAGTACGTCAGCGACATCGAGTACGACCAGAGCACCCAGGCGTTCGTGGTGCAGATCTCGCTGCCCGTGCGCGCCCCGGGCGGCGCCATGATCGGCGCCATGACCGTGAGCGTGATGGCGCGGAAACCGTCCTGAGGCGAACTTCCCGCCGGGATCTCAGGCCATGACGTTGACCCGCTCGGAGCACGCACCCACGCCTTCCGGCCCCGGTCAGCTCCGGCGCCGCATCTGCTCGAAGCACTTCGCCCTGGTGGTGTTGGCCGTCGTCGGACCGCTGTGCTGCGCGCTCGGCGTGTCGAGCCTGTGGACCAGACACGTGGTGCGGGACTGCGTGAAGGACGGAAACAGGGTGGTGTTGGCCACGCTGGGGACCATCCTCGACCAGAAGCTGCGCCTGCTCAGCGCCACGCTCTGGGCCCTGGGCCGCTCGGCGGCCGTGGTCTCCTCGCTCGACTTCTGCAGCAGCAACGGCTTCGTGCCCAAGCACTCCCTGCAGCAGATCCGCAGCGTCGCCGGCGAGAACCCGATCTGCTCGCGCGTGTGCGTCGTGGATCCGGCCGGACGAGTCATCGCCGACACCGTGCCCGAGGCGCCGGCGCTGCCGCCCGAGGTGATCCGCGTGTTCTCGACGCGCGCCCCGACATCTGAGCTGGATGGCGCCGGCCCCGCGCAGGTGGTCGCGGCGGCGGACGGGCGCGAGCTGTTCTCGGTACGGTCGATCGAGAGCAGCCAGGACGACACCATCGCCGGCTGGGTGGTGGCGGCCGTGGACATGCCCGAGCTGTTCCGCGCGCTCGAGGAGGTCCGCTTCGAGGGCTATCCGGGGGCGTTCGCATTCGTGGTAGACGCGCGCGGGACGGTCGTCAGCCAGCGGGGGGACGCGGCGAGCGCCGCGGGCACGGCCCTGCCGCGCCTGCCCGAGGAGGTGCGGCCCCCGGCGATGGGCGACCACGCCCTGGCCTGGCTCGAGGGCGAGCTCTGGGGCGGGCGGTACTGCATCTCCTACAGCACCGCGGCTGTCCTCGACTGGCGTGTGGGCTTGGCGATCCCGAGCGCGGAGCTGGAGGACGTCGTGGGCTCGGCCACGCGCAAGTCGGTCCTGGCCGCCCTGATGCTCTTGCCCTTCGCCATCCTGCTCGGGCTGTTCGTGGGGAGGACCATCAGCCGCCAGATCGATCAGCTGGCACGGAGCACGCACGAGCTGGCCGCGGCCAACGAGGCGGCTCAGGCGGCGAGCCGGGCCAAGAGCACCTTCCTGGCGAGCATGTCGCACGAGATCCGCACGCCGATGAACGGCGTGATCGGCATGACCAGCCTGCTCCTGGAGACCGGGCTCTCGTCCCAGCAGCGCGAGTACACCGAGATCATCCGCAGCTCGGGCGACGCGCTCATGACCATCCTCAACGACATCCTGGACATCTCCAAGGTCGAGGCCGGCAAGCTGACCATCGAAAGCGTCCCATTCGACTTCACCACGACCGTCGAGGAGGTGGGTGACCTGCTCGGGATCGTCGCCAGGAAGAAGGGGCTGGACTTGGTCGTGCGGTGCTCGCCTGCTATTCCGCGGCGGGTCGTCGGGGACCCGGGGCGCACGCGGCAGGTGCTGCTCAACCTGACCGGCAACGCGTTGAAGTTCACGAGTCGTGGCCACGTGTTCCTGGACGTCGACTGCGAGCCGCGCGCGGGAGGACGCGTCCTCTTGCGCGTGGCCGTGACCGACACGGGGATGGGCATCCCGGAGCACAAGCTGGGGTGCCTGTTCCAGGTATTCACCCAGGTCGACGCGTCGACCACGCGCCAGTTCGGGGGGACGGGCCTCGGGCTCGCGATCTCACAGCGGCTCGTGCAGCTCATGGGCGGCGAGATCCAGGTGCACAGCGTGATGGACCAGGGCTCGACGTTCAGCTTCGACATCGAGCTGGGGGTCGATCAGCCTGCCGGCGTCCCGGCCGCGGAGGCGCTGGAGCTCAGCGGCGTGTGGGCGCTGATCGTCGACGACAACCCGGTCAACCGCCGCGTGCTCCTGGATGGGCTCGGCCGGTGGGGCCTGCGTTGCAGCGCGGTCGCGGACGCCGCCGCGGGGCTGGAGGCGATCGCCGCGGCCAACGCCAGCGGTGAGCCGCTGCAGCTCGTGCTCCTCGACTACCACATGCCGGGAATGGACGGCGAGGGGCTGGCCGCCAAGATCCGCGCCGATGCCGCCAACCAGGACCTCGCGCTGCTCATGCTGTCCTCGGCGTACGATGGTCTCTCCCAGCAGCGTCTACGGGAGCTCGGGATCTCCCGGCAGCTCTTCAAGCCGACGCGGGACGCGGCGCTGCGCGAGGCGATCCTGCAGGCGCTCGGACCGAAGTGCGCCTCGGCCCCGATCCCGACCGCTGCGGCCGCCACGGCCGCGGTTCAAGGGCAGGCCGCGACGGGAGCCGCCGCCGGGACCCGGATCCGGGTGCTGCTCGCCGAGGACAACGTCATCAACCAGCGCGTCGCGACCCGCATGCTCGAACGCCTGGGGTGTGAGGTCACCCTGGCCGACGATGGAGGCGCGGCGGTCGAGGCGTTCGCCGCCGGGTCGTTCGACGTCGTGCTCACGGATTGCGAGATGCCGATCATGGACGGGTTCGAGGCCACGCGGAGGATCCGCAGCCACGAGGCCGCGCGCGGCGGCCGCACGCCGATCATCGCGCTGACCGCCAACGCGATGGTCGGCTTTCGCGAGCAGTGCCTTGCCGCCGGCATGGACGACTACCTCACGAAGCCAGTCCGGCTGGACGAAATGGGCCGGGCTCTCGCGAAGTGGACCCGCACTCCGCCTGAGCCCCATCCAAGGGCATCGCCCCGCGCGGCTCCCCCGAATCCAGGAAGGGGCTCCGCCCTTCCCCAAGTCCCAGCCCGTTGACGCACCCCCGCGGTACCGATCTACTCCCCCCACTCCCTTGACCTCGTGTCCACGGAATCGGGGTGGGGTCACCCGTGGTGACGCCCGCAAATCCGTTCGACAAGGCGACCGCGCGCTCGCCGCGAGCGTCTCGGGCCATTTCCAGGCACTGATCGACCGGGGGCTCCTGCAGCCCCTGCCCGGGGCTTGAGCGCGGCCTGCCCGGACGGGTGCCGCGCAAGCTCGACGCCAGGGTCGCCGCCCGGCCCCCCTACCGCCGCCCGCGGGGACGGGCGAGCAGCCAGAGCACGCCCGGCACGGCGAGTGCGCAGCCCGAGAGCTGGGCGAGCAGGCGCGGGCTCCAGCCGAGATCGTCGAGCGCGTGGCCCATGAAGGCGGTCATCACGCAGAAGGTCACGGTAAAGAGCGCGAGCTCGGCCGAGAACACCCGGCCGCGGTATTCGTCCGGCACCTTGAGCTGCAGGAGCACGCTGCTGAAGACCCAGTTCACGCTGGTGCCGAGGTGGGCGAGCAAAAGCAGCACGGTGGCGAGAACGAGGTTCCGCGCCAGGCCGAAGAGCACGATGAAGAACGCGGCCTGGAAGAAGCCGATGCCGATCAGGCGGCGCATGGACGGCTCGTGATAGCCGCTGATGGCGCGCCCCAGGAAGGGCCCGATGGCCGTGCCCACGCCGCGCGCCGCGAACAGCACGCCGATGCCGGTGGCCGCGCTCGTCCCCAGCGGGAAGACGCGCTCGCCGAAGACGGTCAGGACGAGCACCATGCCGCCGCCGAGCCCGACGCCGGTCTTCACCAGGACGAGCGAGCGGATGGAGCGGTCGGAGGCCACGTAGCGCAGCCCATCCAAGAGCTCGACGAAGCCGCGCGTCCAGCGCCCGGGCCGGCTGGGCGCGCGCGCCGCGTGCGGGATCGCCACCTTGGAGATGCACCACGCCGAGAGGAAGAAGGACGCGGCGTCGAAGAGGAAGGCCGCCTTCAGGCCGAACAGGCCGATGATCCAGCCCCCCAGCCCCGAGCCCGCGGCCAGCATGAGCGACCAGGTCACGGACATGAGGGCGTTGGCCGAGAGCAGTTGATGCCGGTTCACCACGCAAGGCAGGGCGGCGGAGCGCGCGGGCTCGAAGAAGGCGGACAGAGAGACCTGCGCCCCGACCAGCGCGTACACGAGCGGCACGGCCGCAGGCTCCCGCACCAAGAGGAGGCAGGGCACGAGCGCGCCGCGCAGCAGGTCCGTGGCGATCATGATCTTCTTGCGGTCGAGCCGGTCGACGTACACGCCCGCGAGCGGCGCCACCACGAAGACCGGCAGCATGCGCAGGATGAGCATCCAGGCGACCATCGAGCCCGAACCGGTCAGCTCGAGCAGCAGGGTCGCCACCGCCACGTGGTTGAACCAGTCGCCGGCCTGGCTCACGATCTGCCCGTACCAGAGCAGGCGGAAGCCGCGGTTCTCCGCCAGCAGGGCGCGGATGCCGCGCAAGCCCGGGTCCTTGGTCGCCGTCCGCTGGTCCGTCGTCGTGTCCTCGATCACGCGCGCGCCTTGCCCGCCTCACTCGAGACCCCTGGAACGATAGGATCCCGCACTGCGGCCGCGAAGGAACATCCAGGAGACCCTCGATGAGCGACATCGACCAGACGCTGTCCGGAAAGCGAGCCCTCGTCACCGGCGCCACATCGGGCATCGGCCGCGCCGCCGCCCTGCTGTTCGCGAGCCGCGGCGCGGCGGTCGTGGGCCTGGGGCGCGGCGCGCGCGCGCTCGAGAGCCTGGCCGCGGCCTCGAACGGCGCGGTGCGCCCGCTGCGCGCCGACCTCAGCGTGGAGGCGGAGCGCGCCCGCGCCGTGGAAGCCGCCGTCTCCCTGCTCGGCGGACTCGACGTGCTGGTCAACTGCGCCGGCATGCTCGAGGGCGGCACCATCGAGACCACCACCCTCGAGTCCTTCGACCGCACCATGGACCTGAACGTGCGCGCCCTGCTCGACGTGACGCGCCGCGCGCTCCCTGCCCTGATCGCGGCGCGCGGCAACGTCGTCAACGTGTCGAGCGTGGCCGGCGCGCGCGCCTTCCCCGGCGTGCTGGCCTACTGCGTGAGCAAGGCGGCCGTGGACCAGATCACGCGCTGCGCCGCGCTCGAGCTGGCCGAGAAGGGCGTGCGCGTGAACGCCGTGAGCCCGGGAGTGGTCGTCACGGCGCTGCACCGCCGCGGCGGCATGAACGAGCAGGACTACGCCGCCTTCCTGGAGCGCAGCAAGCTGACGCATCCGCTCGGCCGCACCGGCAGCGCCGAGGAGGTGGCCGAGCTCATCGCCTTCCTCGCCTCGGAGCGCGCCTCCTGGATCACCGGCGCGGCCTTCCCGATCGACGGCGGCCGCGGCCAGACCTGCGCGCGCTGACCGCTCCGGCCCTGCCGGCTGCCGCGCGTCACGCGCCGCCGGCGCGCGCGCTCTCGGCCTCGCGCAGCACGGCCGCGTTGAAGAGCACGTTCTCGAGGAAGGAGCGCCGCACGTGCGGCTCCTTGATCTCGGCGGCGCGCTCCAGGATCAGGTCGCGCGCGCGGCTGAGGTAGCCGCGCGCCTCGTCCCGCCGCCCGACCGCCTTGAGGCAGCGGTAGTGCATGAAGAGGATCTCGGCCGCGCGCTTGCGTCCCGGATCG
>JACQZJ010000099.1 GCA_016213895.1 Planctomycetota bacterium | reverse complement strand
CAACCAGGAGAAGCTCATCCAACAGCTCAAGTCCGGGGTGCACGCGCTGCAGACGCCGGTCGACACCCTGGTCTCGAACTGGGCCTTCATGGTGATGGCGTCGCTGGCCTGGTCCCTGAGGGCGTGGTTCGCACTGCTCATTCCGGAAACAGGACGCTGGCGCGACCGTCGGGCGCAGGAGAAGCGCGAGCTGCTGCGCATGGAGTTCAAGCGCTTCGTGAACGCCATCATCCGCGTCCCGGTGCAGGTCGTGCGCAGCGGGCGCTGCCTGGTCTACCGCTTCCTGGCGTGGCGGCCGTGGGCCGGCGTCGTGGCGCGCGCCAGCGAGCTGCTGCGCGTCCGTCCTCGCCTGTGTTGAGTTCAAGCCCCTGAAGCCGGGGTACGGATGCCCCGGTCCGTGCGGTCCGCCCCAGAGAGAAAGAGCCCCGGATGGAAGACGACAACCTGATGCGCGCGAGGCGGCCCGGCGCCGCGACGAGGAGAGTCTCGCCCTGCCCCGCCGCGTCCTGGCCACGGAATTCGCAGGGGGGTACGCGCTTGTTCCGGGGCTAGAACAGGCCCGCACCCCCTTCCTGATACAGGATTTGTTCGGTCCCTGATGCTCTCTCCCCAGATTCCGTCTGAGATCGCCGAGCATCTCCCGTTGCCGCCCTACGCCACTAACCGCCGGGATGTGTGCTTCGCACAAAGATCTTACGCGGCGCTGATGAGGGAGGCGATCGACGCGTCGTGAGCGGTCAAGACGGCGACAATGATGTGGCGGCCGTTGTCGGAGACCTGATAGCGGTGGTACTTAGGGATTCTGCGGATGTTGCCGTGAGCGCGGAGGCGGCGAAGGAAACGAGTGACCTTGGCGCGGCGTTTGGTCGTTTCGAGTGGTGAGGTGGCTTGTGTCGGGAAGAGGACCTTGGCGATGTCCTTGTTCTGGAAGCCTCGCAGGACGAAGGCGCCGTCGTTGACGGCGGCCAAGAGTCGTGCGCCCCCGACCTGACCACCGACGCGCTGGATCTGTTCCTCCGCAGCCTCGGCCAGGGCGCGGAACGGCCCAAGTCCGCCCGCACGATGAACTCGCACCGGCAGGACGCCGTCGCCTTCATGGAGTGGTGCCGAAAGACCGGGCGCGTCCGGGAGAACCGCCTCGGGATCGTGCCGGCCCGCGACCAGGACCGAGATAGAAAGCGCGTCCGGCGCCCTCTGACGGACGACGAGCTGGCCCGGCTCCTGGAGGTCGCGGCGCCCCGCGGGCGCAGGCCGTTGTACGCAGCGGCAGCCTACGCCGGCCTCCGTCGCGGGGACCTGCAGCGCCTCCGCTGGGGCGACGTCGACCTCGAGGCCGGGACGCTGACGATCGCGGACGGCAAGGCGAAAAGGGTGGACACTCTTCCGCTGCACCCGCTGCTCGGCCCCGAGCTGGCGGCCGTCCGTCCGGAGAAGCCCTTGCCGGCGGCAAGGGTCTTCAGCACGGTGCCGACCGACCTGACCCGCAGGCACGACTTCGAGCGGGCCGGAATCCCGCTCGTCGACGAGGACGGGCGCTACGCCGACCTGCACAGCCTCCGCGGGTGGCTTGCCATGTCGCTGGCCCGGGCCGGCGTCGCGCCGCAGATCGCGCAGCGCATCATGCGCCACGCCGACTATCGCACGACGCTGAAGCACTACACCGTTCTCAGCGTCCAGGACGCCGCGGGCGCGCTGTCGAGGCTGCTGCCGCTCGGCGACTCGAGGACGGAGGCCGCGCGCGCCACGGGCACGGGAGGGGCCGTGCCGGGGGGGTCACTCAAAGCGGCACCTTCCGGCGCGCGAAACGGCGTGTTCCGGCGCCAACGAGCCGCGAAGACGCGACGGAAGACAACCTCGCGGCAATGGGCGCGGCGCGGGGATGGCGGGGCAACGAACTTCTGACTTCGGACTTCCGACATCGCGGCGCCGCCGCGATGTGGTACGCCCGGTTGGACTCGAACCAACGACCTTCGGTTTAGGAAACCGACGCTCTATCCACCTGAGCTACGGGCGCGCTTTCGTGGGAGCAGGCAGTCTACGCGACGCGCGGGCGCGCGTCACGGGCCCTTCTTCTTGGCATCGCGGTGCGAGAGGCTCACGGCCCACTTCTTGTTCTCGATCGCCTCGGCGAGGCGGCGCGCGATGACGACCGAGCGGTGCCGCCCGCCCGTGCAGCCGATGCTGATGTTCAGGTAGGCCTTGCCCTCGCGGATGTACTTCGGAATCAGCCGCTTCACGAAGGAGACCAGGCTCCTGAAGAAGGCGCGGGTCTCGGGGTCGTCGAACACGTAGCTGTCGACGTCTTCGTGGTCGCCGGTCTTGCGCCGCAGCGCCAGCTCGTAGTGCGGGTTCCTGAGGAAGCGCACGTCGAACACCAGGTCCGAGTCGAGGGGGATGCCGTACTTGTAGCCGAAGGAGCGCACCGACACGACGAGCCGGTTGCCTGCCTGGAAGACCGTTTGCAGGTGGTCGCGCAACTGGTAGTGGTTGAAGTTGGACGTGTCGATGATCATGTGCGCCGCGTTGCGCACCTCGTGCAGCAGGGCGCGCTCCTCGCGGATGCCGTCCTCGGCGCGCGAAGTGAGCGCCAGCGGGTGCGGCCGCTTGGTCTCGCTGAAGCGCCGCAGCAGGACCTCGTCGGAGGCCTCGAGGAAGACGATTTCGGGGCGCGGGTCATGCGTGCGGATCGAGTCGACCGTGGGCAGGAACATGTCGAAGAAGTCGCGCTCGCGGACGTCCACGACCAGCGCGACGCGCGTCAGGGACTCGCCGCGCGCCTTGACCACCCGCAGGAACTCGGGAATGAGGACGGTCGGCACGTTGTCCGAGCAGAAGAAGCCCATGTCCTCGAAGCAGTTCAGGGCCGCGCTCTTGCCCGACCCGGACAGGCCGGTCACGAACACGAGCCGCTCGCTCGGCATGGAAGTGCGCCGCGCCATGGCGGGCGCCGATTCTACTCGCGAGCCGCGCTCCGGCGGCGACAGAACGCCACTGAGGACGGCCCGCCCCAGGCCCTCGCGCCAGCCGGCGCCTCCCGGGAGCGATTTTCCGGTTGCGATCGCCGCGCCCTTTGGGAACCCTTGTGGCCAGGTTCCCGAGTAGGCGAGGGAAGCGGTTGGATCCTCTTCGTTCTGCCATCCTTCTGTCGCGGGCGCTGGATGCCCAGCATCTGGTCGACGAGCGCCTGGCCCAGGGCGCCACCACTCAGGAGATCCTCGCGAGCCTCTACGTGTGCGCGGCGCACCACGTCGACTTCACCTCCTCCATCGGCGCGCTGGCGCTCGTCCATTCCTTGGAACGCGTCGTCCCGGACCTCGAGCGCCTGCGCATGTTCCCTGAGATCGGGCGCTCCGTCGCCCGCTTCCTGGCCGCCATGCCGAAGGCCGATCCGGCCGCGCTGGAGCCGCCGCGGACGCTGGCGCCCTGCCCGGACCTGCGCGGCGCGATCGCCGAGGGAAACGCCGAGCAGGTCGCTTCCCACCTCGTCACGATCGAGACGCCGGAAGGCGCGGCGAACGTGCGCCGCGCCTTGCGCGCTCTCGCCGTGGAGCGCGCGGGCGCACGCGGCCGCGTGCTGATCTTCGTCAACGCCCTCCTGCACGGCCTGGAGAGGGTCGCCGCGCCGGACCGCGGGATCCTCGCCCGCCACGCCGCGCGCTTCCTGGCCGCCTCCAGCCGCGATGCCGGCGAACGCGTTGCCGCGCGCGAGGGCTCGCCCCCGATTCCGGGCTCCTCTTCCGCGGCCGGCCTGCTCGACGCGCTGCAGAAGTTCAACGCTCCGGCCGCGCACGCCGCTCTCGACGCCCTCCTCTCGTCCGCGCGGGAGAGAGAGGCCCTGGCGGCCCTCTTGGAGCGCTCCTGCGAAAACTCCGGCCGCGAGAGGGAGAACCTCCTGCTCGCCTGCGCGGCCGCGGAGATGATGCGCGGCCTGCCGCAGGAGAAGCAGCGCCTGCTCCTCGACCACGTGCTGCGCGGGCTCTTGCGGCGGGAGAGCGACGAGCCGCTGCTCGAGGGACTCGCCAACTCCGTGCCGGAGAAGACGCCCGGCCGAATCCGGCAAGAGGACCTTGAACAGCGCCTGCAGGACGCTCTCTCGCGCTGCGACGCGCGCGCCGCCGTGGAATGCGCCCGGCCTCTCCTCCACGACGCGGCCGCGGCGGACCGGGTGCGCCGCGCCCTGTTCCGCGTGGTCGCGGTCCTTCCCGATCCGGAGCCGCCGCGCGCCCTGGCCGTGACCGCGGCGTGCCTGGCTGCCGCCCGCTTCCTCGAGCCGCCCGCGGCGCACGGCGCGCTCCTGCGCGCCGTCTGTGCGGTCGCCGGCGAACGCTTCGCGTAGCCCGAACATCTCACCACCCGTGCGCGCCTGGCCGGCCCTCGTCGCCGATCTCGTCGTCGCTCGTCGTCAAGAACTCCGCCGAGTTGATTCTCTCCTCGCGCCTCGATCTCGGCGACGATGACTCGGCCAGGACACCTTGCTCTGCGGCCGCATCCCGCCTGTCGGCCTCAACCAGTTCTGAATCCCATGCGCTGCGCCGATTCTCGCGCACCGGTGATGAGATGTCCGGGCCAGCCGCGCGGCGCCCAGCCTACTCCGCCGGCACGACCACGTACTCGACGCGATCTCCCACGTCGAGCTGCTCGACGATCTCCATGCCCTCGACGACGCGAGCGAAGATCGTGTAGCGCGCATCGAGGCGCGGCTGCGGCCTGAAGGTGATGAAGATCTGGCAGCCGCCCGTGTCCGGCCCGGCGTCGGGCATGCCGACCGAACCGCGTTCGTAGCGCAGCGTGTTGACCTCGCCGCGCAGCGAGAAGCCGCCGGTGCCGTACCCGTCCCCCCGTGGATCCAGTCCCTGAACCACGAAACCCGGCACCATGCGATGGAACGTGAACCCGTCGTAGAACCCCGCGCGGCAGCGCTCGAGGAACGCGGCCGCATGGTGCGGCGCCTCGTCGGCCTGGAGTTCCAGCGCGAACGGCCCCTTGCCGGTGACGAGCTTGACCACCGGGTTGGGCCTTCCCGTGGCGAAGTCCCTGCCGGCTCGGGGAAGCACGCCGCGCCGCGGCGGCGGCGGCCGCGGCAGGGCCGGGATCATGCCCCCGAGGCGCGCCAGCTCGTCCCGAGCGGCCTCCCTGACCGCGGCCTCCTCGTCGTCGAGGTAGTCGCGCAGCCACGCCACGGCCTCCTCCTTGCCGGCGCGCGCCAGTGCACGCAGCAGGGAGACCCGCGCCTCGACGAAGTCCGCGCCGGCCGATTCGTCGAGAGCGCGCGTCAGGTCGGGCAGGAGTCCGGCGAGCTCGAGCGCGCCCGCAGCGCTCGCGGCCGCCTCGCGCAGCGCCGGGTCCTTCTCGGCCAGAGCCTGGCGCAGGGCCGGCTCCGGCGCCGCGGGCGCGTCCTTGAACTGTCCGAGCGCGCCCAGGGCCGTGCTCCGGACCGCGACCTCCGGATCGCGAAGAAGCTGCTCGACGATCGGCCAACCCAGCTCCCAGGGGAGCAGGCCCGCGGCGCGCGCGGCGCGGCTCTGCAGGTAGCGCGTCGGCTGCGCCGCCGTCTTTCCCGCGAGGGCGTCCTCGAGCAGCGCGGCCGCCTGCTCTGGATCGTCCGGCGAGGCGAGCGCCTCCAGGGCGGCTCCGCGCACGGACTCCGCGCTGTCGGCGAGGGCCGCGAGAAGCGCGGGCCGGCAGCCGTTCATCCCGAGAAACGGGGAGAGAGCCTCTGCCGCGGCAGCGCGAACGTGCAGCGACGCGTGGCCCGCGCGGCCCTTTCCGGCAAGCAAGGGCGCGAGCGCCGCGAACACCTCCTCGGACGGATCGGCCTTGAGCGCCTTGACCGCCTCCACGACCACGGTCCAGTCGCCGTCCGCGAGGCAGCGGATCAGCCCCTCCCGGCTCGCAGCTTCCGGAGGCAGGAGCCCGAGGCCCTCGCAGGCGAAGACGCGCACGCGCGCGTCGCCGTCGCCGAGCGCCTCGGCCAGGAAGGGACGCATCTCCTCGCGCCGCAGCCGGCCGGCCGCGTAGGCCGCGGCCCAGCGCACGCGCGCGTCCGGGTCGCGGCGCAGCGCCTCGCCCAGCACGAGGAACACGGCGATCGGCCGTCCCGCGAGCGGGTCCTCTCGGCTGGCGGCCAGGCGCCCCAGACTCAGGGCTGCGTCGGACCGCACCTGCGGCGATGCATCGCGCAGCGCCTCGAGAAGCGTGATCAGGCCCCGGTCATCGCCCGCCAGGCCGAGCGCCGTGACGGCTGCTGCCCGCACGGAATCGTTCGGGTCGAGGAGGAAGCGCTCGGCCGCGTCCACGACCGACGAGTGGTGCGTCAGACCCAGGGCGAAGAGGCCCTCCGCGCGCAGTTCCACGAGGGGCTCTCGGACGAGCGCGGCGAGGATGGGACGGACAGCCTCCAGGCCGCCGGCGCGGCCGAGAGCGCGGTACGCGAAGCGCCGCACCACGGGATCCTCGCGCGCGATCGCCTGGGTGAGCGTCGGACTGCCCGGGTCACGGGCGTCCTCGGCCGCGAGCAAGAGATCGAGCCAGGCCTCGCGCGAGGAAGGCGCCTCGGGTTCGCGCTCGGGGAGCAGGGAGCACGACGCGGCAAGGAGCGCCGCGGTCAGGACGGGAACGAGAAAAGCTCCGCCCGGTGCACGCATGCACCGTATCGTAAGAGGTAAGGAGGAATGAAGCTACGCGAGGAAACGCGGGGGCGCGCCCGCGCTGGGGTGTCGCCGCGCGATCCAGGGAGAGGCGCCCGCACCGATCAGATGCGGATGTCTTCCGGCCGGAGGATCGGCTTCGCCCTGCGGTACTTGTCCGTGTTCTCGAAGAGGGGCTCGGCGCTGTTCACCGGCTCTTGCTGCTCGGTCACCTTGGCCATCCTCTCTCGTTCACGGCTGGGTTGCTCCTTCTCATGCCGCTCGCGCAATCGCACGCCACCCTCCGCCGGTCCCGCCGCACTCGGTTTCACCGAACTCATTCCTGCCCCTCGAACTCGCATCACCTGCCGTGCCGATCCCAGCTGAACGGGGCGCCGAAGCTCACCATCCGACGACTCTGCTAGAGTGTACCTACGAAGTATATCGGAGAATCGCGGGCCAAGCCAGCACGATCGCCACGGATCAGGCGCCAGCGAGGCCCGAAACGCCGCTACGGAGGACGACACAAAGTGGTCCATTTCATGGACTTGAGCCGATCCGAGCGGCGCGCGACCGTCCCCGTGCGCATCGGCTCGCTGGTAATCGGCTCCGGGCACCCGATCCGCGTCCAGTCCATGACGACTACTGACACGGCGGATCTCGACGCCACTCTGGCCCAGATTCGCTCCCTCGAGGAGGCGGGCTGCGAGCTGATCCGCGTCACCGTGCCGAACCGCGCGGCCGCGGCCAACCTCAAGGCGCTCCGGGCAGCCATGCACGTGCCGCTCATCGCGGACGTCCACTTCGACTTTCGCATGGCGCTCCTCGCCATCGAGGCGGGCGCCAGCAAGGTGCGCGTCAACCCGGGCAACATCGGGTCGAAGGAGCGGGTGCGCGAAATCCTGCGCGCGGCGCGCGCGGCCGGGACCGCGGTCCGCGTCGGCGTCAACTCCGGCTCGGTGGAGAAGGACCTGCTGAAGAAGCACGGCTGGCCGTCGCCGCAGGCGCTCGTGGAGAGCGCGCTCCGCCACCTCGAGACCTGCCGCGAGGAGGACTTCGATCAGGTCGTCGTGTCGATCAAGTCCACGGACGTGCGGACTTGCCTCGCCGCCAACCGGCTCTTGGCGGCGAGCACGTCCTTTCCGCTGCACCTCGGCATCACTGAAGCAGGGCTCCCCGGCTACGGCGCCATCAAGTCGGCGATCGGCATCGGCGCGCTCCTCGCCGAGGGCATCGGCGACACGATCCGCGTCTCTCTCACCTGCCCGCCCGTGGTGGAGATCCCGGTGGCGTTCGACATCCTCAAGGCGGCCGGCGCGCGCGTCACCTCGCCGGAGCTGATCTCCTGCCCGACCTGCGGCCGCATCGACATCGACCTGGAGAAGCTGATGGCCGCGATCACGGAGCGGCTGCGCGGCGAGACGCTCCCCATCCGCATCGCCGTGCTCGGCTGCCCGGTCAACGGGCCGGGCGAGGCGGCCGAGGCGGACATCGGCATCGCCGGCGGCGGCGGCATGGGCGTGCTCTACCGCAAGGGAAAGGCGGTGCGCAAGGTCAGGGAGGAGGAGATGGTGGATGCCCTCCTCGAGGAGATCGAGAACCTGAAGCGGGAAGGAGCACCGGGCGGCGAGGCGCTCCTGCCCAACGATGCGCGCCCGCGCGGGATATCATCGGCGGAGGCGCCATGCACGAATCGACGAACGAAGGGACGTGGGAAGGGCTGATCGCCCAGACCGAGTGGATGCGCCGCCTGGCGCGCCGCCTGGTTCTCGACCCGAACACTGCTGACGACGTGGTGCAGGAGGCGTTCGTCGCCGCGCTCGTGTCCCCGCCGGACGCGCGCCGGCCGGCGCGCCCCTGGCTGGCGCGCGTGCTCACGCATTCGGCGTGGAAAAGCTTCCGTTCCCAGGGACGCCGCGCGCGCCGCGAGGTCGCAGCCGCGCTCCCGGAGGCCCTGCCGGCGACGGACGAGCTGGTTCAGCGCCTCGACCTGCAGCGCCGTCTCGCCACGGCGCTGCGCTCGCTCGACGAGCCCTACCGCACCACGCTGCTCCTGCACTTCGTCGAGGATATCCCCTCGGCCGAGATCGCGCGGCGCCAGGCCATCCCCGACTCCACGGTGCGCTGGCGCGTGCGCCAGGGCCTCGACCTCCTGCGCCGGAGAATGGATGACGCGCACAGCGGCGACCGGCGGGCGTGGATGACGGTCCTTCTGCCCCTCGCGCGGGAGCCGGCGGCGCAAGGGCTCGCCGCGACCGGCCTCTCGGTCTCGCTGCTCGCGGCGGGCGCCTGCGTCCTGATCCTTGGCGCGGCGTGGCTCCTCCTCGATCGCGGGCAGGATGGCGGCGCTGCGCCGCCCGGTGCTCGATCCCGTCCGGACGGCGTCCGCGCCGAGTCTGCGCCGGCCTCCGCGGCGTCCGAGGAGGAACGGACGGCTCTCGTCGCGGAGCCGCCGGCCGGCGAAGCAAGCACCCTCGTGACCGCGACGGTGATCGCTCGCCTGGTCGGCGAGGACGGCTCCCCCAGCGCCGGAGTGGCGCTCTGCCGGATCGTGGAGAAGAGAGGGGACAACGAGCCCGACACGCAGCCGGCCGCGTATGCCGGCGTGCGCGCGGAAAGCGGCGCGGACGGCCGCGTGGTCCTCGCGGTGCCGCGCACGGAACGGGACGAGGAGCTCGGAGACGAGGGCAAGTGGGAAGCGACCTTCGCCACGCGATCCCCGCTCTTCGCCCCGCGCGAGATCCAGGCCGTGGTCTCGACGGACCGCGTCACGCACCTCGGCACGCTGCGGCTGCAACCCGCGGGAACGGTCATCGGCCACGTGCGCGACCATCGCGGCGAGCCGGTCGCGGACGTCGCGGTTATGGCCAGGCCCAACACGGACGAGTACTGGTCCCTCGCCAACGCGGTGCGCCACCGCAACGATAGCGCCGCGAGCGTGACCACGGTCACCACAGCGGACGGCAGCTTCCGCCTCGAGTCGGTGCCGGCCTACCTGGCGATCCTCTCGGTCGGCTCGGAGAGGCGCTCGGTCTCGGTGGACCCGGGCGGCGTGGCCGAGACGCACTTCGAGCTGCCCCAGGAGGACCATTCAGGGCAGGTGCGGTGCGAGGTGGTGGACCCTGAGGGCCGGCCGGTGCCGGATGTCCGGCTGACCTTCCGATCGCCGAGGGCAGACGGCTGGCGGACGAATCTCGATGAAACGGACCAGAACGGTGTCTTCTACCTCGCCGAGACGCCGTCCGGCCTGCTGGACCGCGAGGTCTGGGTCGAGGACAAGGCGGGCCTGTACACCCAGCGGCTCTTCCGGATCGGCACGGCGCTGGAGGCGCTGCGCCGCATCCGGCTGGAGCCCGCGGACAACATCGAGATCCAGGTCCGTGACGAGGAGGGGAACGCCGTGACCCGCTTCGACGCGCAGCTCAACGCTGACCGCCCGGCCATTCTCGACGACGCGTACGACCACCGTTCGGACATGGGTGTCTGGCGGGTCCGCAGGCCCGCGCAGCCGTTCACGGTCAGCGTCTGTGCGATTGGTTTCGAGAAGGTCCGGCTTGGGCCGTTCGAGCCTTCCGCGACCGCTTCGCCGATCGTCGCGACCCTCGGGCACCAGCCGGGACTGAGCGGCCGGGTGACCTTCGAGGGCCGGCCCGTGGCGGGCGCGCGCATCCTGCTCGCGGAGCCCGCGGGTGAAGGGGAACGCATCGAGTGCCTGGGGTTCGCGAGCCGGCGGCGTCCCGGCGCGCTGCGAGATGCAGTGTTGTCGGACGAGCAAGGGCGATTCCACGTTCCCCTTGGTCGCAAAGGACCGTATTTCGTGCGCGCCGAGGCGGCCGGCTTCGCGCCGGGCGAAGCCGGCCCGATCGACTTCGAACCGGGTATCGGCGTTGCGGGAGCGGAGATCATTCTCTGCCGCGGCGGAACGCTCCGCGGCCGCGTGCTTGCGCCGCCTGATGCCGATCCGACGGGCATGATCGTCGGCGTCTCCTGTGGCGACGGCTTCCCCACATCGCAACGGATCGGTCCGGACGGCGCCTATGAGTTCACGAACCTGACGCCGGGGCCGTGGCAGGTCGCGCCGTGCGAGCACGAGGTCGGCCCGTCGCCCGACTCTCTCGTGGCGGCGACCTACTACGACCAGGCTGCTCCGAAGCCGCTGGCCGACTGGAGCTGCGAAGTGCTCGCCGGCGAGATCACGACCTTCGATGTCGACCTGCGCACGTTCGGAGGCGCAATCCTGCACGGACGGATCGAGGTTGCCGGCCTCCCGGGTGTGCAGGCCTGGACCATCGCAGCCCGGCACGAAGACCTGCTGCCGTCGGTCGATGAGCGCTGGTACGGAGGCGCCGCGGCGGACGGCACGTTCCTGCTGCGTTCGGTGCGGAGCGGGCGCCACGACCTGCATATCGACGCTGGATCCGGCCCTCTGTCCCAGACGACGATTCGCACCGTGGTGAACCTCTCGCCCGGAGAAAACGTCTGGAACCTCTCCTTCGAGACCGGGTTCCTCGCGGGCCGGATCCTTACCCCGAAGGGGGCAGGCCCCATCTATCACTTGCTGCTCCATGACCTGGACACGGTGATGCTGACCTACTTGCGGCCGGGCGAGGACGGCACCATCCCGAGGCGCCTGGTTCCCGCCGGCCCCGGCCGCATCGTCGAGCGGCGACACGACGCGAGTCCGGACTCCTGGCCGGTCCTCGCCGAGGTCGAGGTCCCCGCCGGCGGCGAGGCGCGCGTGGAGATCGAGTAGCCGGCGCGCGGCCCGGGCAGGTGATCAGCCGTCCTCCGGCGGGAACGGCAGCAGGCCCGCGTCCCGCAGAGCCTGGCCGACCACCACCGCGTAGGCGCGGTGCCCCTTCAAGCTCGGATGCCAGCCGTCGGTGAACAGCTCCGACTCGAGCGCGCGGGGGAGGCTCTCCGCGCCCTCGCCGAGGGCCTCGCGATCCAGCCTGCGGAACTCGGCAAGCACGTCGGCGAGCGGAATCTGCTCGCGCTCCGCGACCCGGTGGATGGCGGCCGTGTACTCGTCCCCCTTGCCCTTCAGGAAGTCCACGCCGTCCTGCCGGCGCGGCGGCGACACCAGGATGAGGCGCCCGCCGTCCGCCGTCACCGCGCGGTTCAGGTCGACGAGCGTCTGCTCGAACACCTCGGGCGCCACGCGCTCGGCCGTGCCCGGCGCCTCAGGCGGCGCCGCCTCCGCCGGCTTCCCGCCGAGGGAATCGAGCAGGCGGAAGAAGTCATAGCGCAGCAGGAACTGCCGCAGGCGATAGCCGAAGCTCGAGACGCGCGCGATCTTCTCCAGGTCGGTCAACCCAGGCAGCGTGGTAAAGGCCTCGTTCACGGCCCCGAACGCGGCCACCACCACGTCGGGCTGGTAGTCGCGGACCCTGCCGAGATAGAGGCGTTCGCCCTGCACCGCCGTGAAGCCGATGACGCCGAAGTTCAAGACCTCGACGTCGCAGCCGTAGGCGCGGAGGATCGCCTCCAGGCATCGCGACCAGCACACGTCCTCGGCCACGTTGAAGCCGTAGGTGCTGGAATCGCCGAGCGTGGCGATGCGCAGGCGCGCGCCCTTGCGCGGCGGATAGTACGGGCCGCGGTATCCGCCCTCGTTGATCGGCGCGCCGAAGACGATCACCCCGGGGCGCGGCTCCCACAGCCAGTTCGGGTGATGGCGGAACTCCCCGCGCGGCGAGTTCATCTCCCGGTCGCGCGGGCCGTTCCACACCACGATCGGATCCTCGGGAAAGGGCGCGACGTCGAGCGATGCCACCACGAACTCGGCGAGCGCGAGCAGGAGCAGCGGAGCGCCGGCCGCGAGCGCGAGCCTCACGGCCAACGGGGGCTTCTTGCGTTCGTTCCCTGGCATGGCACAGAAGATACGCCCGCGCCGGACGATCACGGCGCGGATTCGCCGCGCGGCGGGCTTGTCCGCGGCGCGCGGTCTCCTAAACTATTAGGAGTATGGCTGTTCGCAGGAAGCGCACCTTGCTGACCAACCTCGAACTCGCGGTCATGCGCGAGGTCTGGGCCGCCGCGCCTGAGCCGCTCACCGTGCGCGGCGTGGCCGATCGCCTGAACCGCGGCCGGCGCCGGCCGCTCGCCTACAACACGGTCCAGACCATGCTCGCCATCCTCCGGGAGAAGGGCGTGGTGGAGTCGCGCGCCGGCTCGGGCCGCGCGCATTGCTTCCGCTCCCGGGTCACGCGCCAGGAGGTCACGACCTCGATGGTCGGCGACCTCATCGACCGCCTGTTCGACGGCAAGGTCGAGCCGCTGCTCCTGCAGCTGGTCGGCGGCGAGTCCCTCGGCCGCGCGGATCTCGAACGCCTCAGGTCCCTCATCGAGAGCCAGCTCTGCGATGAGGAAGCGCTCTGAGCGCGGCCCGCGGCGCGCTATACTCCGGGCATGGCAGATCAGGAGCGCATCCGCTCCGCCGTCAGGGAGATCCTGATCGCGGTGGGCGAGAATCCGGACCGCGAAGGCTTGCGGGACACGCCGGCGCGCGTGGCCCGCATGTACGACGAGCTGTTCGCGGGCCTGGGCGAGGATCCGGCCTCGTACCTCGACCGCTTCTTCGACGAGGACCACCACGAGTTGGTCCTGGTGAAGGACATCCCCTTCGACTCGTTCTGCGAGCACCACCTCATGCCCTTCACCGGTCACGCGCACGTGGCGTACATCCCGGCGGGGCGCGTGGTCGGGCTGTCGAAGATCGCGCGCGTGGTCGAAGGGTACGCCCGCCGGCCCCAGGTCCAGGAGCGGCTCACCAGCCAGATCGCCGACGTGTTCATGGAGAAGCTCGCGCCCAAGGGGGTCGCCGTGGTGATCGAGGCGGTGCACACGTGCATGACCGTGCGCGGGGTGCGCAAGCCTGGGGCGAAGATGGTGACCTCGGCCCTGCGCGGCGTGTTCCACAAGAGCGGCCCGGCGCGCAGCGAGGTGATGTCGCTCATCCTCTCCGGGAACGGACGCCGCTAGACGAGCCGCCGCAGCGAGCAGGTTCTGAGCCATGTTGGTTTCGAAGATCTTCAACTTCCACGCCGCCCATCAGCTCACCGAGTACCACGGCGACTGCGAACGGCTGCACGGCCACACCTACAAGGTGATCGTCACCATCGACCATCCCGTGCAGGAAGATGGGCTGGCGCTCGACTTCGCGGTGCTCGAGAAGCTGGTCTGGGAGAAGGCCGTCGGGCTCCTCGACCACTCCTTCCTCAACGACCACATGAAGAACCCCTCGGCCGAGAACATCGTGGTCTGGCTGTGGCGGAAGCTCATCGGGGCCCTGCCCGTGAAGCTGCATGAGATCGTGCTCTATGAGACGCCGACCTCGTTCGTGACCTACCGCGGCGCGTGACGTGGACCGGGCCTACCTGAGCGCCGTGAACCGCGCCGTGCCGCTGGCGGCGCCAGGCGAGTTCCCGCCGCTCTGCCTCGGCGCGCTCGCCGTCTACCCGCCGGTGGTGCTCGCACCCATGGCCGGAGTGACGAACTCGCCCTTTCGGCGCCTGTGCCGCGGCTTCGGCCCCGGCCTCTTCGTCTCCGAGATGATCACCGCGCGCGGCTTCATCGAGGGCAACTGGAAGACGCACCTCCTGGCTTCGTTCGCGCCGGACGAGGCGCCGCGCTCCATCCAGCTCTATGGCACGGACGCGCGCTGCCTGGGCGAGGCGGCGCGCCAGCTCGTCGCGGACGGCGGAATCGAGCACATCGACCTCAACTTCGGCTGCCCGGTGCGCAAGGTGACCGCGCACGGCGGCGGCGCCGCGATCCCCCTCAGGCCGCGGCTCATGGCGAGCCTCGTCGCCGCCGCGGTGGCCGGCGCGCGCGGCGTCCCGGTCACCGTCAAGTTCCGCAAGGGGATCGACGACGAGCACCTCACCTACCTCTCCGCCGGCCGCGTGGCCCAAGAGGAGGGGGCGGCCGCCGTGGGACTGCACGCTCGGACCGCGGCGCAGCTCTACGACGGCGCGGCCGACTGGGACGCGATCGCCGACCTCAAGGCGAAGGTCGCCATCCCGGTGCTCGGCAACGGCGACGTGTTCGAGGCGCACGACGCGTTGCGCATGATGCGCCAGTGCGGCTGCGACGGCGTCATCATCGGCCGCGGCTGCCTGGGGCGGCCCTGGCTGTTCCGCGACCTGGCCCGCGCGTTCTCCGGCCAGGAGCCGCCCGATCCGCCCTGCCTGGGCGAGGTGGCGGACGTCGCCATCCTGCACGCGCACGCTCTCTGCGCCTTCTTCGGCGAGGAGATCGGCGTGCGCCACATGCGCCGCCACGGCCCCTGGTACACCAAGGGCTTCCCCGGCACCGCGGCGCTGCGCGCGCGGCTGAACCGGACCGCGTCGCTCGACGAGCTGGCCGACCTTCTCGGCGCGCTGCCGCGCGACGTGCCCTTTCCCGTCGCGGCCGTGCGCGCCCGCCGCGCCAAGGGCAGCGGCACGCAACGCGTCGCCCTGCCGCCGGGCCTGCTCGAGGCCGAGCAGGGAGGTTGACCGTGTACCTGATCGCCGCGCTCCTCGTCGCCGCCGCCACCACCTACGCCTACGTCGGGCTGCGCTGGTGCGCGCTCGACCGCCACCCGCTTCCGATCTACGCGCTGCTTCTGCTCTGCGCGGTGCTGGCCCTTCTCCACCTGAGGAACTCCGGCCACCTGGCGGTGCGGCTCGCCGCGCTCGTCCCCTTGCTGTACACCGCCGTCTTCGTCTTCGCCCTCGCCGTGCTACATGACTACGGCGCGGGGCGGCCCGCGGGGCCGGGGGTGGGAAGCGCCTTCCCGCGTCTCGAGCTGGCCGACGCCACGAGCGGCGGGCTGGTCGCCGCCGGCGCCGCGGCGCCGGGCGGACTGCAGCTCATCGTGCTGTTCCGCGGCTTCTGGTGACCTTCTTGCGTCGCGGAGCTGGTCCGGCTCCACGAGCAGCAAGACGCCCTGCGCGCGGCGGGGATCTCCGTCGTGGCGGCGAGCAGCGACGGCGCGAGCACGGCGCGCAAGAAGGCCGAGCGCCTGGGCCTGACCTTCCCCGTGGTCAGCGACGAGCGCGGGAGGCTCATGGACGCGCTCGGCCTGCGGCACAGGAAGGCTGGGCCGGACCTCTCGGACGTCTTCTACGCCACCCTCTTCCTGGTGGACGAGCACGGCACGGTGAAGTGGAAGCACGCGACCGACAACGTGGGGGCGCGCGCCACGCCGGACGAGATCCTCGCGGCCGCGCGCGCGGCGCGCTGAGGCCGGCCGCGCTATGCTGATGGGCCGGCGGAGCGCTCGAGCGCCCCGCGACCGGTACGATCAGGAGTCAACGCCATGAGAATCTACTTGCTGCTCGCCGCCGCGCTCGCGCTTTCTGCGCTGCCCGCCTGCGGCGATGACGAGAAGGCCCAAAACGCCCGCGAGAAGATCGGCGAGGCGATCGACGCCACCTCCGAGTACCTGACCGCGACGCAGCAGGAGTTCATCAAGAACGCCGAGACGCAGCTCGAGTCGGTCAGGGGACGCTACGAGGAGCTGAAGTCGCGGGCCGCGGAGGCCCAGGGCCAGGCCAGGGAGGAGCTGGACCAGGCGGTCGAGGACTTGCGCCAGAAGCTGGCCGGCGCGGACGAGCGGCTGAAGGAGCTGAAGTCGCGGTCCGGCAAAGCCTGGGAGGAGCTCTCGTCCGGCTTCGACGCCGCGCTCAGAGACGTGAGTTCGTCGGCCGAAGCCGCGTGGCAGCACCTGACGCGCTAGGACCGTGCCGATCGCCGTGCCAACGCGACTGAAGAAGCTCCCGCTGGTCTTCGCGATCCTCTCGGCCGCGCTCTGCTCCCTGGCCCATGCCCAGGTGCACTATCAGCCCGACGGCGGGCCGTGGACCCAGCGGGCAGACGGCGGGCCGGACGCCGTGGTGGACGGCTGGTACTTGAACCTGGGAATCACGGGCCTGCGAGTGAAGCTCCTGGAGGACGCTCCGCGGCACCTGCTGGTGAAGCACGTGTTCGAGGGCTCACCCGCGGCGCACAAGGTCCGGCCCGGCGACCTCATCGTGGGCGCGGGCGGGCAGCGCTTCGCGACCGACCACAAGAACGGCTACGGCATGGACTGCTTCGGCCCGGACGGGCCGATCCTGGAGTTCGCGGAGGCGCTCGAGGCGAGCCAGAGCGAGGCGGGCAAAGGACGGCTCCCGCTCACCCTGCTGCGCGAAGGCCAGGTCGAGGAGGTCGAGCTCGAGGTCTCGCGCCGCTACGGGAACTACGCGGAGACCTTCCCGCGGGACTGCAGGAAGACCGAGATCATCCTGGCGGAGCTGCTCGACTACTTGGTCCTGCACCAGCGCGACGACGGTTCGTGGGGCAGTCCGCCGCACGACACCTTCGCGCCGCTGGCCCTGCTCGCGAGCGGCGAGCAGAAGCACCTCGCCGCGGTCAAGAAGAACGTGAAGATGCACGCCGCCACGACCGCTGCCCAGGACGACTCGGGGCTGATCAACTGGCGCTACATGGCCGCGGCGATCGTCATGAGCGAGTACTACCTGGCGACGGGCGAGAAGTGGGTGAAGCAGGAGCTGCAGGAGGTCTACGACTTCCTGATCTCCAGCCAGTACGTGGACCTGGCCCAGGTCAACGAGAAGGTGAAGGAGACCCATCCCGACGCCCTGCCCCGCGGCGCGCTCGACTCCCACGGCGGCTGGGGGCACAACCCCGGATTCGAGGGGTACGGTCCGATCAGCATGCTCACGGGCCAGGGCGCGCTGGCGTTCGCCCTCATGAGCCGCTCTGGCATCGAAGTGGACCGCGCGCGCCACGACGCGGCCTACGACTTCCTGGCCCGCGCCTCGGGCCGGAACGGCTACGTGTGGTACGAGGACCAGGCGGCCGGCGCGGATGACTGGGCGGACATGGGGCGCACCGGCGCCGCCGGCATCGCCAACCTGCTGAGCCCGTATCAGGAACCCCGCTACCAGGAGCGCGCCCTCGCCCACGCCCGGGTGATCGGCGCGCACCCCGGGAGCTTCCCCGACACTCACGGCTCCCCGGTCATGGGAATGGGCTACGCGGCGCTCGCCGCGCACGCGGACGCACCGAGCTTCCGGCGCCTCATGGACGCCAACAAGTGGTGGTTCGTCCTGGCCCAGTGTCCGGATGGCAGCTTCTACTACCAGCCGAACCGCGACAACGCCGGCTACGGCGCGGATTCGCGCATCTCGGCGACCGCGGTCACCGCGTTCATCTTCTCCATCCCCCGGCGGAACCTGCACGTGACGGGCAAGCCCTGGCAGCGGTGAGTCGCCGGCTACGCGATCGGGAAGCGCCGGCCCAGGCCAAAGGCCTTGGGGGTGATGCGGATGCCCGGCGCCGCCTGGCGGCGCTTGTACTCGGACAGGCGGATCAGGCGCGCCAGGCGCAGGACGAGCTCGCGCGCGTAGCCGCGCTGCACGCACTCCTCCACCGGCAGCTCCTCTTCCACCAGGAGATCGGCGAGCGGGCTGACCACGTCGTAGTCGAAGGGATCGACCTGGCCCTCCTTCAACTCGGCGGACGGCGGCTTCTCCAGCGTGCGGAGCGGAATGAGCGGCCGCGAGGCGGCGCGGTTGACGTGGCGGGCGATGGAGTAGACGCGCGTCTTCGACACGTCGGCGATCACCATCAAGCCGCCGTTCATGTCGCCGTAGAGGGTGCAGTAGCCGAGCGCCACCTCGGTCTTGTTGCCGGTCGAGAGCAAGAGGGCGCCGGTCTTGTTGGAGATGGCCATGAGGATGGCGCCGCGCGCGCGCGCCTGCAGGTTCTCCTCGGTGACGTCTTCTGGCGCGCCGGCGAAGACCGGCGCCAGGGTGTCGAGGTAGGACTGGAACACGGCCTCGATGCCGATCGTCTGGAAGGCGATGCCCAGGTTCAAGGCGAGCTGGCGCGCGTCCTCGCGCGAGTGGTCGCTCGAGTAGCGCGACGGCATGGAGACGCCGAGCACGTTCTCGGCGCCGAGCGCGCGCGCCGCGATGACCGCGACGAGCGCCGAGTCCACGCCGCCGGAGAGGCCGAGCAAGGCCTTCTTGAAGCCCGCGCGCCGCGCGTACTCGCGCACGCCGAGGACGAGCGCGTCCAGCGCCTCGGCGTCCGGGTCGGTCTCGCGGTCGGCGATCTCGACGCCGGCGCCGCTTCGCACGTCCACGTCGGCCACCACCAGGTCCTCGGCGAAGGCGCGGCCCAGGCCGATCAGGCGTCCGGAGGCGTCGTAGGCCAGGCTGTCGCCGTCGAACACCAGCTCGCCGTCGTAGCCGTCCTCGCCACCCACCTGGTTGACGAAGAACATCGGGCGGCGGCACTCGGCGACGTGGCGCAGTAGCAGCTCGCGGCGCTCGCGCCCCTTGCCGACGTGGAACGGCGACGCCGACAGGTTGACGATCAGCTCTGCGCCCGCGGCGACCTGGGCCCTGGTCACCTTGTTCTCGTAGTTCGCGTCCCAGAGGTCCTCGCAGATCTGCACGCCGAGGCGCGCGCCCGGGACGTCGGCCACCGTCGCCACGCTGCCGGGCGTGAAGTAACGCTCCTCCGAGAACACGTCGTAGTCCGGGAGCAGGTTCTTCCTGTGGATGGCGAGGATCTGGCCGTCGCGCGCCACGGCCGCCGCGTTGTAGAGCAGCGGGTAGCCGTTGCTGCCCGCGCGCCCGGGATCGAAGTCGACGAACCCGACCACGGCCGTGATGCCCGCGGCGAGGGCCGTGACCTCGTCGAGCGCGCGGCGCTGGCGCTCGAGCAGGGCCCGCTGGTGGATGAGGTCGAGGAGCGGATAGCCCGTGATGGTCAGTTCGGGGAACACGACCAGGTCCGCCGCGTGGCACGGGGACCCGGGTGAATGACGAGGTCGAGGCAGGGATCATTGCTGCCAAGTTTGGCAGCAATGTGATTGTGAATAGCACCAAATCCTTGCTCGGCCACACCATCGGAGCGAGCGGCGCCATCGAATCCATTCCGCCGCCCTCGCTCCCGCCCTGCGCGCGCAGGTCGAGACGCAGGCGGACCCCGTGCTCGAGCCGTTCGCCTTCCACGACATCGCCTCTGGCGTGGTGCTCGCGGACGGACCGGCGGAGCGGGTCGCGCTCGAAGTGCGGCGCCTCGACTTCGAGGAGTGGCCGGGCCTGCTGCTGGCCGCGACCATCCGGAACACTTCCGGCGAGCGCGTCGCGCTCGCGCGCCTCGACCTGCTCGACCGCGTGTTCCTGCGGCCGGAAGCGGCCGCCTGGTCGCTGCGCGTCCTCTGCCGCGACGCGCGGAGCGCGGGGCGCTGCCGCGTGCTGCCGCTCAGCGATCGCCGCGCGAGCGGCGCGTGGATCGCCGCGGCACGCGGCAACCGCGGGGCGGCGCTCGTCGCCGGCTTCCTCGCGCCGCTCCCCGGGGCGAAGCCCGGGCTGGCGCTCGAGCCGAGCCCGAGCGGCCTGGCGCGCCTTTCCGCCTGGCTCGAGTTCGAGGGCCTCGTGCTCGAGCCGGGCGAGACGCTGGAGACGCCGCCGCTCGCGGCCTTCTTCGCCGCGGACGGCCTCGTCGGCTTGGAGTGGCTCTTCGACGAGATGGAGGGACGGAGCGGCGCCGAGCCGGCCGCGGGCGCCTTGCCGGAGGGCGGCCTCGAGGAGCTGGAGGCCGCCCTCCAGCCGGTCGTGGACGCGGGCGCGCCGGCCATCAACGGCTTCGGCCGGCCGCTCGACCTGTTCGCCGGCGACGGGCTGCCCTCGGTATGGCGCAGGTTCGCACCGGCGGCCGAACAGCTCGTGCTTTTCAACTGGACGCACGAGCCCGAGCTGCGCGGCGCGCTCTTCTCCGAGCTCGGTCTGCGGAACGACGCGGCCTATCGCGTCGCCGAGGTCTCGGGACAGGAGATCGGCGTGTTCCGCCGCGGCGCGGTGCTGCCGCTCGCCCCGCGCTCCCTTCTCCGCCTGGTGCTCGCCGCGCAGGAGGAAGCGCCACGCGCGGCTGGCCGCTTCGAGCTGCTCGTCATCGAGTCGCCGGGGCCGGGCCACGCGGCGGAAGCACGCTCCGTGGAGACGAACGCTCCGGACCTCGGCGAGCAGCTCCAGCGCGCCCTGCGCGCGGGCGGCGCCGTGATCCTGAACCACCGCGAGCGCTCGCCGCTCGAGCTGCTCCCTCCCGCCGCCGACCTGCTGCTCGCCCCGCGCATCGTCCCCTGCCGGGCACGCGCCGCGAGAAGCCCGCGCGACGCCCCGGAGGAGCGCTTCCTCGAGCGCGCGGCGAACGTCGAGTGGCTCCTCGACTTCCCCCACCAGGACGTGCGCGCGGACACCTGGCTCGTCTGCCCGGAGGCCGGCTTCCTCGCCACGCCGCTGCAGGGCGTGCTGGCGGACGACTTCCTCGCCGCGCGCGGCTTCTGCGTGCTCGTCGAGAACGGCCTGGCGCTGGTGACGCTGGACCTCTCCGCCGCGGAGCTGGAGCGCGTCGCGAAGATCCTGGCGGACGATGAGACGCGCGGCGACGTCCTGCGCGCGACCGGAGCGGCGCAGCACGCGGTGCGGGCTGCGCAGGCGCCGGCTGGCCTGCTCAAGGAGCTCAAGCTCGAGCGCTTCAGGGAGGCGGACCTGGCGCCCGCCGATCCCTATCTCATGCAGCGCTGGTCCGCGTTCGTGCCGCAGAGCGAGCGCAGCATCCGCGCGCTGCGCGCCTCCAGCGGCGAGCTGGTGCGCGAGGAGGTCGTGAACCTGGGCGACCGGCTGCCCTTCGCCATCGACGTGCCCCCGCGCTTCGAGGACAAGGTGGCGATCGTGGTGCGGCGCGCGCCCGCGCCCGCGCCGGAGAGCTACACCCTCCTGATCGACAACACGCCAATCGGGCCGCCGCTTGCGCCGCGCGGCGAGAAGCTGGATTGCTGGCAGGAGGACGTTTGGTGGCTCCTGCCTGAGCAGATCGCCGGGCGCCACCGCATCGGCCTGTCGATCGTCCCGGAGGGAGGCGTGCTGGCCCTGGCCCGCGTCTCGTTCCTGCGCTACGTGGAGAAGCCGGGCACGCCGCTCCATTCGCTCGCTCCCAGCGCGCTCAGGCACGAGGGTAAGGCGCCGCGCTTCCACCGCTCGCTCGACGGCAACGTCCTGCGCGTGGGCGGCGAGGCCTTCCTCTTCGGCATCGGCTGCGCCTCAGGCACCACCCTGGAGTACGAACTGGACGGGCGCTTCGAGAGCTTCCTCGCCCGGGTCGGCATCGACGCCGAGGCGGGCGCGGCGGGCTCGGCCGCGCTGCGCGTGGTTGTGGACGGCGAGGAGCGGCTCGTCACGGACACCCTCCTGCCGGGAGAGCGCGCCGCGCCCATCACCGTGCCGGTGCAGGGCGGCCGCCTCCTCGTCATCGAGGTCCTCGACGCCGGAGACGGCGCGGCCGGCGTCCACGTGGACATCGTCGACGCCCGCTTTGTCGAGTGAGGGAGCGGCGCCTCAGCGACCCTGGAGGTAGCCCAGTTCCTCGAGTTCCTTCTTCATCTCCGGGGTCAGGGCGTGCTCGCGGATGGCGGCGGCGGCGGCGCGCATCTCCTGGACGCGCCGCGCGAGGGCCTCTTCCAGGCGCGCGGCGAGCGCGCCTTCGCTCGCGGCCAGGTCCGCCTGCTCGCCGCCGGCGCCGGCCAAGTCAAAGAGCTGCGCCGCGGACCGGCCGTCCGCTCCCTCGCGCACCACGAGCTTCCAGCGTTCCCCGCGCAGCGCGCGGCGCGCGCCCTCGCGCCCCTCGTAGGCGATGGCCGGCTGCGGCGCAAGGCTCTCGCCGCGCAGGAGCGGCACGAGGCTCGCGCCGTCGACCAGGGCGGACATGCTGCGCAGGCCGGCCAGCTCGCGGATCGTGGGGGCGACGTCGGCAAGCGTCACCACCTGCGCCACCCGGCGCGGCGCGACGCCGGGCACGAGGAAGAGCAGCGGCACGCGGATCAGCTCCTCGTGCACGTCGTGGCCGTGGCCGAAGAAGCCGTGCTCGCCCAGCTCCTCGCCGTGATCGGAGAGAACCACGACCAGGGTGTTCCGCGCGCGGCCGCTCGCCTCGAGGGAGCGCAGCACCTGCAGGACCAGGCCGTCGACCAGGCGCAGAGCCGCGTCGTAGGCGACGCTCATGCGCGCCAGGTCCGTGGCGTACTCGTCGGGACCGCGCGCGTCCTTCATGCGCTCGCGCAGGGCGTTCACCTCGACCGGCGGCTCGAGCGGCAGGACCCCCGCGGCCGCGCCGCCGATCGCCGCAAGGTCCTCGGCGCGCGCGCGGTACTCGTGCGCGGCGTACGTGTGCACGAACAGGAAGAGCGGGCGCAGGCGCGGCTCGCCGAGGAGCGCGTCGATTCGCGCCCGCGAGCGGGCCGCGGCCGCGGCCGCGTTCGGCTCGGGCCTCAAGGACTCGCCGATCGGCTCGACCGTGCCGTACTCCTCGAAGCCGGCGGCGAAGCCGAAGTCCGGGCTCACGTAGCCGCCGCTCGTCACCGCCGCCGTGTGGTAGCCGGCGGCCAGGAAGTCCGCGGCGAGGAGCGGCGAGGTCGTGGCGTCGATGAAGCGGTTCGTGTCCGTGACCTGGTGCCGGTCGGGAAGCTGGCCGGAGAAGATGGTGACGTGCGCGGGCAGCGTCCACGAGGCGGGCGCGATCGCGGCCTCGAACACCACGGCCCGGCGCGCCAGCTCGCCGAGGATCGGGCTGGTGGGCTTGGCGTAGCCGTAGAGCGACAGGCGGTCGGCGCGCACCGTGTCGAGCGAGATGAGGACGACGTCCGGCTGGTCGATCTCCTCGGCGCCGCCGTCGCTCTCGATGACCGGCGCGCCGAAAGCCACGCCCAGCTCGCGGTCCGCTTCCCCCTGGGCGGTCGCGAACAGCTCCACGTCGACCTCCGCGCCCGCGAACCGAGCCACGTCGAGCTCGAGGTCGGACCAGCAGGGCAGGCCGTCCGCGCCGGCGCTCCTCACCGGGAGCGCGGCCGCGGCGCGCCCCGCCTTGCCGCTCACCGCCACTCCCATCTCCAGGGACGGCTCGTCCGTCTCGTCGAGGCGCGCGAGCGCGAGCGCCACGCGCCGCGCGCGCGGCGGCGGCGTCAGGGAGAAGCGGAACGACCGCGGCGCCGCGAGCACGAGCGACTCCCGATGGGAGCCGGCGACCTCCACGCGGCGCACCCAGGGCGAGGCGGAGGCGGCCTCCTCCTGGAGGACCCTGGCGCAGAGCGGGCGGAGCGCACGCAGCTCGAGGTCGTCGAGGCGCACCGTGCCCCGCGCCACCACAACGCCCGCCAGGAGGTCGCAGCCCGGCTTCGGCCGGAAGGTGCGCGCGTACGAAACGAACCCGTCCTCCCCAGGCTTGCCCGCAGGCCGCGGCTCGTGCCCCTCGTAGTGCTGCGCTCTCTTCAGCTTCCTGGCGAAGGACATGTCGCTGAACTCGGTGAGCGCCGCGCCCTGCTTGACGTTCAAGGCGAAGAAGCGGAAGTCAGCGCCCGCGGAAGCCTGGATCCGCGCCTGCAGGCGGTGGGGAACGCGCTCGGACATGGACAGCACGCGCCACAGCGCGGCGGGCCCTTCGAGGAGCGCGTGGCGCGCCGGCCCCTGCCCCTCGAGGCGCGCGGCGCCGCCGCTCGTCTGCGCCGCGCCCAGGACGCGCGCGAGCGCCGGACCGGAGCAGGCGCGGCATTGCTCGAGATCGTCGAACGGCTCGGCCAGGACGCGGATCGTTCCCTGGCGCAGCACGTCCGCGGGATCGGCGAAGTCGATCCGGGCCTCGACCCTGGCCGCGTCCGCGAGCTCGACCAGACGCACGCTCGGTCCGGCCTGCCGCGGCGTCTTGCGCCCGCAGCCGCACGCGCAAACGAGCACGGAGAGCGCGCAGAGCAGCAGCGCGCCCAGCAAGGAGACGCGGGCGGGTCGCATCAGCGGGCCTCCGGCTGCGCGGGGACGAGCAGGCAGGCGAGCTTACCACGCGCTCGGCGTCGCGGCTGAATGAGTGTGAACCGGAGGGGAGGGGAGGAAAGTCTGGGGAGCGATCGCAGCCGTTTCCCCGGGTCCGGGGCCGCATCGCGACTCCCGGTGCATCGCGTGCGCGACGAACGCCCAGGGCCTCAACAAGGTGAAGGCGATGCTGGTGGTCCCGTGTCGTGAAGGTACGCCGGGTGAGCGTGGAACGTCGTCGCTGGCGGCCCCTCAACCGGGGAAACGCTGCTCCGCTCACATGACGCGCCGTCCCGACGCCCGCGGTCGAGGCGGGCTGCTCCGGTTCAACATACTCGCGGTAGGCGCTCGCGGGCCGGAGCCCGCTCCCGCCCCGGAATGAGCACACCGCGCGGGGACGCTCGGTGTGGCAAGCGATCGCGGCCGTTTCCCCGGGGTCCGGGGCCGCATCGCGACTCCCGGTGCATCGCGTGCGCGACGAACGCGCAGGGCCTCAACAAGGCGAAGGCGATGCCGGCGGTTCCGTGGCGTGAGAAGCGGCAGGCGTGAGCGGTACGACGTCGCTGGCAGCCCCTGAACCGGGGAAAGGCCGCGCCGCTCGGCCGACGCGCCGTCCCGAGGCTCGCGGTCGAGGCGGGCCGCTCCGTTTCAACTCACCTGCGGACGGCGCTCGCGGGCCGGCAGCTCGTCGAAGGAGTGCTCCGTTGCCGAGGCGAGCGCATCGGCGCTCGGGGGCCGGAGCCCGCTCCCGCCCCGGAATGAGTGCACCGTGCGGGGACGCGCGGTGAGACAGGCGTGGCTGCCGGTTTCCCGGAGCCGGAGGGGAAGACAGTCTGACGAGCGATCGCGGCCGTTTCCCCGCCCTCCGGGAGCGGCGGCGGCTCCCTGTGCGCGCCGTGCGCGACGAACGTGAAGCAGTTCGCTTCTGGCGGAGGCGATGCCGGCGATTCAGTGGCGTGAGGTACGGTAGGTGCGAAGAGACCTAGCGGCGCGACCGGCGCCATGCCGCGCCGCGGCTGAGCCGCGGGCGCTGCGCCCGTCGGATCGAGCCGCGGCAGCTGGCGCGGCGCGACGCGTCCGCGCCAGCTGTAGGTCGGCGGTCGCGGGCCAGCAGCTCGTCGAAGGAGTGCTCCGTTGCCGAGGCGAGCGCATCTCGGTCGAGATCAAGGAGCGAGACCGGAGGCGAATCGGGGGATTCGCCGAGGATCTCGCGACGCAGAGATCGGCCGAGAGGCGCCGCCGCAGGCAGGATGACTTCTTCGACGGGCTGCCAAAGCCCGCTCCCGCCCCAGAATGAACGCACGGCACGGCGCCACCGCGCGCCGCGCGAGCTCGATCATGAATCGCACGCCCCGGATCACCTTCGTCCTCGTGGAGCCGCGCCACGAAGGGAACATCGGCGCCTGCTGCCGGGCGCTCAAGAACAACGGCTTCCGCAGCCTGCGCCTGGTGCGCCCCGCCGCGATCGGCGGGGACGCGCGGGCGCTCGCCTGGAAGTCCCTCGACGTGCTCGCCGCCGCGCGGCACTGCGCGAGCGTGCATGAGGCCGTGGCCGACGCGCGCCTGGTGGCCGCCTTCTCGGCGCGCCCGCGCCGCGACGCACGCGCCGTGCTCACGCTCGGCCAGGCGGTTCCCCGCATCCTCCAGGCCGAGAGGTCCGGCCGCGTGGCGCTCCTCTTCGGGCGCGAGGACCGGGGGCTGACGCGCGCGGAGCTCGTCCCCGCCTCGCTCCTGGTCAACATCCCCGCGGCCGGGGCGCGGCGCGTCTACAACCTCTCGCAGGCGGTCCTGCTCGCCGCCTTCGCCCTGCGCCAGGCCTGGATCGGGACCTCCGCGCCCGCCGCCGGCGAGACGCAGCCCGAGCCGGCGCGGCTCACCGCCGCGGAGCACGAGTACCTGCGCGGCCGCATGCGCGCCGCCCTGGCGGCGCTCGGCTACGACGAACACGCCGACCAGGGCCTGCTCGAGCGCATCGTCGGCCGCGCCGGCCGCATCCTCGACCGCGCCGGCATCGACGCGTCGGACAACGCCATGCTCCTCGGCGTGCTGAAGCGCGTCGAGCGCCTGGGCGGGCGCTGAGGCGCGCCGCCGCCGCTACGCCGGCGGCGGCTCCAGCTCCAGCTCGCGGTAGAGGGCGGAAACAGCGTTCTGCGCGGCCTTCCCGGGCTCGAAGAAGAGATCCGCGGCAATGGCGCGGCGGATCGCGCTCTTCTCGCCCGGGTTCTCCAGCAGGCGCGGCACGACCTCCTCCAGCTCGGAGGGCCGGCGCACGATGTCGCCGCCCTTCCGGCCCCAGGTGGAGAGGTCCATCATCGGCGCTTCCGTGCCCTCGATGATCTCGGGCACGTCGATGAAGACCACCGGCCGATCGAGGAGCGTGTACTCGAACGCCACCGACGAGGCGTCGGTGATCAGCAGGTCGGCGGCGTAGAGCAGAGGCACCACGTCGGAGTGGAAGACCGCGGCGAAGCCTTCCCTGCGCGTGGCGCGCAGGCGCGCCGGCCAGTCGATGCTGCAGCACTCGTCCCGGTCGGCGTGATCGTGCGGCTTCACGATCAGGTTCACGGGAAGCTCGAGGAGCGCGGCGAGGATCTCCTCTCCCTGGCGGAACAGGGAGTTCCCGCGGTCCCCGGTCGGCGCGTAGAGCACCGTGCGCCGCGCGGGATCGAGACGCAGTTCCTCAAGGATCGCACGCCGGTCGAGGCTGCCGTCCACGAGCCGGTCGAGCTTGGGCAGGCCGACCAGGAGCAGGCGCTCGTCGTCCTCCTTGAACAGCCCGGCCTCGATGAAGCGCCGCCGGTGATACGGGCCAGGCAGGAACAGCCGGTCGTAGCGCAGCACCTTGTCCTTGATGCAGTAGTTCTTGAACGACACGCCGTGGAAGATCTGCACTTTGCGCCGCGCGCGTTCGCAGTGCAGCTTCTCGCTGAAGTTCGGCGTGACGAAGAGGTCCACCGGCAGGAAGCGCGCCAGCTTGTAGTTCGTGATGCCCTTCTGGATCCCGTACTTGGCGAAGAACTGCTTGGGGTGCTCGCGCTCGTACGTGTCCACGAGCCGGACCCGCTTCAGGTGCATGGCGTGGAGCTGGCGCACCCTCGGATCGAGGGCGAGCTTCTGGGCGAGCGGGCGGTACATGACCACTCCGACGCCGTTGTCCGCGCAGAACAGGACCCACTTCTTGCCGAACTTGAGGAGACGCATGCGAGGAACATGTAAAGAACGCCGGATGGGACGGCAAGCTGCTCCAGAGCAGCGGCCGCTGCGGCAGCGCCGGGAGGCCTCCAGCGCGCCTGTTGCCAACTCGTGAAGCGGGCGGATGTTCCGGGTGTTCCGCGATGGCGCCAGCACGCCGATTCGGCGCGGATGATCGGTGAGTTTCGGTCGCGCCCGCGGACGCTGCGTGTAGAATCGGCGATTCACCTCTTCACGCCACATCGCCAGACCATCCGGAGATGCTGCATGCCCCCTGACAGCAGAGAACCTGAAGCCGACAGGACCATGGAGCTTCGCATCCACGGTCGTGGCGGCCAGGGCGGAGTCACCTGCGCCAAGATCCTGGCTTCCGTCTACGCCAGACTCGGCAAGAGCGTGCAGACGTTCGGCGACTACGCCGGCGAGCGCGCGGGAGCGCCGGTGCGGGCCTACACGCGGGTCAGCGACAGCCCCATCACGAACCGGAACAAGGTCTACAACCCGGACGAGCTGGTCGTCCTCGATCCGTCGCTGCTCGCCGGGGACATCGTGTCCGGGCTGCGCCCGGGCGGGCTCTTGCTGCTCAACTCTCCCAAGCCGGTCGAGGCCTTCGCCGGCCAGTTCGACGAGTACCGCCTCGCCACCGTGGACGCGACCGAGATCTCCAGGCGCCACAAGATCGGCAGCCGTTCGGTCGTCATCGTCAACACCAGCATCGCCGGTGCCTACGCCCGCTTGATGGGCGTCTCGCTCGATCTCCTCGAGGAGACCTACGCCGCCCTCGGCCTGAGCAACAACTTCCCGGCCGCGCGGGAGGCGTATGAGGCGGTCTCGCAGCGCGCCCCGCTGAAGGAAGCCGGCAGCGCGGCCAAGCCAGCGCCCGCGCCTGCGGCGGCGGTCGAGGTCGAACCGCTCCCCGATCACCGAGAGAGCCCTCCCTCGGGCCTGAAGACCGGTTCGTGGAGCGCGCAGCGGCCCATCTACGTCGAAAAGCTCGCCCCGTGCAACGCGTGGTGTCCGGCGGGCAACGACGTCGTCGGTTTCATTCAGGCGCTCGAGCGCGACGGCGCGGACGCCGCGGCCCGGCTGCTGGCCCAGACCACGCCGCTGCCGGGCGTCTGCGGGCGCGTCTGTCCGGCGCCGTGCGAGCAGGGGTGCAACCGCGGCGAGTACGACGGCACGGTGCGCATCCGCCTGCTCGAGCGCTGGATCGCCGATCACGGCAAGGCCGAGGTGAAGCCAGCGGCCTGCGAGAAGCCGTTCCGCGTGGCCGTGATCGGCAGCGGTCCGGCCGGACTGAGCGCCGCCTACACGCTCGCCCTTCAAGGGCACAGGGCGACGCTCTTCGAGGGCGAGAAGCAGCTCGGCGGCATCCTGCGCACGGGCATCCCCGCCTACCGCCTGCCGCCCGAGGTCCTCGACCGCGAGATCAGCCGCATCCTCGCCCTGGGAGTCGAGGCGCGCACCGGGGAGTTCTTCAGCAAGGACCGCCTGGCCGCGCTCGCCAGCGAGTTCGACGCCCTCATCCTGGCCGCCGGACATCGCGCCGTGTTCGGGTTGAAGGTGGAGGGAGCCGCCCTCGAAGGCGTGCATCAGGGCGTCGACTTCCTGAAGCGCATCAACTCCGGCGAGAGGGTCCGCCTGTCCGGCCACGTCGTCATCGTGCTGGGCGGCGGCTTCACCGCCATGGACTGCGCCCGCAACGCGCTGCGCGCCGGAGCGGAGCGCGTGACAGTGGCCTACCGGCGCACGGAGCAGGAGATACCGGCCTCGCGGCAGGAGATCGATGATGCGCGCGAGGAGGGCGTGGAGTTCCGCTTCCAGATCCAGCCGGTCGCCTTCCACGGCAAGAAGCGCGTGGACGGCATCGAGTTCGCCGAGGTGGAGATGGGCGCGCTCGACACGAGCGGCCGGCGCCAGCCGGTCCTCACCGAGAGGCGCGCGCGCATCGATTGCGACCAGGTGATCCTCGCGCTCGGGCAGTCCGGAGACGCGTCGTTCCTGCCGGACCACTGGCGGCTGGACGGCGAGCGCGTGCTGGTGGACGGCCAACCGGGCCGCGTCTTCGTTGCCGGCGACCTGGCCACCGGCGAGGGCACGGTCTCGGCCGCGATTGGCAGCGGCCGGCGCAGCGCCGGACTGGCGCTGCAGTCCCTCGGCGCGCGCGCCGAGGTCTTCGCGCGTCCGGACAAAAACGCCGCTCTCAACGTCTCCGAGATCCGCCTCGAGTGCTTCGAGCGCATCCCGTCCGCGGAAGAAGCGGTGGAGCCCACGGCGAGCCGCGTCTCGAGCCTGGTCGAGGTCAACAAGGGGCTCGCCGACGCCGGCGAGGCGAAACGCTGCTTTTCCTGCGGGCACTGCTCGAAGTGCGACACCTGCCTGGTGTACTGCCCGGAGGGCATCATCCGCCGCACGCCGAAGGGCTACGCCGCCAACTTCAGCTACTGCAAGGGATGCGGGCTCTGCGTCGAGGAGTGCCCGCGCGGCGCCATGGAGATGAGAGAGCTATGACGATCGAGCTGCTCAGCGCGAACCACGCCGCGGCCATGGCGGCCACGCTCGCCGGCCGCGCCAACCGCACCGGACGCGGCTTCGGCGGCGGGGTCTACCCGATCACGCCGCAGAGCGAGTGCATTGAACTGCTCTGCCGCCAGGAGTTCGAGAAGGGCGAGGTCACGCGCGTGGAGAGCGAGCACAGCGCCATGGGCGTGTGCATCGGCCTGGCCGTGGGCGGCGCGCGCACCTTCACCGCCTCGTCGTCGAACGGTCTGGCCTACATGACCGAAAACGTCTACGCCGCGGCCTTCTATCGCCTGCCGATCGTGATGATGGCGGTGAACCGCACCCTCGGCCCGCCCTGGAACATCTGGGTCGATCACGGCGACACGCTGCTCCTGCGCGACACGGGCTGGATCCAGCTCTACTGCGAGGACAACCAGGAGGTCTTCGACAGCGTGCTCATCGGCTACCGACTCGGCGAGGACAGGCGCGTGCTGCTGCCGGTCCTGGTTTGCCAGGACGCCTTCGTGCTCTCGCACACGATGATGCAGATCGACGTGCCCGCCCAGGAGCTGGTCGATCGCTTCCTGCCCGTCCTCGATCTCCCGCATCGCGTGCTGGAGCGGCCGGTGACGATCGGCGGGCTCGACTTCCCCCACGGGACGGAAGTGCACCGCCGGCAGCACGCCGAGGCGATCGCGCGCGCGGTGCAGGTCTACAGCGAGTGCCAGGATGAGTTCCAGCGCGTCTTCGGCCGCCGCCCCGCCGACCGCATCGTGCCCTATCGCATGGAGGACGCGGAAGTCGCGCTCGTCTCCATGGGCACCACCGCCGCCACGGTGCGGACGGCCGTAGACGCCGCGCGCGCGCGCGGCGTCAAGGCCGGCGGCCTGCGCGTGCGCATGTATCGCCCCTTCCCGGAACGCGAGCTGAAGGAGGCCCTGGCCCGCTGCGCGCGCGTTGCGATCCTCGACCGCGACATCAGCCTCGGGCACGGCGGCGTGCTCTGGTCGGAGACGCGCGGCGTCACGCCGCGGGACGCGGTCGTCCAGAACTACATGCTTGGCCTCGGCGGCGGGGACATCCGCCCACGCCACATCACCGGGGTCATTGACGACATTCTGGGACGGGAAGAGGCCGCGGAGCCCATGATCATGGAGGTCGCGTGATGGCCAAGCCCCTTCTCGGCGGCGCGATGAAGACGGAGAGCGATCGTCCCGAGCAGATCCTGCGTCCAGGGAACACCAACTGCGGCGGCTGCGGCATGTCGATCACCCTGCGCATGCTCACGCACGCCGCGGCGCGGCAGCACCCGGTCCAGCTCGTTATCCCCGCGTGCTGCGCCATCGTCGCGCCCGGGCAGTACCCCTTTTCCGCCTATGGCGCGCCGGTCGTGGCCTCCACGTTCGGGTCGGCCGCGGCGGTCGCCAGCGGCCTGGCGCAGGTGGCGCACATGAACGGCGAGAAGACGCGCGTCATCGCGTTCGCCGGCGACGGCGGCACCTATGACATCGGCATGGCGACGGTCTCGGCGGCGGCCGAGCGCAACGAGGACATCCTCTACCTGTGCTATGACAACGAGATCTACGGCAACACCGGCGGCCAGCGCTCGTCGGCCACCCCATTCGGCGCCTCAACGAGCACCACGCCCTACGGCAAGGACATCCTGAAGAAGGACATCCTGGGCATCATGGCCGCGCATCGAGTGCCGTACGCGGCCTCGGTCTCGCTCGCGCACCCCGAGGACGCGCTCAGGAAGATGCACTACGCCCTGGGAAGCACGGGCTTCCGCTTCCTGCACGTGCTCTCCCCCTGCCCCACGGGGTGGAAGGCGGAGGCGGCCGAGGGCATCGAGCTGGTCCGCCTCGCGGTGAGGTCAGGGCTCTATCCGGTGTACGAGGTGTTCGGCGGCCACAGGATGGTGATCAACGTCGAGCCGGAGATGTCGCTCGAGGCGCTGGAGCAGTACTTCGCCAAGCAGGGCCGCTTCCAGAAAAGCAAGGTCCGCGCCGAGGACGTGCGCGCGTCGATCGAGCGCTCCTGGCGCGACCTGCGCGGGCTCGCGGCCCTGCGCAAGGAGGGCTGAGCGCCTCACGGGGAAGCGAGGATCTCCTCGAGGGATCTCGCGGCCAGGGCCCGGTCGAACCACGCCTCAAGCGTCCTGGTCTCGGCCGCGTCCAGTTGGGCGCGAACCGCGGCGTCCAGCGGACCGAACCGCGACTCGAGCAGGCGTGCGAGCGCGCGGCGCTGGGCCAGACGCTCCCCCTCGGTGCGGCCCTCGGTGCGGCCCTCGGCACGGCCTTCGGTGCGGCCCTCGGCACGGCCTTCGGTGCGGCCTTCTTGCAGCCAGCGTTTCGCAAGGGTCATGTACACCTCCTCGGCCTCCGGCGCGGCAACCAACAGCGCCCGCGGCGCGGCTTCGTCTTGGGCCGCGGCGACCACATAGGATAGCAGACGCATCAGCGCCGCGCGCCGCGAGCCTCCGGCCGCCGCGCGCAGCACGCCCATCCAAGCCTCCAGGCGCCGCGAGAGCTCCGGATCTCCCACGTGCTTCATCAGAAGCAGCGCCGCCGCGGCGAAGGCCGCCCCCAGGACGTGCAAGCCGAGCAACGCCTCATCCGGAATCAGGGCTAGATCGACGAGGACGAAGTCGAACTCCGGCGTGAAACGCGCGAGGGAGCTGCCCGCACCCGAGGGATAGAGGTCGGCCATGCGGAGTGCCCCGCGGTATGGAGCGTCCCCCTGATGGACCACGAGCCCCACCACGCGCGGCAGCGCGTCGTCGTGCGGATGCTCCTCGGCGTGCTGCTCCAGGATCCGCGTCACGTAGCGCAGCACGAAGAAGGGCAGCCGCCGTGGCGCCACGCGCACGTGCTCCAGCAGCACGTAGACGAGAAGATCCTCGTCGCGCGCGCGCACGCTGAACAGGGCATCCGAGAAGCGCGCCCGCAGCCTCTCGTCCACGAAGCTGCCGGGCTCGCGTCGCAGGGAATCGAAGCTGCACAGGTCGCGGACTTTCGCGGGCAAGAACTCCCTGAGCACCGCGCGCGCATCAGCGGGACTGCGCAGCACCGCGCGCAGCAGGCGGTCATGGGGCTTGCCCCGGCGTCTTCCCAAGTGTGAGCCGCTCCGGGCGGCAGGGTCTCGCCGCCGGCACGAGGGACGAAGCGCAGGGAACGGGGTTACAGGGAAGCGGCAGTACGCGCTCGCCCATCAACCGCCGTCGTCTTCGAGCGAGGCCTCGCTCCACTGCTGCATGACCTCCTCGAAGACATCCGGTCGGATGAAGGGACGCAACGCTTCGCGCTGCTCGCTGCGGCACTCCTCATCCAACTTCCTCCGGCGCGCGCCGCGCTCCTGGCGCGCCGCCTCGTCATCGCGCTTCCACGACTCACGGGCGAACGCCTCCATGCGGGCGACGTGCCGCTGCCTCGACTCGATGAGCACTACGGCGATCCGATCGAGCGCCTCGCGCTCGGGCATGTAATCGAGAAGCTCGATGAAGCGCCGCACGCGTTCCTCCTCCTCCGCCTGCTCGACGAGCTGGCGCACCGCCGGGCTGAGCACGTCCATGAAGGAGTCCGCATCGGGCCTCCGCGGCGTCTCCGCGGTCACGATCTCGGATGGAGCGGCGGCTGGCGCGCGAGGCCGCGGCCGCGGCGACCGCGCGCGCGGGGCCGCCTCGGGCGCAAAGCGGTCGCCCGCGGATGCGGCGTCCGCGGCCGGCGCGGCCTTCACCGGTTCCGGCGCCGGCTCGAGCCGCTCCGGAACGTCGCTGCCGGAGCCGCGATCCCGGAGCAGCTCCCACGCCGCCCACAGGCAGACGAGGAGCGTCACGCCAAGGACCACGCCGGACCATCTCATGTCGTCACCGCGCCTCTCGCAGCGCGGTCCGAGCGGCCGGCCGCCGCCGCGGACCGCACCGGCGCCGCAATCCTACCGCGGCTCATGGGCTCCCTCGGCCACGCAGCCGGCCGTCGACTCCCTCGCCGGCGCTGCAACAACATGGACCTTGGCCGCCGCCGTGACGCGTCAGCGGGAGAGCGCCACCGAGACGACTTCGCCCTGCGCCCGACCGGATGGGAAAGTACAGGTTCGACAGGAGCGTCCTACCGGGAGGCACGCCCGGAACCACGAAGGTCCCCGCGGCATCCGCCCTGACCAGATAGAGGTCCAGCAGGCGGCCCCGCGCGTCGCTCCAGCCGCTGATGCCGAACCCGAGGCCGCCGGGGCGGGGCCCCGTCCCCCGGATCGCGGATCCCTCCATCAGGACAAGCGTGACGGCCGGATTGTCCGCCGTGATGTCGGCGCGGCCTCCCGCGTACCACACGAGCGGCTCGCTGACGAAGAGCGGGTCGGGGTGGACGAGAGCCTCGTGGGGGCCCGAAGCGCAGTAGAGCTGCTTGGTGCGCGACAGCGGAGCTGGCGGGACCGCCTTGCCGTCCTTTGCCCTCGCCCCGGGCTTGATGTCGATTTCCACGACATCGCCCCACCTGGCACGGAGGTGTGCGACGGCTCGGAAGGGCTCCATTCCGGCCGGGTAGTGGACGGTCATCGTCGCGAGGATGATCTCCTTCACGGGAAAGACCAGGCGCAAATCACACGCGGCCCGCGCGTTTTCCTGGGAAGAAGGCCGGTTTCCGTCCGTCCCATGGCGAACGCACCGTTCGCTTGCCGCGAGGATCACGTTCCATGAGAGCGCCGCGTGAAGACTGCTCCGTTCTTCTCGACCAGCTCGCGCGCGGGACCGCCGACACGCAGGCCGGCTCCGCTCGGGAGCGATCGCTGTTTGCGCGCGCCGAGGGCCTGCGCACCGCCGGCCTCGCGGCCCTCTTCGTCTTGGCCGTCGCCTACGAGACCACTTCCTCGTTCGTCCTCGCGGCCGCCGCGGCGATCGCGGCAGCGGGCGCGCTCCACTGGTTCATCGCGCGCGCGGCGCGCTCCTGAGGCGCGTGGCGCGCTACTTCTCCGCCCGCCGCCTTCCGCGCGCGTCCACATCCACCCCGATAGCAAGCAAGCGCTCGACGCCGAAACCGTTCGCGTCGATCGCGACGAGGCGCACGTCGAGCGCACGCTCCGAGGCGCGACGCAGCACCTCCCACAGCGCGTCCGGCTCGAGGCGCGTGGCCCCGGGGTCGTAGTACAAGCCCGTGCTCGGGAGATTGACCTCGGCGAGGTCGCCGAACGCCTCCGCGTCGAGCAGGGCGTTGGTCCCGCCATCGCCCGCGCTGTTGAAGCCGGCCGGCGCGGCCGCGTCCCAGCGCCCGTTCAAGGACACCGGTTCCCATTCCCCCTCCTTCTTCGCCAAAGCGACCGCGCGTCCGTTCGCGCAGCGAATCAGAAACCACGCCCGCAGCAGCGGCTCGTAGTAGATGAGCGCGTCCTCGCCAGGCGCGAGGCCGGCGCGCCGCCAGGCGTCGTCCGCGCTCAAGCCTCCGGTTTCCTCGGCCTCTCCCGCGGGCGCGCGCGGCAGCGCCACGGTGAAGCCGACCTCCCCCTCGAGCACGAGCCAGCCTTCCTTCATGGTCGAGCGCACCAGCGCCAGGCCGCCGCCCTCGCCCATGCGCCGCGCGAGGCTCTCCGCGCTAGCCGGCGCGAACACCTGCAACAGCGGGTCCTCCCCCACTGGCAGCAGGACCATGTCCCGCCACAGGCGGATCTCGTCGCCGACCACCGCGTAAGACACGCGGAGTTCGTGCGCGGGACGCGGCTGCACGTTGAGCGGCAGCGGGACGCGCAGTTCCTCGCCGGGCAGGAGGAGGCCGCGCTCGAACGCCAGGTCGGTCAGCGACTGGACCATGGGATCGTAGACCACGGTGCGGCCCTTGTCCTCGCGCGTCGCGCCGCCGATGCGCACGTGCCAGTTCACCTCGCCCGGCAGGCCGGCCCAGGCGATGGCGCGCAGCGCGACCGCGGAATCCTCGCCGTCGTTGCGCAGCACGACGCAGACCTGCCTGGCCTTCAGGCCGGGCGTGAACGCCAGCGACTTCGGGAAGTCGATCCTGGCGGCGAGCAGCACGTGCTGGCCGCCGCGGGCGGAGGCGCTCAGCCAGGAAGCGTCCGCGGCAGGCTGCTGCGGCGCGAGCAGGAACGAGAGCAGGATGCCGGCGGTCCACATGGGAACGAGGCTACACCGCGCACGGCCCGGGGCGAAGGGCGGGAGCAGGCTCCTGCCGTCGCTCATCCGCGCCCGGCGGCCGCATCGCCTCCGCCAGAAGCAAACCGCCCCGCGTTCGTCGCGCACGGCATGCTCCGGGAGCGGCTGCGACGCTCCTCGCGCCGCGCGTCTTCGCGCGGTGCATTCATTCCGGGGCGGGAGCGGGCTCCGGCCCGCGACCGCCTTCATTCAGTATGTTGTCCAGAGCAGGCCCGCCTTGACTGCAGCCATCGAGGCGGGGCGCTGCGGAGCGGCGTTTCCCTGGTGAAGGGGACGGCCGCGCCGGCGTCGCCCTTCACGCCGCCCGTGCCTTCGCCGCGCAGATCCGCCCGCATCGCCTCCGCCGCGCGCAAGTCGCTCATCGTTCGTCGCGCACACCATGCACCGGAAGGCGCGCATCCGTCCCCGGAGGCCAGGGAAACGGCTGCGACGCTCCTCCTCACCCCCCCTTCCCTCCCGTCCCCTCCGGCTCCCAACCAAACAGCCGCGACGTTCACCGCCCCTGGAAGCGCGGCGGCCGCTTCTCCAGCAGGGCCGCGAGCCCCTCGGCGGCGTCCGCCGTGCGGAAGGTCATGGCCTGCGCCCGCGCCTCCACGTCGAGCGCCTCCTCGAGCGAGCGCAGCGCGCCGTCCCGCAGCGACTCCTTCAGAGCGCGCACGGCCAGGGGGGCGCAGGCGGCGATCTGCGCGGCCAGCTCCCCCACGACCTCGTCGAAGTCATCGCCCGCCACGCGGTTCACCAGTCCGATGGAGAGCGCCTCGGCCGCACCGAGCAGCCGCCCGCTGTAGAGCAAGTCGGCGGCGGCCGCGGGCCCGACCAGGCGCGGCAGGTTCCACGTCCCTCCCATTCCCGGGTGGATGCCGAGTCGCACGAACGTCATGCCCGCCTTGGCGCGTTCATGCATGACGCGCAGGTCGGCACCGAGCGCGAAGCACAGCCCGGCGCCAACGGCGTGGCCGTTGATCGCGGCGATGGATGGCACGCGCAGCGACGCGATCGACAGGAACGAGCGGTAGAAGCTGCCCTCTCCGCCCAGGCCGGCGCCGTCCTTCCTGAGGCCGGCCTCGCGCGCCAGGCTCTCGAGGTCCGCGCCGGAGCAGAACGCCCCGCCCGCGCCGCTGATGACGGCCACGCGCGCGGCGTCGTCGGTGTTGACGCGCTCCACCGCCTGGCGCACCTCGGCGCCCATCTCGGGCGTCATGGCGTTGCGGCGCTCGGGCCGGTTCAGGACGATACGGGCGATCCCGCGCTCATCGACATCGAACAGGATGCTGGCAAACGGCATCGGCTCCTCCGCGGCCGGTTACGCTACCAGGAGAGAAGGCGCGCCGTATCTCCGCTCCGGAGAGGGCCGGACCGCCTCGTGACGCCGGCGAGCGTTTGACGCGGGCCGCAACCTCGCGGTATCCTCTAGCGCGTCCTCAGGTCTGATGGAGACGGAGCCGCGACCGGAAGGCAAAGCTGCCGGGAGCGGAGCAAGGAGCACGGAAATGCGCTGCAATACTCCTCTTGCCGCCGTGGGAAGACTGGCGGCCTTCGCCGCGCTCGCGGCGCTGTACGCGCTCCCGGCGCACGCGCAGACTCTCGCGGCGCGCTTCGACGGCGACATGCTGAACGACCAGGCCGGCGCGGCGGTAGGCGGCGGCTTCGACGTGGATGGAGACGGCGTCGCCGACGTGATCGTGGGCGTGCCCTACCGCGACGTCACGGGAATCAACGACGGGGTGGCGCGGGTCTACTCCGGCGCCTCGGGAGTGCTCATCCACCAGCTGTCGTACGCCCAGCCCTACGCGCGCTTCGGCGCGGCCGTGGCCTGCGTGGGCGATCTCAACGGCGACGGCCGTTCCGAGCTGCTCGTGGGCGCGCCGCTCTACGACACCGGCGGAACCGACTGCGGCATGGCCTACGTCTTCTCGGGCCTGACCGGCGGGGTGCTCTACGCCCCGGGCGGGTCCTGAGGCAACCACTTCGGAGCCTCGGTCTCGGGGCTCGATGACGTGAACGGCGACGGCGTGCGCGATTTCATCGTCGGCGCGACCCACTACAACACGATGACGGGATACGTGCGCGTCTACTCGGGCGCGAACTGCGCGCTGCTCAAGCAGACCTACGGCGAGTACCAGTACGGCTACTACGGGTCGGTCGTGGCCAAGACCGGCGACCTCAATGGCGACGGCACCGCGGACTACATGACCGCGGCGCCTCGCGACGTGGGCGGCCACGTCTACAACTACTCCGGCAAGACCCACGCGCTGATCTGGAAGGCCTCGGGAACGCTGACCGGGGGCCGGATGGGCGAGGCGCTCGCCAGCATCGGCGACGTCAACGGCGACGGGAAGGACGACATCCTGACGGGCGCGCCGGGGGTGGACAACGGGTCTGCCACGGATGCCGGGGCCGCCTACATCCTCTCCGGCGCGAGCGGCGCGGTCCTGGCCACGCTCCTCGGCAACGCAGCCTATGCCGAGTTCGGCGCCTCGGTCGGCTGCCCAGGCGACGTCGACGGCGACGGCATGAAGGACTTCGCCGTGGGCGAGCCGCGCGCCGCTCCGGGCGGCCGCCTGAACGCCGGCATGGTCCACGTGTTCTCCGGAGCGACGTACGCGCCGCTCTACCAGTGCGAGGGCATGACCGCGGTCGATCTGCTCGGCTCGGCGCTTGCCGCGGCCGGCGACGCCAACGGCGACGGCCGCCCGGACTTCGTCGCGGGCGCGCCGGGTTCCACGGCGGGCGGCGCCATCAGCACCGGCTCGGCGTTCGTGTTCTCGGGAGCACGGCTGCCGCTGCACGCCGCGCTGCCCGTGCTGCCCGCAGCCGGCGGCGGCCAGGTCGCCTTCGAGCTGGACGCCGGCAGCGCGAATGCCGGCAGGCCGTACTACCTCCTCGGATCCATGAGCGGCACCTCGCCCGGCACGCCGCTCGGCTCCACGGTCCTGCCGCTCAACTACGACGCGTTCATGAACCTGACGCTGATCTTCGCCAACACGCCGGTGTTCGCCAGCTTCTTCGGCCTGCTGGACGCCCAGGGGCGCGCCACGGCCACGCTCGACTCGCTCGGGCCGATCAGCCCCGCGGCGGTCGGCGTGCAGATGCACTTCGCGGCTGTCCTGGACTGGCCGCTCGACTACGCCACGAACGCCCACCCAGTGGAGATCATGCCGTAGCGCGGTGAGTCCGGCGTTGCTAGAATCCTGACCAGCGGTCGCGGCGGGCGGCGCCCGCCGGACCGGGGGTAGTGACCGTCCCTGGGACGGAAGGTCCAAGAAGGAACAGAAGCCATGAAGACCCTCCCGCTCGCGCTCGCATTCTTCCTGGCCGGAACCGCCTCCGCCGCCGTGATCGTCGTAGACGTTCAGGGCGGAGGCGACTACACCCAGATCCAGCCCGCGGTGAACGCGGCGCAGGACGGCGACACGATCCTGATCAAGCACCTGCCGCCGAACTACCTCTACGGGCCGTTCACGATCAACGACAAGTCCCTGACCCTCGTCGCCGAGAAGAACGCTTACGTCGAGACGTACCACCAGGACATCCTGCTCCCCTGGGTGTACAACGAGATCAAGAACCTGAACTCGACCAGGGCGGTCACCATCCGGGGGATCGAGGGCTCGTTCAAGCTCAGCGACTGCCAGGGCAGCGTGCGCTTCGAGGACTGCGCCACCTTCGGCAAGCCCGGCTGGGCCGACGGCGAGTGGGGCTACGGCGCAGACGCCATCCCCGGCCTCCTCATCTCCTCCTGTTCCAAGGTCTCCTTCGTGCACGCGACCATCGCCGGCGCAGACGGAGGATGGGCCACGGGCCCCTGGTACAACATCTGCACCGACCCGGCGCCCGGCCTCATCGCGGGCGGGGCGACGGTGGCGCTCTACCACTGCACGGTCACGGGCGGACATGGCCACCTGGGTTGCCCGGACGCCCCCCCGATCCAGCAGACCGGCAGCACCATCCTCGCCTACGACGCGACCAACATCGGCTTGCGCGACCTCACCGGCAGCTCGCCTCTGCGTCGCGGCGAGCAGGGCCAGATCCGCATCGACTGCGAGCAGGGGGACTACGTCCTTCTGCTGCTGTCGCTCCACCCCGGCTTCCTGCATTTCCCCGGCGTGACCGGAACCCTCCTCCTGGACGCGCCGTTCAGCGGCGTCTTCCTCCTGGGAACGCTGCCTGCCCCGGGGCTGTCCATCCCGGTCGCCTTCAACGACATTCCCTCGATCGGCGTGGCCGCCTTCGATGTCCCCTTCCAGGTGGGCTACATCACGCCGCAGGGCACGGGCATCGTCGGACCGCTGACCGTGATGACGCTCCTCGACCCGCAGTTCTGACGCGCCTCGGGTCTCGCCAGACCGCGCCGCGAGAACCTCAGCACATCGCGGCGGCGCCGCGATGTCGGCATCGAGCGAACGATGGCGGTCGGACGCGGGCCGACGGACCAATAGCACCATTCCCGGCCACGACGACGGTCTGCCGCAAGAAGGCGCCGCCGCGCGGACCGGCTGTCCTCTTGGCGACCGGGCGACTCGAGGTCGCTCCGGCGCCGATCAAGGCGTGGTGGCCTGCACCGCGTTCGAGAGGGCAACTCCCTGCACCGCGCCGGCGTCCTGGATGCCCCACTGGCAGGTCAGCTTGAGGCCCGGCGGGACGCCCGCGGGCATCACGAACGGCAGGGGCAGGTTCCCGGAGGCCGGCAGCGTCAGAGGCAACTGCAGCGAAACGGGCACGGTGGCGAGCACCCCGCCATAGAATGGCGTCGGCGTGTTCGGTCCGACGGTGACGAAGAGGATGGCGAACGCGCCGCCGGCGCCGTTGGTGAGGTCGAGCGACCCCGAGGTCGAAGGTTGGAGCGTGCCGGTGCCGGCGAGCTGCGGAACCCCGCTCGAGCCGGCGAGCCCGAAGCCGATGTCCGTCCAGGCGCTCGCCACCGTCACCGTCACCGACCCGACCATGCCGAACGACTGATGCGGGATGCAGTGGTAGTCGTAGCGGTTGTTCACGCGCGGGTTTGCGGCCAAGAACGCCGTGCTGAAGACCACCGTCACCGTCGGGTTCGCCGAGTTCAGGGGCTGATTGAACGCCCCCAGGTCCTCGGTCACCGTGTGGCTCATGGCCCCCGAATGGGTCCAGACGACCGTATCCCCTTCGGCCACGGTGATGTCCTTGGGAACGAAGTTGAGTCCCGACAGGCCGACGTTGTGCGTGGCGGCCGGAGCGTTCGCCGTCGAGACGACGAGCACGAGGAGCGAAGTCGAGATGAAGCGTAGCAGCATGATTCACCTTTGGGGCAAGAGCGGCTCGAGGGGTAATGGGTAGCCCAGCCCGGCCGGGTGCGCCAGGATTCCTTCAACCCGCCGGCTGCCGCGCCCTCTCCGGCGCCGTCCTCGGCGCGTGCATGAGTGGCTTGCGCGGACTCTCGTCCGCGCAAGCCCTCCTGCCTCTTCTGTCCCCAAGCAGCGCCGCTTTGACCGTGAGAATCGAGGCAGCCCGGGAGCGGAGCGGCTGCTTCCCTGGAAGAGGGGGCGGCCGCGACGCCGTGCCACGCCCACCGCCCGTATCTTCACCGCACCGAACCGCCGGCGTCGCCTCTATCTCGACGAGCCACACCTCGTTCCTCGCGCACTCGATGCACCGGAAGTCGCGCATCCGCCCCCGATTCCCGGGGAACAGCCGCTCCGCTCCTCCTTCCTCCCATCCCCCTCCTCCCTCTATTGTTCCGCGGCAATCAACGCTGCTCCTATCGCTCCACTATGCTGCGCCATCGGACAGAGCATCACGCTCCGCTCCAGAGCGCGCTCCAGCGCCTCCCTCATGCCAGGAATCAAAGCGACTCCCCCGGTAAAGACCACCGGGTCAATGAGCCTCCGCCCGGCCATGGTCACCACGCGCTCCGCCACGGCCCGCTCCACGCCGACCACGATCTCCGCGGGCGCCACGCCGCACGACAACAGGCCAGTGATCTCCGTCTCGGCGAAGACCACGCACATGCTGCTGATCACCGCCGGCTCGCGGCTTTGCCGCACCAGGCGGTCGAGCCCGGCGAGAGACGTCTCCAGCCGGCCGGCCATCATCTCCAGGAAGCGGCCGGTGCCCGCGGCGCAGCGGTCGTTCATGGCGAAGTCGTCCACGGTCCCGTTCACCTCGAGGCGGACCAGCTTGCTGTCCTGGCCGCCGATTTCGATGACGCTGCGCGCCCCGGGACAGAGGTGGGAGACACCGCGCGCCTGGCAGGTGATCTCGGTCACCTTGCGGCCGGCGAAGTTCATGAGGTGGCGCGCGTAGCCGGTGGCGAGCACCGCCGTGACATCCGCGCGCGGCACGCCGCACCGCGCGAGCGTCTGGTCGAGCAGCTCCTCCGCCAGGCGATTCTGATCGATGCCCTGGTCGCGCAGCGCCGTCCCGATCACCTCGCCCGCGCTCGTATCAAAGAGCGCAGCCTTGATGGTGCGCGACCCTCCGTCGATGCCCGCGACGATCATCTTCCGCTCCGTCGTTTCCTCGCGGCCTCGAGCACGGCCTCGATGCGCGTGCGCAGGATCGGCCGCACGCTGTCGCTGAGAGGCGGCACCTCTATCTCCGCCACCGGAATGCCCAGGTCGCTGCGCAGGCGCTCGGCGATGAACTCGCCCTCATAGGCGCAGTGGCTCGCGCCCGGGATGCGGGACACGAGCACGGCCTCGGCGCGGAACCGGCGCGCGCCGGCGGCGACGCGACGCGCGCGCTCCGCCGCCGTCCCCGCCAGCGGGTCAGAGAGCGCCATGAGCGCCAGGGCGGTGAGCGGCGGCCGATCGACGGGGATGGGGTCGAGCGCGTGGCAGAACATGAAGTCCGTGCCGCAGAGGCGCCCGCCGCAGCTCTCGAGCAGGTTCATCGCCGTCAGATCGGCGACCGGGTTGACCCAGAAGACGCGCACCTCGAAACCGTCGCCGTAGCCGAGGCCTGACGCCACGCGGCGGCGCGTCTCGGCAAGCAGATCGGCCAGCACCGCCTCGGTCTCGTCGCGATCGCTGCAGTAGTGGATCGCGAGCATCTCGGCGATGAGCACTTCGAGGGCAGGGAGCGGCGCCCGCGGCGCGAAAAACACGGCGCTGCGCAGCTCCTCGAGCTGCGCGCGGATGCCGTTGGCCCGCTCGATGGCCGCGGCCAGGCGCTCGCCGGTGAGCGCCTCGCCGCACACCTCCTCGACGTGGCGTGCGATGCGCGCGAACTCCGCCTCCACCTGGCGCACGAGCGCGGCCGGCACGGTCTGGCCCGAGGGAAGCCGCGCCTCCTCCTCGCCCGGGTCGGGCGCGCGCACGTGCGGCATCTCCCACCAGAGAATGGGCACGCCGAAGCCGTTCAACCGCTGCGCAATGGCGGAGAAGTCGTCGCAGGTCGCGCCCACGCTGCACGTAACCAGGTCGGGGCGCGGGAAGTGCCCCTCGCCGAGGAAGGCGCCGACCATGGCGCGCACCGGGCAGAACGACTCGTCCAGCCCGATCTCGTCGGCGAAGCGCAAGAGGCCCGCGGACAGCTCCATCACGCACGGAATCCACCAGGCGCCGTCCGGGTAGAAGGCAAGCGCCTTCGGCAGCGCATAGGCAAGCAGCGGCACGATCCCTAAGTCCTTCATCGTGCCGACGATGCGATACCCCTGCGCGCGCGCGGCGAACAGCCGCTCCTCCTCGCTCAGCAGGAAGTTCCAGAGGCGCAGCGCGGCCGGCGAGTTGTCGAAGGAGAGCCTGAGCAAGCGGCTGTCGCCCTGCTCCACGTGGCGCCCGAGCGGCCCACCGTACCAGGGCTCCACGAGCCCCAGGCCGAGCAGGCGTTCGCGCAGCAGATCCCAGTCCGCCACGCCGATGCACTGCGGCGGAAAGGGCGAGATCACGAGATGGTCTCCAGCAGCGCCTGGATGCGCGTGCGCGCCCGCTGCCGTCCGTTGGCGTCGTCCGCCAGGTCGATGGCCGCGAGCGGACAGGGCAGCCAGCCGCGCAGGCGCTCCGCCTCGGCGCGCCAGAAGTCGCACCACACGGGCATGACCAGCACCGCGCCCTGCGCCGCGCGCGCGCTGAGTTCGCGCTCCAGGTAGCGGAACAGCTCGCTGTTCGGCCGCCGAAACACGTCGGGGATGTGCCCGAAGTAGGCGTCCGCCAGCTCGCCCAGCGGATCGGCGACGAGGCGGCTGCGCTCGAAGAAACGCGGCAGGGTGCGCTCGCCCGTGTCCGTGGCGTTCAACACCACGCGGCCGCCGCTCTCCTCGATCAGATCGAGCAGCCAGAGGTCGCGCTCGAGCAACGGGCCGCCCAGCACCGCGACGCCGGGCCCGCGCGCCGGCCGGGCCTCCTGCGCTGCGGTTTCGGGCAGAGAACCATCCGCGCGCTCGTGGAAGGCGAGCAGCAGGCGCGCGAAAGTCGCGGCGCGCGACGTCTCCCGGCGCGCGAGCAGCTCGCGCCGCGCGCCGTCGAAGCGGCGCATGGCCGCGGCCAGATCCTCCTCCGCGAAGGCGCGCCCGCCGGCGCGGCACAGGAAGCCGGAGAGGCGCAGGAGCTCCTGGCGGAACAGGCGGTGCGGCAGAGGCGTCTCCCAGGTGTGCGGCAGGTTGAAGAGGAAGACGCGCTCCGCGGGCGCGAGCAGCTCCGCGCTGCGGCGCATCTGATCGCACGACGTGGTGAAGACGGCGCCCGCGCCGCCCGCGGCGAGGAAGCCCTGAGCCAACTCGAGGGCGCTCACCGCGTAGGTGCAGCGCCCCTCGCGGGGCGCGCGCTGCGCGGCGGCGGGCGGCCGCGCCAGGCGCGTGAGGCGTACGCCGTGCGCCGCGCCCCACTCCGCGGGAATGAACGGCGAGAAGCAGGCGAACTCGGGGAGGTCCACGTCAAAGGCGCGCGCGCGCGGCCAGCGTCTCGAACAGGGCCTCGACGCGCACCGTGATGCGGGCGCTGTCGGAAGGACTGTAGTCCGTCACGATCTTCAGGTAGGGCAGGCGCAGCTCCCGCTCCACGAACTCCTTGATGAGCACCGCCTCGACGTCGTAGGTGAGGCACGCCTGCCACACCACCTCGATCACGCAGTCGACCGAGAACTCGCGCGCCAGCTCGCGCAGCGAATCGAAGCGCCGCGTGTTCCTGGTCATCACCGAGCAGGGCAGGTGGAAGTACTTCTGGGCGATGGCGTCCAGCGGGTCGGCGGCGTCCTCGGCCACGTCCTCGAGCAACGGCTTCAGGCCGGTGCAGTTCTCCTGGCAGACCACGAGCCCGCCGGCGCGCTCGATGAGGTCGACGACGCGCTCGGCGCCGTGCACGTGCGGCACGCCCGTGAGCAGCACGCGCGGCCGCCGCGCCGCGCCCTGGGGCGCCTGGCGGCCGGAGCACTCCTGCAGGATCTGCTCGTACGCCAGCAGGTCGCACGGCACGCAGGAGATGAGGCTCTTCAGATCGAGGATCTGCCTGCCGCTCAAGAGCGGGCGCTCCGCGGCCAGGAGGCGCGCGAGGCGCCTCCTCAGGTCCCGTTCCCGGTTCATGCGGCGCACCGCGTCCCGCAGAGCCTCGTCCGTGATCGCCGCGTGGAAGCGCGCCTCCAGCTCGCGGCAGAGCCGCATGAGCTCGGCGCGCCAGTGCAGGAAGGCGTCCTCCTCGAGGGGCTTCTGCGGCAGCTCCAGCACGAGCATGGGGCGCGTGCGCCCCATCACCTCGTACATCTTCTTCTTGCCGTCGCACGTGGTTTCCGCCACCACCAGGTCGGCCAGCTCGAGCAGGGGGTTCGAACGCGTGGCGTGGTAGCCGTACGTGGACTTGATGAGCGGGCAGAGGTTGGCCGGCAGCTCCTCCTCGGCGGCGAGCGCCATCTCGGCCGAGCCGCCGCACAGGCAGACCGGCACGGCGCCGGCGGCCATGATGATCTCGCGCGGCGTGAACTCGCACATGATGCCCACGACCGGCCGGCCCGCGGCCTTGGCCTCCTTGGCGAAGGCGATGGCGTTCTCGATCATGCGGGCGAAGCGCGCCCGCGGCCCGGAGGCGACGTCGCCGCCCGAACCGCAGAGAGGCGGCGCGGAGGCCGCCCCGCACGGGGAGGGGGGCCGGCACGGATCGGCCGGATCGCCGTGCGGCTTCTCTCCGCCACAGGTGCCGCTCATGACGTGCTCCTCGCCTTCCTGCCCTCAGCGCTTCCGCGCGACGAACTGGCCCTGGGCGATCTTCCCGGCGTGCGCCAGCTCCTGCATGAAGCTCATCTCGCCTGCCAGGGCCCGGAACAGCTCCTGGTCATGGCCGATGATGCGCAGCACGTCGGAGGTGAGCTGCATGCCGACCATGTTCAGGTAGAGGTCCATGCACGCCGCGAAGCGGCCGGTGTCCACGGCCCTCACCACGCGGCAGCCGTGCGCGCCAAGCAGGTCGGCGTAGCCGCTCATGGTCAACAGGCTCGGGAACTTCATGAAGCGCAGGAAGCGCTCCCCCTCCGCGGCGCTGAGCCCGGCGGGCCCCTCCACCCAGTCGGTGAAGGCGATCATGCCGCCGCCGCGCACGATGCGCGCCGCCTCGGCGATGAGCCGCTCCTTGTCCACGATGTAGCACCAGGCGTCCTCGCCCCAGACGAAGTCCGCGGCGGCGCCCTCCAGCCCGCTCGCCGTGACGTCCGCCTGGACGAAGCGCGTGCGCTCGGCAAACCCCTCGGCGGCAGAGCGTTCGCGCGCGCGCGTGAGCACGGTCGCGCACGCGTCCACGCCGGTCATGTGCGCCACGCCGCGCGTCCTGAGCAGGAAGCGCATGCCCGCGCCGTTGCAGCAGCACAGGTCGACGCCCCGCGTCCCGGCGGCGATTCCGGCCTGCTCGGCCAGGTCGATCGAGGAGGTCAGGCCGCCCAGGTGGATCTGCTGCCCCATGAGCAGCTCCCAGAGGTCTCCCTCGGGTCCGTCGTAGACGTCGGTCACGGTCTTGAGCGTCACCTGCGGATTCTCGTGCATGTGCTTCTCCCTCCGTGAGAATGCAAGACAGATGCGCGGGCGAGGGTTCCCCCATCGACTCGGCGCCGCCGGAGCGCGGCACCTCCGGTGGAAGGCGCAAGATACCACGGGCGGCATCTCTCCAGCCACGGGAATCGGCCGGCGCGCGGGGCGAAGGCGATCCGCTCAGAAGAGCAGCAGGCTCACCGCCATCACCGCCATGCCGAGCACCACGCCGGCGATGGCGGTATGCCCCCGGCCGTACTCCCGCGCCGCGGGCAGGAGCTCGTCGAACGAGATGAAGACCATGATCCCGCCGACCGCGGCGAGCATGGCCCCGACCAGCACGTCGTTGATGAACGGCATGAGCACGAGGAAGACGAGCACCGCACCGACCGGCTCGGCCAGGCCGGAGATGAACGCGTAGAGGAAGGCCTTCTTGCGGCTGCCGGTGGCGAAGTAGATCGGCACGGCCACGGCGATCCCCTCCGGGATGTTGTGGATCGCCACGGCCACGGCGATCGACAGGCCGAGCGACGTGCCCGCGAGCGCGCTGGCGAAGGTCGCCATCCCCTCCGGGAGGTTGTGGATGCCGATGACGAGCGCCGAGAGCAGGCCCACGCGCGCCAGGGAAGGCTTCTGCCCGCCGGCACCGGAAGGCGCCGGCCTCTCCCCGGCGCGCGCGCGCGCCATGTCGGCCAACGAGACCGCCTCGTGCGGGTTCTCCGGCTCGGGAACGAGCTGGTCGATGATCGCCGAGACGATGACACCGCCGAAGAAGCAGGCGGTGGCGATCCAGCCCCCCTGCCGCTCGCCGAGCGCCCCGCCGATCAGGGCGTCCGCCCCGGGGAGCAGCTCCTTCAACGAGATGAAGACCATCACCCCGCTGGAGAAGCCGAGACCGAAGGACAAGAGGCCCATGCGCGGCCCGCGCGTGAAGAACACGACCAGCGCGCCGAGCGCGGTGGTGAGCCCGGCGAAGAGCGTCAGGGCCAGGGCAACGAAGGCGTTTCCTTCCATGGGCGCGACTCGACGAACAGGCGTCCGGCGCGGCGAAAGCGCCGCGGGCCGCGATCCTATATCATGCCGCGGCACGGCGCGAGCCAGCCGAAAACGGCCGCGCGCCCGTAAAGCCTGGAGTCTCGCCAGCATGACACGAACGCCTGTCCTCCCCGAGCTTCCTCGTCCGCCGCGCGCCCGGCTCAGGGCCGCGGCCCTCGCGCTCCTTCTCGCCGTGGCCTGCTCCGAGGCCCCGGCTCTCGGCCAGGAAGCGCCGCGCTGGAAAACCCACGACCTCGCACGGCCGCGCCCGCCCGTCGTCGCCCCGGCGCCGCAGGACCTCCCCGCCCTGCCTCCATCCGACGCCGTGCTCCTGTTCTGCGGCCAAGGCCTCGAGGCGTGGCGCAGCGAGAAGGGGGGGCCCGCGGACTGGGTCGTCGCGGACGGCGCCTTCCAGCCCGCGCCCGGCGCCGAGGACATCGTCACGGTCCAGGGGTTCGGCGACGTGCAGCTCCACGTCGAGTGGGCCGCGCCGCTGCCGGCCGCGGGCACGAGCCAGGGCCGCGGCAACAGCGGCGTCTTCCTCATGGGCCTGTACGAGGTGCAGATCCTCGACTCCTTCGAAAACGACACCTACGCGGACGGGCAGGCCGCGGCCGTGTACGGCCAGTATCCGCCTCTGGTGAACGCCTGCCGGCCGCCCGGGGAATGGCAGTCTTTCGACATCGTCTTCCGCCGTCCGCGCTTCGCAGAGGACGGCGCGCTCATCGCGCCCGCGCGCGTGACCGTGCAGCAGAACGGCATCCTGGTCCAGGACGCTGTCCCGCTGCTTGGACCCACGGCGTGGCTGCAGCACCTGCCCTACGAGGAGCACCCCGACCGCCTGCCCCTTTCCCTGCAGAATCACGGATCGCCGGTGCGTTTCCGCAACATCTGGCTGCGCGAACTGAGGGAGAGCGCCGAGCCCGGCCCGCCGGAAGGCGGTACGCAGCCCGCGGTCTCGCTCAAGGCAGAGCAGCTCGAGCGCTGCGCCGGCCGCTATCGGCCCGGCGGCGCGCGCGAGACGGTCTACACCGTGCGCCGCGACGGCCAGCAGCTCCAGTGCAACTTCTTCTGGAACGACGCGTACCTCGACCTCGTTCCCCTGGCGGAGCGCGAGTTCGCCCTGCGCCACACCGCGGCCACGATCGTCTTCGACGCGGACGACCAGGGAGCGGTCGTGGCGCTGACCCTGCGGATCGGCGGCAGCACGATCCGCGCGGAGAAGGTCGGCGCGGGAGAGTGAGCACGGCCGGGTTGTCGGCCCGGCCAGCCCCGGCTACGATCGCCCTGCTGGCGGCGCGCCGGGGACGCGGCCGTCTGCCTGGAGGACAAGGCCATGGCGGTGGAACGACTCAGGAACTACATCGACGGCGCGTGGGTGGACGCCGGCGCGGCCGCGTGCCACGTGGTGCGGAACCCGGCCACGGGCGCGGCTCTCGGCGAGTGCCCGCTCGGCGGCGCGGCGCAGGTGGACGCGGCCGTCCAGGCCGCGGCGCGCGCCTTCCCCCCCTGGCGCAAGACGCCAGTCGAGGACCGCATCCAGCACCTCTTCAAGCTGAAGCAGCTGCTCGAGCAGCATTTCGAGGAGCTGGCGGCGACGTGCACCCGCGAGAACGGCAAGACGCTCGCCGAGTCGCGCGGCTCGGTGCGGCGCGGCGTGCAGATGGTCGAGGTGGCCGCGGGCGCACCCTCCCTGCTCATGGGCCAAGTGCTCGAGGACGTGGCGCACGGCATCGACTGCGCCGCCATCCGCCAGCCGCTCGGCGTGTTCGCCGCCATCGCGCCGTTCAACTTCCCGGCCATGGTGCCGCTCTGGTTCTTCCCCTTCGCCGTGGCCTGCGGCAACACCTTCGTGCTGAAGCCGTCCGAGCAGGTGCCCTTCTCGCAGAAGCTGGTCTTCGAGCTGGTGCACGAGGCCGGCTTCCCCAAGGGCGTGCTCAACATGGTGCTCGGCGGCAAGGACGCGGCGAACGCGCTGCTGGTGCACGAACGCGTCAGGGGCGTGTCCTTCGTCGGCTCGAGCGCGGTGGCAGAGCACGTCTACCGCACCGCGACGGCGCATGGCAAGCGCGCGCAGGCCCTGGGCGGAGCGAAGAACTTCATCATCGTCATGCCAGACGCCGACATGGAGGCGGCGCTCGACAACATCACCGAGTCGGCCTGCGGCTGCGCGGGCGAGCGCTGCCTGGCCGCGGCCGTGGTCGTGCCCGTGGGCGGCTGCGAAGGGCGGGTGCGGGAAGGCCTCGTGGCGCGCATGCGCCGCCTGCGCGTGGGCGACGGCGCGCGCACGGGCGTGCACATGGGGCCGCTCGTCTCGGCCGCGCACAAGCAGCGCGTGCTCGACTACATCGCGCGGGGGATCGCGGAGGGCGCGGAACTGGTGCTCGACGGACGCAGCGTCGACGCCGACCCGAACGGCTTCTTCGTCGGGCCGACGCTCTTCGACCGCGTGGCGCCTGAGATGACGATCGCGCGCGAGGAAATCTTCGGTCCGGTGCTCTGCCTCATGCCGCGCGCCACGCTCGCCGAGGCGCTCGAGCTGCCGCGCCGGCAGCCGCTGGCCAACGCCGCCTCGATCTTCACGACCAGCGGCAAGGCGGCGCGCACGTTCCAGTACGAGATCGAGGCGAGCATGGCCGGCGTCAACATCGGCGTGGCCGCGCCGATGTCGTTCTTCGGCTTCGGCGGCGCCAAGGGCTCGTTCTTCGGCGACCTCAAGGCGCACGGCCGCGAGACCTTCGACTTTTACACCGACCGCAAGGTGGTCATCTCGCGCTGGTAAGCGCGGCGTCGCGGCTGAGTGAGTGGGAGCCGGAGGGGAGCGGAAGGCGGGTGAGGCGAGCGATCGCAGCCGTTTCCCCGGCCTCCGGGAACGGATGCGCGACTCCCGGTGCATCGCGTGCGCGACGAACGAGCAGGGGCTCGTCAAGGCAGAGGCGAAGCAGGTGGCTCAGCGTGGTGAAGGCACGGGCGGTGCGGGGTGGTACGTCGTCGCGGCCGCTCCCTGCGCCGGGGAAACGCTGCTCCGCTCGGCCGACGCGCCTTCCCGAGGCCCGTGGTCGAGGCGGGCCGCTCCGGTTCAACGTACTTGATGTAGGCGATCGCGGGTGGAACCCGCGATCGCACGGAATGAGTGCACCGCGCGGGGACGCGCGGCGCGACGAGCGATCGCAGCCGTTTCCCCGGGTCCGCTCCCGCCCCGGAATGAACGCAAGGCGGCCAGACGCAAATTGGGCCGCGCCCGTCCGGCGGCTAGCATCAGACGCCCGTGGTGTCCCTCCCGCCGAAAGGAGCGAGCCGTGCCCAGAACCGTCCGCGGCGGCCTGATCCAGTGCCGAAACCCGCTCAATGACGAAACCAGGCCGATCCGCGAGATCCAGGCCGCCGCCTTCGAGAAGCACGTCCCGCTCATCGAGCGGGCCGGCGCGGCCGGGGTGAAGATCCTCTGCCTGCAGGAGCTGTTTAACGCGCCTTACTTTCCGCCGAGCCAGGCGACGCGCTGGTACGACGCGGCCGAGCCGATCCCCGGCCCCACGATCGAGGCCCTCGCCCCGCTGGCGCGGAAGTACGAAATGGTCATGGTCGTGCCGCTCTTCGAGCGCGAGACGGCCGGCGTGTACTACAACTCGGCGGCGGTCATCGACGCGGACGGCGCCTACCTGGGGAAGTACCGCAAGAACCACCTGCCCCACACCTCCGGCTTCTGGGAGAAGTACTACTTCAAGCCGGGCAACCTCGGCTACCCGGTGTTCGCCACGGCCTACGGCAAGGTCGGGGTCTACATCTGCTACGACCGCCACTTCCCTGAGGGCGCGCGGCTCCTCGGCTTGAACGGCGCCGAGCTGGTCTTGAACCCCTCCGCCACGGTGGCCGGCCTCTCCCAGCACCTGTGGAAGCTGGAGCAGCCCGCGCACGCGGTGGCCAACGGCTACTTCATGGGCTGCGTCAACCGCGTGGGCACGGAGCCGCCCTGGAACATCGGCCAGTTCTACGGCTCGAGCTACTTCGTCGATCCGCGCGGCCGCATCCTGGCCGAGGGTTCGCAGGACCAGGACTAGCTGCTCGTCGCCGACCTGGACTTCGGCCTGATCGAGGAGGTGCGGCGCGTCTGGCAGTTCTACCGCGACCGGCGCCCGGAGACCTACGGCGACATGGTCGAGCTCCTGCCCTGACGGGCCGCGCATGCCGTCCGCCCGCGCCCCGGCAAAGACAAGCGCCGCGCGCCTGATCGGCGCCCTGCATGGCCTGCACCAGCGCTTCGGCCAGGAGGCGGCGCGCGAGAAGCTGCGCCTGCTGGACGAGATCGCCGCCGCGCGCCGCGTGTCCGTGCGCAGCTTGAAGCTCCTCGACGACACGCTCGACTTCATGCGCGCCTACCCGGACAGCGCGCTGCTCCTGGCGCGCGTGCGCCGCGCGATCGCCGCGCTGCGCGGCCGCCTGGAGCGCATGCGGGACGCGAGCGGCGCGGACGCCCTGGTCAATTGCGGGTTCCCCGGCTCCTGCAACGCCTACTCCTACTCCTACGAGGTGGCGCTGCGCCTCGCCCAGCTCTTCCCCGGACAGCTCGAGATCGAGTGGGAGGAGCTGCACGAGGACTCGCCGCTCGCCGGTCTCCTCGACCTCCTGCTCGCGCCCGCCGAGAACGAGGGCGCCGAAGCGGTCGAGAGCGAGTGGGCGGAGTGGGCGGCGCACCTGAAGGGGAACGCGCGCCAAAGCGACCTCGACGTCATCCTCGGCCTGCTCGCCGCCTCGCGCTTCTCGCCGAGCGAGCGCGCTTTCCTCTATGACTCCTGCGGGCTCACCTTGCGCTACGACCTCGCCGTGCCCGGCAGTGCCCGCAGCGAGATCGAGCTGCCCGTGGCGCGCGCCGCCTTCCAGACGCGCGACCTCGAGCGCGAGACCTTCCCGCTCGCGCCCGAGATCACGCGGCCGCTCGCCGTGCCGCCACTGCTCGGCCCGTTCGCCGGACAGGCGCTCATCGACCTCTCGCTGCGCGCGCTCAGCGCGCGCTCCTTGGAGATCTACCCGCTCATCAAGGCCAACCCCTCCTGCGTACGTGCCCGTTCTTTTCGGATCGACCGGAGGTTCGCCGAGCGCGGCATCGCCATCGCGCTCATCGGCGCCCCGCCCGAGTTCCGCGGCGTGCTCGCCGAGCTCTACGCCTTCCTGGTGTTCAAGAACGGCGCGCCCGTGGCCTACGGCCCAGCCAGTCCCTTCCTCGGCGCCTGCGAGATGGGCATCAACCTCTTCCCCGAGTTCCGCGGCGGCGAGATCCGCTACATCTACGCGCAGGTCATGCGCCTGCTGCACCACGTGTTCGCGGTCGAGAACTTCTTCCTCACTTCGTATGGCATGGGCCGGGACAACGAGGACGCACTGCGCTCCGGCGCGTTCTGGTTCTACCGCAAGCTCGGCTTCATGCCCGTGAACCCCAAGGTCGAGGCGCTCGCGCGCCAGGAAGAGGACCGGCTGCGCGCCCATCCGGGAGCGCGCTCCGACCGGCGCACGCTGCGCCGCCTGGCGGACACCGCGGTCTCGCTCGACCTCTCCTTGGGCCGCGTGCGGCCCTTCGACTTCGCGCGCCTGCCGCCCGCGGTGAGTCGGTTCCTGGCGCGCCAGTGCGGCGGCGACCGGACGCGGGCTCTGCAGCGCTGCGCCGCGCTCGTCCACCGCGCACTCGGCATCCCCCACCTGCGGCGCTGGACGCCGACCCAGCGCCGCGCGCTCGCGGACCTGGCGCCGCTTCTCGCCATGCTGCCGGAGCTGCCGCGCTGGAGCGCGCGCGACAAGACGGCGCTCCGGCGCATCGTGCGCGCGCGCGGGGCGCAGAGCGAGCACCTGTCCATCCGCTTGATGGCGGCGCACCCGCGCCTCGGCGCGGAGCTGCGCCGCGCGCTCGAGTGAGGCCCGCTCGCGGCTACTCGGCGCGCGTACGGAAGGTCACTTCCAGCGGCTCGAGCACACCGCCCTCCCGGCTGCGGAAGGAGTCGTACTGCTCGCTGTTCAGCCAGAAGCGGTAGGCCTTGTCCGGCGCGAGGCGCACGGGGATTGTGAGGACGCGGCACTCGGCGTCATAGCGGACCTCGCCCGCTATCTCGGGGAAGTCCGGGCCTCCGCCCACCACCGACCACATCTTGTCCAGCATGGGCCGATCGAAGGTCACCTCGATCGCGGCCAGGTCCGGGTCGACGTCCAAGGCGCCGTTCGCCGGCGCCATCGCCGTCACCCGCGGACGGAGCGCGGCCTGCTCCGCGTCCTCTGCGGCGTGCTCGTCCGCCCAGCGCTCGAAGAAGGCAACGATCTCCGGCATGAAGTCGTCGAACGCCGGGTAGTGCTCGCGGCCGGTCTCGTATTGCGCGAGCAGCTCCGCCAGCTCGCCGGTCCAGGCGAAGCCGCAGGCGTGCTGGCTCCGGACCTCCGCGGCCGCGGCCTTCTCGCCCTCGGTGGCGAGCGTGAAGCGCGCCACGCAGGCGCGCACCAGCGACTCGTACATCATGGTCTGCCAGTTGCCGTAGGCCATGCGCTGCATCGCCCCGGCGCGCGGCGCGAAGATCCTCTCCGCGGCCGGCCGCAGGTCCTCCGCGTGCTGATCCACGAGGGCGTTGGTGTAGCTGTGACACAGCTCGTGCGCCACGGTTCCGGCCACGTCCTCGGCGATCACGGGCACGCCCGCGGCGTCGAACTGGTACACGCCGAGCACGGGCGTGATCTCCTCGCGGTCGTCCTGGAAGCGGAGGCCGCAGCCGTAGTTGCCGCCGCCGAGGAGCATGCCGACGTACACGTGGAAGGTCGCGCCCGGCCGTGCGCCGAAGAAGCGGTCGAACCACTCGACGTAGCGGCGCTCGGCGAGCCGCGCCTCCATGCGAGAGGCAGCCGCGTCGAAGAGCGCCTCGTGCTCGGCGAAGAAGCCCATGAAGTCCGCCTCGCGCGCAAAGGCGCGCGCCTCCTCCAGGAAAGCGCGCGCCTCGTCCAGGCGCCAGCGGCCGTCCAGGCGCTCCGGCTCCTGGTCGAAGGGGATGCGCTCGGCCAGGGTCTCGGCGTCCGCGACGTGCAGCGCCATGCTGATGACCGCGTCGAAGCTCACCCCGCGCTCGCGTCTGAGGCGCGCGGCCGTCTCGATGACGGCGTGGCCGCGGAACGTGCCGAAGCGCTCCGCCACGGCCTTGGCGTAGGGCGACGCCGAGTTCGGCTGGTTGTACTCCGGGTTGCCGGCGAGGCGGAAAATGACGCTCATCAGCTCGACGCGCGCGTCCACGCTGGCCATGAGCGCGGGAGAGCCTTGCGCCTCCTCCTCCGCAGCGGCGGGCCGCGCGGCGCAGAGCACGAACAGAAGCAGCGAAAAGAATCTCATGGGTCCTCCTTGGATAGTGGCGCGCGGCAAGGCCGGCCTGCAACCTACGCGAGCGCGGAGGCGATCTCGCGCGCCAGAGCGGCGCCCTCTGCGCCGAGCGGCGCGGCGCGCCACTCGATCGCCAGCCCGGAGCCGTCCTTGAACCGAGGAATGACGTGGAAGTGCACGTGGTCCACGTACTGGTGCGCTGCGCGGCCGTTGTTCTGCAGCACGTTGAAGTCCCGCGCCCCGGTCGCCTTGAGCACCGCGCGCGCGATGCGCGGCAGCACGCGGCCGATCGCGGCCGCGGCCTCGTCCGAGAGGCGATCGAGCGTGGCCGCTGCCTCCTTGGGAATGACCAGGGTGTGGCCGCGGCTCAGGGGATTGACGTCCAGGAAGGCGAGGACCTGCTCGTCCTCGTAGACCCGGTGACAAGGGATCTCGCCCCTCAGGATCTTGCTGAAGATCGTTTCCGCCACGTCGCGCCTCCACCGGCCGGGGACCGCCCGCGTCTCTCGCGGACGCCGGATGGGTCATTCTCGCGGGAGCGCGGCGCGGCGCCAACACGATTCTCGCGCGCTCGCTGCCAGGCGTGGCGCAGGTCGCGCGGCAGCGGCTCCTCGAACTCCTGGCGCTGGCCAGAAAGGGGATGGTCGAAGGCGAGGCGGTGCGCATGCAGGGCAAGGCGCTCGAGGAAGAGGCCGCGCACCAGCTCGCTGCTGCCGCCGCGGCCGTGGCGCCGGTCGCGGAGCACCGGCAGCCCGGCGCGCGCCAGGTGCAGGCGCACCTGGTGGGTGCGGCCGGTCAGCGGCCGCGCGCGCACCAGTGCAATCGCGCCGCGCTCCTCCAGCACCTCGTACTCGGTGCGCGCCTCTTTGCCGTCCACGGGCGTCGTGATCGTCCCTTTGCGCGCCGCGCCCGGCAGGCGCTCGACCAGTGCGAGGTACTCCTTGGCCACCCGCCGCTCCACGAACAGCCGCACGAGCGCGCGCTGCGCCGCCCGCGTGCGGGCGACGACCATGAGGCCGGAGGTCTCCTTGTCCAGGCGGTGCACCAGGCCGAAGCCGAGTTCGCGGCCGAGGGCGAGCAGCTCCGGATAGCGCGCCACGAGCGCGTTCAGCAGCGTGTCGCTGCCGTGCCCGGGGCCGGGATGGACGCTCAGGCCCGCGGGCTTGCAGAGGACCGCGAGGTCCGCGTCCTCGTGGTGCACGCGCAGGCGGATCCTGCGGTTCGGCAAGGGCGCCGCCTTGTCCGCGCGCGCGGCCGCGGCCACGTGAATCGCGCCCGCGGCCTCGAGGATCTCCCCGGCGGCGAGAACGCGGCCCTCCTGCGCGCTGCCCGGCGCCACGAAGCGCACGCGCTGCTCGCGCAGCAGCCTGGCCACGTGGCCAGGATCGGCCTTGAGGCGGCGCAGCAGGCAGCGCTCCACGCGCTGGCCCGCGTCTGCCGCGGCAAGCTCGAACACCGCCGGGTAGCGGGGCGTGCGCCGCCCCGGTTCTCTCTTCGCGCCAGGCATGCGCCCCACCATACCCAAGCAGCCCGTTGAAGAAGTGCTCCGTCGCCGAGGCGAGCGCATCTCGGCCGAGATCAAGGAGCGAGAGCGGAGGCGAATTGGGGGATTCGCCGAGGATCTCGCGACGCGGAGATCGGCCGCGAGGCGCCGCCGCAGGCAGGATGACTTCTTCAACGTGCTGCCAGGCCGGAGGCGCGGCGTGCGCCGGTTGTGGCGCAAGGCGCAGCCGGCTACGATCGCACCCGTGCGGGCGGCCCACCTCCCCCGGGAGCGGACCATGCAGACGCTCATCAGAAACGGCACGATCGTCACCGCGGCCGACACCTTCCGGGGAGACGTGCTCATCGACGGCGAGACCGTGGCCGCGCTCGGCGCCGGACTCGACGCCAAGGACGCGCGCGTCATCGACGCGCGCGAGCGCCTCGTCATCCCCGGCGGCGTCGACGTGCACACGCACCTCGACATGACCTTTGGCGGCGCCTTCTCGACCGACGACTTCCGGAGCGGCACGCTCGCCGCCGCCTTCGGCGGCACGACGTGCATCGTCGATTTCGCGATCCAGGACGCGGGCGGCACGCTGCGCCGCGCCTTCGAGACCTGGCAGGAGAAGGCCGCGGGCAAGGCCGTGGTGGACTACGGCTTCCACATGATCCTCAGGGAGTACAACGCGGCGATCGGCGCGGAGATGGCCGAACTGGTCGAGGAAGGGGTCACCTCCTTCAAGCTCTTCACCGCCTACCCCGGCGTGTTCTACCTGGACGACGGCTCGATCTTCCGCGCGCTCGGGCGCGCGCGCGAGATCGGCGCCACGATCTGCGTGCACGCCGAGAACGGCCTGGTCATCGCCGCGCTCGTGGAGGCGGCGCTCAAACGCGGCGACGTGGCGCCGCGCTTCCACGCCCTGACGCGACCGCCGCTCGCCGAGGCCGAGGCCACGCGCCGCGTCATCCGCCTGGCGCAGATGGCCGGCGCGCCGCTCTACGTGGTGCACCTCTCCGCGGCCGAGGCCCTGGATGAGGTGCGCGCGGCGCGCGCCGAGGGCGCGCTGGTCATGGCCGAGACCTGCCCGCAGTACCTCTTCCTCTCGCAGGAGAACTACGAGGAGCCGGACTTCGCGGGCGCGAAGTACGTGATGAGCCCGCCGCTGCGCTCCCTGGCGCGCCAGGAGGAGCTGTGGCGCGGCCTCAGGAACGGCGAGCTGCAGGCCATCGCCACTGACCACTGCCCGTTCAACTTCGCGACCGACAAGCAGCTCGGCCGCGAGGACTTCTCCAGGATCCCGAATGGCGCGCCGGGCATCGAGACGCGCATGAGCCTCACCTACGACGGCGGCGTGGCCTGCGGCCGCTTCTCGGTCAACCGCTGGGTCGAGCTGACCTCCACGGCGCCGGCCCGCATCTTCGGGCTGTTCCCACAGAAGGGAACCATCGCGCCCGGGAGCGACGCGGACATCGTCATCTTCGATCCCTCCGCCCGGGCCACGATTTCCGCGCGCACGCACCACATGAACGTGGACTACAACCCGTACGAGGGCCGAACCGTGACGGGCGTGCCTGAGACCGTGCTCGCGCGCGGCGAGGTGATCATCGAGAAGGGCCGCTTCCTGGGCAAACCCGGGCGCGGCCGCTACCTGAAGCGCGCCCCCCGGGGCGCAGACGAGGCGATTCCATGGACGACAGTTCCGCTGAACGCATCTCCGCGGAAGCGGTGAACCGCAAGCACAAGGAGTTCCTGCTCCCGGCCGTGGCCAACTACTACCAGGAGCCGCTCGTCCTGGAGAGCGGCCGCGGGCTGCGCGTGCGGGACGTCGCGGGCCGCGAGTACCTGGACTTCTTCGGCGGCATCCTCACCATCTCGATCGGCCACTGCGATCCGCGCGTGACCGGCCCGCTGAAGGCGCAGATCGACCGCCTCGGCCACGTCTCCTCGCTCTACCCCACGCTGCCCGTGGTGGAGCTGGCGGAGAAGCTGGCGCGCATCACGCCCGGCGACCTGAAGAAAAGCTTCTTCACCGCGTCCGGCACCGAGGCGGACGAGACCGCGGTCATGCTGGCGCAGGTCTTCACCGGCGCGCACGAGATCATCGCCCTGCGCTACGGCTACTCCGGGCGCTCGCTCCTCGCCCAGGCGTTGACCGCGCACGCGCCTTGGCGCGCGGTGCCGACGCAGGTCGCCGCCGTCAAGCACGCGCTCGCGCCCTACTGCTACCGCTGCCCGCTCGGCCAGTCCTACCCGAGCTGCGAAGTGCGCTGCGCCGCCGACATCGAGGAGCTGATCAGGACGACCACGCTCGGCGCGGTGGCCGGCTTCCTGGCCGAGCCGATCATGGGCGTGGGCGGCTTCATCGTGCCGCCGCCCGAATACTTCCCCATGGCCGTGGACATCGTGCGCAAGCACGGCGGCGTCTTCATCTGCGACGAGGTGCAGACCGGCTTCGGCCGCACCGGCGGCAAGATGTTCGGCATCGAGCACTGGGGCGTGCGCCCGGACATCATGACGATGGCCAAGGGCGTGGCCAACGGCCTGCCGCTCGGCGTCACCATCGCCACGGAGCGCATCGCCAACGCCTTCAAGAAGCTCTCGATCTCGACGTTCGGCGGCAACCCGCTCTCCTGCGCGGCGGCCAACGCCACCATCGACGTGATCGAGCGCGAGCACCTCGCGGCCAACGCGCAAGCGCAGGGCCGGCGCCTGCGCGCCGGCCTCGAAGAACTGCAGGAGCGCTTCCCGGAGATCGTCGGCGAAGTGCGCGGCATGGGGCTGATGCAGGCCCTCGAGCTCGTCCGGAACGAGCTGGCGCGCGACCGCACGCCCAACCCCGAGGCGGTGCTGCGCCTGTTCGAGGAGACCAAGAAGCGCGGCCTGCTCATCGGCCGTGGCGGGCTCAGCGGCAACGTGCTGCGCATCAGCCCGCCGCTCACGGTCGGCGCGAGCGAGGTGGAAGAGGCGCTCGGCGTGCTGCGCGAGTCGCTCGAGGCGGTGGTGAGGGGAGGCTAGCGATGGCCGACCTCAGCATCCAGGCCGCCGGCATCCGCCACCCGAACCCCTTCCTGCTTGCGTCCGGGCCGCCGGGCACGAACGGCAAGGTCATCAAGCGCTCGTTTGCGCTCGGCTGGGGCGGCGCGGTGTGCAAGACGCTCAGCCTGGACAGCAACAAAGTCATCAACACCGTGCCGCGCTACGGCAAGCTCACCGCGCGGACGCGGCCCGAGGAGGTCATCGGCTTCGAGAACATCGAGCTGATCTCCGACCGGCCTTTCGCCGCCTGGCTCGAGGAGCTCCACGACTGCAAACGCGCCTATCCCGACCGCGTGCTCATCGCCTCGGTGATGGAGGAGTACCGGAAGGACGCCTGGGTGGAGATCGTGGAGCGCGTGCAGCAGACCGGCGTCGACGCGCTCGAGCTGAACTTCTCCTGCCCGCACGGCCTGCCCGAGCGGCGCATGGGCGCGGCCATGGGCATGGACCCGGAGATCGTCGAGGAGGTGACCGGCTGGGTGAAGAAGGCGGCGCGCGTGCCGGTCTACGCCAAGATGACGCCGAACGTCACCGACCCGACGGCTGCGGCGCTCGCCGCCGTGCGCGGCGGCGCGGACGGCCTCGCCGCCATCAACACCGTGCTGTGCGTCATCGGCGTGGACCTCGAGACCTTGCGGCCGCTCCCGACGGTCGAGGGCTACTCCACGCCGGGCGGCTATTCGGGCCCGGCCATCCGGCCGATCGCGCTGCGCCACGTCATGGAGATCGCGCGCGCCTGCCCGGGCGTTGGCGTCTCCGGCATGGGCGGCATCGAGACCGCGGAGGACGCGGTGCAGTTCATGCTGCTTGGCGCGCACACCACGCAGGTGTGCACCGGCGCCATGCTGCACGGCTACGAGATCATCGAGGAGCTGTGCGCGGGGCTCGTTGCCTTCATGGAGCGCCACGGCTTCCAGCGTGTCGCGGAGTTCATTGGCAGAAGCCTGCCCTTCTTCACCACGCACGCCGACCTGGTGGAGCGCCAGCGCGCGGCAAAGCAAGGCAAGGCGGCGCTGACGGCGCGCGACGACCTCTGGCAGGGAGACATCGCCGGCGAGACGCGCGGCCTGCTCGGCGAGTGAGCGATGCGTCCCTGCTGGATGCTGGCGCTCTTCGCGGCCGGCCTCGGTGCCTGCGCCGCAACGGGCCAGGAGGCGGTTCCGCCGCGCCGGGTGGAGGTCCTGCCCGTCTTCTTCGTTCCCCGGGACGAGAAAGCGCCCACTGAGGACCAGAGCGCGCGGCTCGCGCGGCACCTCGAATGGTCCCGCACCAGGTATCGAGAGCTGCTCCCGAACCGGATCACGTTCGCGGTCGCGGCGCGGGTGCCGCTCGTGTACCGGTCGCAGGAGGACCTGGCGTACTACCGCGCAAAGCCCGAGGGCGCCGCGCCGCAGTTCGCCAGCGAGCTGCTCACGGAGCTTCGCTTCACGCGGTACAACTGCCCGTACGTGCTGCTCGTCGTCTTGATGAACCCGCACGATGGCGACCCGGCCGGCGGCGGCCGGCCGCTGAACGGCGGCTACAACACGGGCGGCGGCATCGTCATCTTCTCTTCGTTCGGACTGGATTACTGCCCCAACTTCCAGTCCACATTGCAGCATGAACTCGGGCACGCGTTCGGCCTGCCGCACGTGGACGTGTACGGCTATGACATGACGTCAAACGCGTCGCTGATGTCCTACAACCCCGCGCACCACACGGACGGCTTCACGCCGAGCCCGACGCCCGGGGAGTTCATCCCCGAGGACCTGCGCGGGTTGGCGCAGAACCAGCGCGCCTTCCCCGGCCTGCGCTTCGATCCGGCAAGGGACGCGCCGCCGGGCTACGCGCTCGCGCCTCTCGTTCCCCTCGGCCCGATGACCATCCCGGGCCACCCCGATGGACCGCGCGCCAGCACGGACTCGGGGGAAGAGTGCGGCAGCGAAGTCGCATGCGTCGTGCGCGGGCTGATCGCGCGGAACCGAAGCGACGTGCCGCTCGACCCGAGCACCATGTGGTGCTCCGCCGCATCCACGACGGGATGGGTCTCGGTGCAGGTCGAGTTTCCATATGACGTGGAGTTGACGCGGGTCGATGCCCATTCCCAGCACGGCGGCGAGCACGATGGCGCCGAGGCGGTCAGGGTCCTGGTGCGGGACTCCGCGGATCGCTTCACCCTGGCCGCCGAGACCCGCCTCGAGTCCGCGGACGACGCCGTGAGCCTGGCGCGAACGAAGGGCCGCCTGTGGCGCCTCGAGTTCCGGGCCGGCTCGAGCCGCCGCGTGGTCCTCCGCGGCCTCCAGTTCTTCTCGGGCGACGACGAGCTCTTCCCGCCGCTCGTCCCGTACGAGCCGTGAACGGATTGCCGCGCTCGGCGCCCCCCGTTGACCCAACCCCGCCTTCCTGGTCTACTGCCCCACGTTGCTCGGCTTGCTGTTCCCGGTGCATCGCGGCGAGCTCGAGAATAGTGAGGGGATCAACGATGTCATCCTCCTGCTCTGCGGGTGGCGAGCCTGATCGTCCCCGACTTCCTCGGATCGATCCTCGTCGACATCGGGAAGGGGAATCGGACGCGTCTCGCGGCCCGCTCCGTCCGCGCGCGAACCCGGGCCGTCTCTCTGCGGCCTACGGGAGGAGTCAGCCATGAGCACGCCAGGACAGCCTGGCGCCGGCGGCGCCGGAGAATCCCACCGCCTCGACATCGAGATCGTCGCCTGCGACGTGCTGAACCTGGCGATGGCGCACAGCGGCGTGCCGATCCTGCCGGCCGTGCGAGTCCGGAACGCGGGCAGGATGTCGCTCGCGGGCGCCACGCTCGTCATTCGGCTCGGCCCGGACCTGGGCGAGGCGCACGCCGTTTCCATTCCGGCCATCAAGCCGGGCGAGATCTGGGAGCCCGATCCCATCGACGTGCCATTGCCGCACGCGCGGCTGCGGGCGATCACGGAGGCGGAGGCCGGCTCGATCACCTGGAGTCTGGAACACGAGGGATCGGTGTTCGCGACCGAGACAGTCCCGCTCCGCCTCCTCCCGTTCAACGAATGGCCGGGCAACCTCGCTCCCCCGAGTCTGCTCGCCGTCTTCGTCCTGCCGAACCACGCCGCGATAGCGCGCGTGCTGCAGGAAACGCGCGAGATCCTCGGCAAGGAGACCGGCGACGACGCCATCAGCGGCTACCAGACGAACTCGCGGCCTCGCGTCGTGCAGCAGGTCAACGCTCTCTACCGCGCCGTTCAGCGCCTCGGCATTTCCTACATCGGCGTGCCGGCGAGCTTCGAGGAAACAGGCCAGAAGGTACGCCTGCCGGACCAGCTCCTGAGCGATCGCCTCGGGAACTGTCTCGACCTCACGATTCTCTTCGCCGCGTGCCTCGAGCAAATGGGCCTCGCGCCTCTGCTCGTCCTGGTGGCGGGCCACGCTTTCCCCGCCGTCTGGCTGGAGGACGACTCGTTCCACGACGGGACGGTCGACGACGCGGCGCGCCTCAGGACGCAGGTACAGCTCAAGCGCCTGCTGGCGTTCGACTCGAGCACGACCGTCTCCGCGGCGCGGCCGCCGCTCGAAGAGGCGCTGCGCGCCGCTGACCTGCACCTCGCGGACGACGAGGCGTTCCACGTCGCCGTCGACGTCAAGGCGGCCCGCAAGCTGCGGTACACGCCGCTCCCGGTGCGCGCTTCGCTGGAAGAAGCGCAGACCGGCGTCGCCGCAACGCCGGCCGCCCGCGGAGACACCGAACTCTCGTCGCGCCTGGCCGCGGCGTTCGACGCTCCTCAGGGGCGATCCGGCTCCACCACGGCGAGCGAGCCCCTCCACGCTCGCGAGGCCGATCCCGTGCGCCGGCGCTTCCGCAGGTGGAGCGAACGGCTCCTCGACCTCACCGCGCGGAACCGCCTGCTCAACTTCCGGCTCGATCGCGGAGTGATCCCGCTGGAGATCCCCGACGTCGCCGAGTTCGAGAACCGGCTGGCAAGAGACGTCGATTTCGAGGTCGTGCCGCGTCCTGACGAGGATCCAGCCGACCACCGCGCCGCAGCGATCGCAGAGAAGCGCGTCGATCCCGAGGCGGAGCGGCGCAGGCTTCTCGCCGACCTCGACAAGCATCGCCTGCACACGCCGATCACGACGAGCCACCTGATTCCCGCCGCGAAGAAGATCGGGCGCGAGGCGCGCACCGATCTCGAGGAGGGCGGAGCGAACACCCTGTTCGCCGTGGTCGGGGTGCTCCGCTGGTTCGAGGCGGAATCCAGCGAGCTGCCCCGCCACGCCCCCCTGCTGTTGATTCCCGCGAAGATCGCCCATGAACCCGCCCGCGATCGCATCATTCTCGATCGCGCCGACGACGACGCGATCGGCAACGTCACGCTGGTCGAGAAGATGCGGCTCGACTTCGGCGTGGACCTCTCGTTCCTGGCGGATCCCCCGACGGACGACCACGGTGTCGACGTCCCGCAGGTGCTGCGGCGCGCGCGCGAGGCCATCCAGAGCCGCCGGCGCTGGGAGGTGCGCGAGGAGGTCTACGTCGGCCTGTTCAAGTTCGGCAAGTTCCTCATGTGGGTGGACCTCGAGGAGAACAAGGAAGCCCTGCTCCAGAACTCCATCGTCAACCAGATCGCCAAGGGCGTGAGGACGGCCGCCAGCGGCGGCCCCGACGTGCCCGAGGAGCGACGCCTCGACCAGGAGGTCCCGCCCGCCGCGCTGCCGACCGTGGTCGACGCCGACTCGACCCAGTTGCGCGCCGTGCTCGCCGCGCTGAGGGGCGCGAGCTTCGTGCTCCAGGGGCCGCCGGGCACCGGCAAGTCGCAGACCATCACGAACCTGATCGCCGCGGCGCTCGCGCAGCGACAGACCGTGCTCTTCGTCTCCGAGAAGATGGCGGCGCTCGAGGTCGTGTACCGCCGTCTGAAGCAGGCCGGCGTCGAGGACTTCTGCCTCGAGCTGCACAGCCACAAGGCCAACAAGAAGCAAGTGCTCGAGTCCCTCGGCCGCTCTCTCGAGCGATCGACACGCGCCTCGGGCGGCGAGTTCGCCGGGAACGCCGAGCACCTGCAGGTGCTCCGCGGGCAGCTCAACGACTACGTTCGCGCTCTGCACCAAGTCCGTCCCCTGGGCATGAGCTTCTACGCGGCCTCGGCCCGGGTTCTGGAGCTGAGCGGGAAACCGCGCCTGGCCGTGCCCCTGCCCGAGGGCGTGAACCTGGAGCGGGCGCGGCGCGAACAGATGCTCGGCGCCGCACGCGAGGTCGCGCTCCGCGCGCAGAAGGTCGAGCCCGCGGGCGCCCACCCCTGGCGTGACAGCTCGCTTGCGCAGTGGAGCGGCGCGCTGGAGGAGTCCATCCGCCATTCGCTCGAGGACCTCGCCCGCCGCGCCAGTGAAGTCGAACAGGCTTTGGCTCGCGTCGCCCAGGCCGCCGGCTGCGCCCCGGCGGGATCCCTGGACGACCAGGACGCGCTCGCCGCCGCGGGGACGCTCCTCGCCGCAGGACCGCTCCCGCCCGCGGCGCTCGACGCGCAATGGGAAACGCTGGCGTCGCGCGTTGAGGCGCTGGTCGCCCTGATGGAGGCCGATGAGCAGGACCGCGCGCAGTTGGCGGGCCGCTGGAGCGCCGGCTTCTTCGCCCTCGGCGATGAAGCAGCCGACTTGCGCGACCGCTTCGCCCACCACGCGCGGTCAATCGCTCTGATCCGCTTCTTCGCGCTGCGCAAGGCGAGGCGCCGGCTCAAGCCGCTGGCCAAGGAAGGCCTGCAGCGCGCCGAGCGTGTCGCCAAAGATCTCACGCGACTGGCGGACTGCGTGCAGCGCCGCGGGCAGATCAACGCCGACGAGCCCGCCATCTCGCGCGCGCTCGGGCCGCCGGCCGCGAAGGAGTCGTCGCCGGCCCAGGTGCTGCGCGAGACGCTGGATCGCGTGACGCGCCTCCTGGAAGCACTGCGGCGCCTGCCTCCCCAGGCCCGAGACGCTCTCGCAGAGATCGCCGCGCGGGGAACGGCGGATCGCCGCCAGGACGTCGCCCGCGCCGCAGCCGAACTGGGCCTCCGCGCCCGCGGGCTACGCGAGAACCTGCGCGCGGCCAGCGACCTCATGCGGTCAGCCTCCTTCCTTCCCGCCGCGTCCGACCCGTCCTTCCTCACGGAACTGCGCCGGGCCATCGAGCGGCGGCGCGAGGCGCTCCCCCGCCTGCGCGAGTGGTGCCAGTATGCGAGGGAGTCCAACGCGGCGCGCGACGTCGGTCTCGCCGCGCTCGTGGAGGCGCACCTGCGGGGTGAGGTTGGGGCCGAGCATCTCGAGGCGTGCCTCGAGCACTCGCTGCTGGCTCAGTGGGTCGACCTCGTGCGCGACGCCGAGCCCGTCTTGCGCGACTTCGACGGCGTGGTTCAGGCGCGCCGGATCGACGAGTTCCGCCGCCGAGACATGGAGCACATCAAGGGCTCGCGCCAGCACGTGGTCGCGGCCCTCGACGCCGCCCGCCCGGCGCGGCTCGCCGGTAACCTCGGCGAGTCGGAACAGGGCGTGTTGCAGCGCGAGTTGAAGAAGAAGCGCATGCATCTGCCTCTGCGCAGGCTCTTCCAGCGCATCCCCAACCTCCTGCCGCGCCTGAAACCGTGCTTCCTGATGAGCCCCATGTCGGTGGCGCAGTACCTGCCGCCCGAGGGGAAGAAGTTCGACCTGGTCGTGTTCGACGAGGCGTCGCAAATCGGCACCCACGACGCGATCGGCGCGATCGCCCGCGGCGACCAGGTCGTGGTCGTCGGTGACAGCAAGCAGCTTCCGCCCACGGCCTTCTTCGAGAAGCAGCTTGCGGACGACGAGGGCGTCGACGAGGTCGACGTCGAGGATCTCGAGAGCATCCTCGACGAGGCGATCGTGGTCGGCATCCCCGAGCAAAGCCTCGGCTGGCACTACCGCAGCCGCCATCATTCACTGATCGAGTTCTCGAACCGTCACTACTACGACGATCGACTGCACGTCTTCCCGGCGGCGCGCGGCCGCGTTCCGGACCTCGGCGTCAAGTGGCATCACGTGCCGGATGGCGTGTACCTGTTCGGCAAGGACCGCACCAACCCGCGCGAGGCGCAGGCGCTCGTCGACTGGCTCGTGGCGGAGCTGCGCGAGACGGCGCCGGGCAAGCACACCTTCGGCGTCGTCGCCTTCAGCATGGCGCAACAGACCATGGTGCTGGACTTGCTCGACGAGGCGCGGAGGTCCTTCCCCGAGATCGAGCCGCACTTCTCCACGGACCTCGACGAACCGGTCTTCGTCAAGAACTTGGAGAACGTCCAGGGCGACGAGCGCGACGAGATCCTGTTCAGCATCTGCTACGCCGCGGCGGAGGACGGCAAGGTGCGCATGAACTTCGGGCCGCTCAACCGAGCCGGAGGAGAGCGCCGCCTGAACGTCGCGATCACGCGGGCGCGCTGCCTCCTGCGCGTGTTCTCCTCGATGACGCACCACGACATCGACGCCGCGCGCACGGCGGCGAAGGGCGCGCTCCACCTTCGCGAGTTCCTGCGCTTCGCGCAGGAGCGGGGCGATCCGAGCGCGGAAGGCGCGGCCGGCTCGGCGGAGCACGACTCCGAGTTCGAGAGGCAGGTCTGCGACGCGCTGCGGGCCAGGGGGTTCGAGGTCGACGCCCAGGTGGGCTGCGGCGGCTACCGGATCGACCTTGGCGTCCGCCACCCGCGTGATCCCGGCGTGTACGTGCTGGGCGTGGAATGCGATGGCCTGCCCTACCACTCGGGCGCCACGGCTCGCGACCGCGACCGCCTGCGGCAGCAAGTGCTCGAGAACCTCGGCTGGCGCCTGCACCGCGTGTGGTCCACGGACTGGTGGTTCCAGCGCGATCGCGAGGTCGAGAAGCTGGCGGAGGCCGTGGAGAGCGCGATCCGCGCGGCGGACAGTGGCACCGCGCCGGCCCAGGCGGAGCCCGCGATGCCGGTGGCGCCCATCACGGCCCCTGCGCGGCACGCCGTGCCGGAAGAGCCCGCTCCCCAGGAGGAACAGAACCCGCTCCCAGTGGGACACAGAACCTTCGCGGCGGCTCCAACGTCAGGGGCCACCGACGTGATCGAGGAGGCGGTCGATGGCCCCCCGGTCGAGACGTACGTCCGGGCGGAGCTGCGCGTCCTGAGCGGGGATCCCGAGGATCTCTTCGAACCGCGCTTCGAGCGCAGGGTGCGAGACGCGATCACCCGCGTCGTCGCGGTCGAGGGCCCGGTGCACCAGGATGTCGTGGCCAAGGCCGTGACTCAGGCGTTTTGCGTCCAGCGGATGACCGCGCGCTTCCGCGGCCACGTCCTCGACGCGATCCAGCGCCTGGCCGGCGAGGGCGCCGTCCTGCTGCGCGATGCCTTCCTCTGGCCCAAGGGGACCGATCCGGACTCCTACGCCCGCATCCGCGGGCTCTCCGCGGACGAGACCGCGCGCACCATCGACGCCATCGCGATCGAAGAGCTGGCCGCCGCCGCGGGGTGGTATCTCCAGCACGCGCTTTCCATGCCGCCCAAGGACCTCATCCGACTCACGGCCAGCGCCTTCGCGTTCCTGCGCGTGGGGAAGGACGTCGAGAAGAGAATCTCCGTTGCCATCGATCAGCTCGTCGCGCGGGACAGGGCCGTACGAACCGCGGACGGGCGCGTGGAATGGAAGAAGGGCTGAGCGGCGGAGGAGAGCCCCGTCCCGCGGGCAGCGAGGAGCGGACGGCGCGCGGTCTGCCGCCATCCCTCCGCCGGTCCGTTCTGACGCTGCCGCAGCCGATCGACATGGACACAAAAGACTGTCGAAGAGTGATTTATCGATCAATCGCAACCGGACGATGCTCGCCTGGGTCCAGATACCGGTGCGCGGAGGGCGACCCCGTGAGCCGAAGAGAAGCCGTCGCGCTGACCCTTCCCTGGCCACGCAACGCTATTTAGACTTACCTAGCTAATTCTTAGTAGTTCGCACGGTCGTTCAGCTCAGTTGAACAGGAGAAGCCGCAGCCGTGAAGCGTGGCGAGACGGGCCGATATGAGGTGACCAGGGTTGGCGGGGAATCGGTCCGCGCCTTCGTGCCCCACCCGCTCCCGCCCGTGCCGCCGCTGGCGTTCGACGCGACGCTCCAGCGCGCGCTCGAGGCCGCGGTGCTGGCGCTCGGCCGGCTTGACGGCGTCTCGACGCTGCTCCCGGACACGGCCCTCTTCCTTTACGCGTACGTCCGCAAGGAGGCCGTGCTCTCCTCGCAGATCGAAGGCACGCAGTCGTCGCTCTCGGATCTCCTGCTCTTCGAGCTGAACGAGGCGCCGGGCGTGCCTCTCGACGACGTCGTCGAGGTGTCGAACTACGTGGCCGCGCTCGACCACGGCTTGGCGCGGCTGCGCGCGGGCTTCCACCTGTCGAATCGCCTGATCCGCGAGATCCATGCCAAGCTCCTCGCGCGGGGGCGCGGCAGCGACAAGGACCCCGGCGAGTTCAGGCGCTCGCAGAACTGGATCGGCGGCGCCCGACCGGGCCAGGCGCGGTTCGTCCCGCCGCCCCACGCCGTTGTCCAGGAGTGCATGGCGGCTCTCGAGCGCTTCCTCCACGCCGGGGACGAGGGCCTGCCGGTGCTGGTGCGCGCGGGGCTCGCGCACGTGCAGTTCGAGACCATCCACCCCTTCCTGGATGGGAACGGCCGCGTGGGCCGGCTGCTCATCACGTTCCTCATGTGCCACGCCGGCATGCTGCACGAACCACTGCTGTACCTCAGCCTGCACTTCAAGCAGAACCGCGCGGCCTACTACGAGCTGCTCGACCGCGTGCGCCGCGAGGGGGACTGGGAGGCGTGGCTCGCGTTCTTCCTCGAAGGCGTGCAGACGACCGCGGAGGGCGCGGTGGCCACCGCGCAACGGCTTGGGGACCTCTTCCAAGAGGACCGGCGCCGCACCGAGGCGAAAGGAAGGCGCGCCGGCTCGGCGCTGCGCGTGCACGAGAGCCTGAAGGCGCGGCCAATCCTCTCGCTCACCGGCGTCTGCGAGTGGACCGGGCTCTCGTTCCCCGCGGCCTCCTCGGCCATGGAGCTGCTGGTCGAGCAGCGCATCGCGCGCGAGCTGACCGGCAAGCGCCGCAACCGGCTGTTCGTGTACGACCGCTACCTCGCGATCCTCTCCGAGGGCACCGAGGCGCCCTGAGCTCGAGTGCCGGCGCCAGGCGGCGCGGCCGCACCACGCCCACCGGCCCGCCCGCCGTCACCGGCTCAGGCCGAGGCGCGCCAGATCGGCCTCGGTCGCCGGCTTGCCCGCGATACGCACCGCGCCCTTGATCGCCGTCCCGGCCGCGAGATGCACCGACACGTTCGGCTTGCTCTTCCGCTGCCCGCTGTCCTCGTTCTCGAGGGGATCGAGGTCGAGGGCCACGCCGTAGGCGCCCGCCTCGAACGTGTTCCTGCCGATGACGCGCAGGTCGCGGCAGCCGCCGATCGACACCACGGCGCGGTCGCCGCAGCCCGGGGCAAAGCGGAACTCGTTGTCCTCGAGGATGAGCGCGCCGTTCAGCTCGGCCTCGCCGCCGTCGATCATGACGAGCGCGCCGGTGCCGTAGGGCACGCCCTTGGTGGTGAGGTGCGTGAGCGTCTTGTTGAAGCCGGCGAGGCACACGTTCCGCTCCAGGCGGATCGTGCCCGTGTGCCGGCCGCCGAAGGTGAAGGCGAAGCCGCCCTTGTAGGCGTCGCCCGCGGCGAGCGCCACGTCCCGCACCTCGCAGTCCCGGATCAGGACCGTGCCCGTGCCCGCCGGGCCCTCGCGCGAGCGCGCGGTGATCTGGCAGAAGGTGCGGCCGAGCTGCAGCCCCTCGACCCGCTCGATGGTGACGTCGCCGCGGCAGTTCTGCAGATAGAAGCCGTGCTCGTCGCGGATGTTTCTGACCTGGGCGCGCGCGGCCGTGCCCTTGAACTCGAAGTCCTTGAGCTGGCTGCCCCACACGCCCCACTTCGAGGCCTTGCCGCGCCGCGAGATGTGGTCGTAGCCGCCGATGATGTTGCAGTCCCAGAAACGAAAGCCCTCGTGCACGCCGCCGATGGCGAACATCACCGCCGCGCGGTAGCCCGGCTCGATGTTGAGGTTCTTGAACAGGAAGTGCCCGTTCTTCACCTGCTGGTACACGAGGATCGTGTCCGCGCCCCCGCCCGAGCGGATCCAGACCGTGCCGCGCCCTTCGATGGTGATGGGCTGGCCCGGCCGGCCGCCGCTGGTGCGCGCGTTGCTCGCGGACGCGCCGGCCACGCCGATCGAAAAGCCCGGATACGCCCCGGCCTCGAGGAAGATGGTCGATCCCGGCCCGGCCTGCTCGAGGGCGGAGGCGATGGGATTCGCGACCTTCCGCGCCATCCCACCGATCGCGACCGTGGTCGGCGTGCACTGGACCACGATCGCCGGCTTGACCGCGTTTTGCCCGAACGCGGCCTGGCCGGCCGCGAACAGGAGCGCGGCCGCCACTCCCGCCCGCCACGGCCGCACTCCCACGCTCTCAGGCATCCGCGCCTCCACCCGGCTTCTCCGCGAGCGCCGTTCTCGCCGCCCCTGCCCCGCGCGATTCTACCGCGGGGCGCTGCGCCTCCGGACCTTCCGGTCATCATCCGGTTGCACCGGGACGCACCCCACACTCGCGGAGGCCGGATCGCGCTTGGACCTCGAGGACATGCAGCCTGACGCCACCGTCCGCGGCATCCTGCCCGGCGCGCTGGTCACGGTGGTGAGCGTGACGTGGCGCGGATCGAACGCCCTCACGCTGGTGTACCGCTGCCCGGACGGCCGGGTGGCGGACGAGATCCTCTACCGCGACGACGAGCCGCGCCTCGAGGTCGTCTCGGCCGGCCGGCCGTGGAGCTTCGACGGCGACGGTGCGCTCGAGAACGAGAAGCGCGCGGGCACGGTCGGCTTCGCGCGCCTTCCCCGAGCCCGGACGCGCCGAGGCCGGCCTTTTCGAACAGCTCCGCCAGCCGATCGCTGTCGAGGAGCACCACCACGACGGAAAGCTCGTGCTGCTCGTCCGCGTGCCCTCGCGCCTGCCGGGGACGGCCTGGCAGCACCAGGGCGCCTTCTGGATGCGCAGCGGGGACGCCCTCGTGCCCATGTCCGACGAGCGGCTGCGCCGCATCCACGCGGAAGCCGGGCCGGACTTCTCGGCCGAGATCTGTCCGCGCGCGACGCTCGCGGATCTCGACCCCGCGGCGATCGAGGTGCTGCGCCGGCTCTGGCAGCGCCGGGCGCCCGAGCAGGACATCGCGGCGCGGCCCGCCGCACGCCTCCTCGCGGACGCGGAGCTGCTCGCCGGCGGCGGCCTGACCAACGCGGCCCTGATTTTGCTCGGCACGCACGCGGCCCTCGGCCGCTGCCCGGGACAGGCCGAGGTCGTGTTCGAGTACCGTTCGAACGAGATCCCGGGGCCGGCGGCCGATCGCCGCGAGTTCCGCCGCGGGTTCCTCCCGGTCCTCGACGAGATCTGGCAGGCGGTGAACCTGCGCAACGACAAGCAGCACTTCCAGCACGGGCTGTACGTGTGGGAGATCCCGACCTTCAGCGAGCGCGCGGTGCGCGAGGCCGTGCTGAACGCGGTCAGCCATCGCGACTACCGCGACGCCGGCTCGGTCTTCGTGCGGCAGTATCCCCGCCGCATCGCGGAGGTCCTCGGCAAGTGCGGCCTCGTGGAGCGCGCCGGCCAGGGCTTCGACCTCATCTATCGCGAGTGCATCCGGCAGAGCAAGCGCCTGCCCGACTTCACCCACACGGATGACTACTCGGTGTGGGTGACCCTGCACGGCGAGATCCAGGATCCCGCGTTCCTGCGCTTCCTCGAGGAGATCGGGCAGGAGCGCGCCGCCGCCTTCACCACCGAGGACTTGCTCGTCATCGACCTGATCCACCGCGAAGAGGCGATCCCGGCCTTCCTCGCCCCGCGCCTCAAGGTGCTGCGGGACCAAAGCGTGCTCGAGCGCGTGGGCCGAGGAAGGGGCACCCGCCATCTCCTCTCGCAGCGCTTCTACCGCTTCCTCGGCCAGGGCGGGGCGTACACGCGGCGGCGCGGACTGGACCGCGAGACGAACAAGGCCCTCCTGGCGCGGCACATCGAAGGTTCGGCCGCCAGCGGGGCGACGTTCAGCGAGCTGCAGCAGGTTCTCCCCGCACTCAGCCGGAATCAGATCCAAAACCTCCTGCGCGAGCTTCGCGACCAGCATCGCATCCGCGTGCAAGGCACGCGGCGTTGGGCGCGGTGGTTCCCCAGTGCCTCCGGAGGCCAGACCGGAGAAGCAGAGAGTGCAAGGGGAAGCAAACCAGAAGCACAATCGTTCCTCTAACTGCCTTCTGAACAACATGTTCTATGCTTTCTTACTATCTACTGAGAAGACGCGGTCGGCGGAGCAGCGCGGCCCGCGCGGTGGAAAGGGCACTCTGCGGCCCAGCGATACGCCTGCGCCTCGGAGCGGCGCGACCTGAAGGCGCGATGACCACGGCCGAGGAGTACCGTACTCTGTCCGCCTGGCCGGATGGCCGGACGCTGGCCACGTCGCCGCGTGCGTCCTGGCGCGCCGGAGGAGAACGACCATGACCATGACGCAATGCACGGGCTGCGGCCGGAAGGTCCCCTCCTACGAGGGCGTGTTTCACTCCGACGGCCGCGGCGGCTCCCTCGGCTTCGTCTGCGGCCGCTGCTGGGCGCAGGTGCTCTCCGACGCCACGGGCGAGGAGATCGGGCACCTTGAGCTGGACCCGATCGTCCTGCCAGACGCCGCCGGACACATGCACACCTTCCACTTCCGCTTCAACCCCGCGCCCCGGGGCATCGAGGCCTTCGAGGTCTCCCGCGGCGTGCCCTGCGGCTACCATTTCCAGGTTATGCAGAAAGGGGACGACCCCGCGATCGTCGCGCCTCTGCTGGAGAAGATGCGCCGAGGCCTGAGCCAACAGCACCTCGAGCCGTGCGACGTCACGCCGGGCGGCCTGCAGGTGAAGGACCGCCTGCTCCGCGGCCGCATCGACTGCAACACGGACCACCTCGACCGCGCCCCGCCGGTCGTCGTCGACGGCAAGACCCTGTCGTGGGAACAGCTCGGCGCCATGCTGGCGAGCTTCGAGGGCTGGCAGTTCCGCCTGGAGCTGCTGGACCGCTCGGAAGAGCCGTGACCGCGCACCTCGCCATGCTGCGCGCCTTCGCCGTGAAGCCCGGACGCCCAGCGCGCGCCGCGCTCGAGCGCGCGCTCGGCTTCGAGCCCACCGACCGCGAGTTCGAGCGGCGCGGCCACCATCACGGTGACGAAGAACGAGATCCTCAGCAGCCTCAACAAGCCGCACGACTTCGTCCTGGCGCTGGTCGAGTTCCTGGACGGTGACGCGCACCGCGTGCGCTACCTGCGCCGCCCCTTCCAGCGCGAGCCCGACTTCGCGGGCTCCTGGCCCGGGCGGGGGCGCGGCGACGACGGATGCTGCGCAGGCGACTGCGACGCTTGATGGCAACGTGGCCTTCGTAGTAGATTGCGCAGCATGAAGCTCGAGGAGATCCTCCGACGTCCCGAGGGCAAGACGATCGAGTACGAGCGGGATCTGTCGTCCCCCGCGCCGGCGCTTCGCACCCTCGTGGCCTTCGCAAATGCCGGCGGAGGCCGGCTCGTCCTCGGCGTCGAGGACGGTACGCGGGCGGTCGTCGGGGTGGAGAAGCCGCTGGACCTCGAGGAGCGGGTCGCGAACCTGGTGGCCGATTCGATCGAGCCGCGTCTCTTGCCCGAGATCGAGATCGTCCCGTGGCGGAAGTCGTACGTGGTCGTGGTCACGGTCCACCCCAGCGCCCTGCGGCCGCATCATCTGCGCTCCGAAGGCCCTTCGCGCGGCACGTACGTTCGGCTGGGCTCCACCAACCGCGCGGCGGACGCCGCGCTCATCGCCGAGCTCTCGCGGCGGATCGGGGCCGAGGGCTTCGACGAGGAGCCGCTCTCGGACCTCGACTCCGAAGCCATCGACTTCGGAGCTGCTTCGCAGTGTTTTGCGGAGCAGAGGGCCCTGCGCCGCAAGGACCTCGAGACGCTGGGCCTGGTCCGCCGGCATCAGGGGCGCCCGGTCCCGACGACCGGCGGGGTCCTGCTCTTCGGCCGGAAGCGACTCGCCCGGTTTCCGGACGCCCACATCCAGGCGGGCCGTTTTGCGGGAACGGACCGGACGCGCCTGGCGGACCGGGCGGAGTTGACCGACTACCCGGTGCTGGCGATCGAGCTGGCGATCAGCTTCGTGGAGCGGAACACGCGGCTCGGCATGGCCGTCGGCCGGGTCCGCCGCCAGGACCTTCCGGCGGTGCCGCCGGCGGCCTTGCGCGAGGCGCTCGTCAACGCCGTCGTGCACTCCGACTACGCCCAGCGCGGCGCGCCGATCCGCGTGGCGGTGTTCGATGACCGGATCGAGATCGAGAATCCCGGCATCCTGCTGCCGGGCCTCACGCTGGACGACCTGCGCGACGGCGTCTCGCGGGTGCGCAACCGCGTCATGGCGCGCGTCTTCAAGGAGCTGGGCCTCGTCGAGCAGTGGGGCACGGGCGTGCAGCGGATGATCGCGGCGTGCAAAGCGGCGGGCCTGCCCGCGCCGGAGTTCGCGGAGCTGGGCTTCCGCTTCCGCGCGACGCTCCGCACCGAGCGCATCGCCCGGCCGGTGCTGGACGCCGTCGAGGATCGCATTGTCGAGTTCGTTCGTTCGGGCGCGGGGCGTTCGACCGCCGAGATCGCGACGCACGCCGGCATCTCGATTCGCGCGACGCAGCACCGTCTCGCGGCCCTCGCCGAGCGGGGCCTCATCGTCGTCGTGGGCTCCGGCCCCCGCGACCCGCGCCGCCGCTGGTTTGCCGCCGGGAGGGAAGAACAGCCGTGAAAAGGAAGCTCATCGAGGTCGCCCTGTCGCTCGACGCGATCAACAAGGCCTCGGCGCGGGAGAAGTCGATCCGGCACGGGCACCCGAGCACGCTGCACCTCTGGTGGGCGAGGCGCCGGCGGTGTTCGGCGATGCCCTCAGGCGGCTCGCGGCCGCGGCGACCTACCTCTATCAGGACGGGCCGCGCTTCTGGTACGCCACCCAGCCCACGGTGACGAAGCTCGCGGAGGACCGCGCCGAGCAGCTCAGGCGCGATCCGGACCAGGTGGCGCAGGAGCTGCAAGACGCGCGGCTGGTGGTGCTGCCCGCCGAGCATCCGTACAGCAAGGAGCCGGGGAGCGCGGCCGAGGTGGCGGCGCGGGCGATCCTCGAGTCGCGCGGCAGCACGCCGCGCCTCTACCAGAACACGCTGGTCTTCCTGGCGGCGGACAGGGTGCGCCTCCAGGATCTCGACGAGGCGCTCCGCCGCTTCCTGGCCTGGGAGTCGATCGTCGCCGAGAAGGAGACGTTGAACCTGGACCCCGCCCGCGCCGGCCGGGACGCCAGCCGCATCGCGGACGAGGTGATCGCTCATCTCGCCGGGCAGGTTGGAGCGGACGTGAAGGTCACCCTCGAGATCGACGCATCGCTCCCGGATGCCGCCACGGAGCAGATCGTGCGCACCGTGACCCAGAACAGCCGCACGCTGAAGTTCACGAGCCACGGGTTCGAGAGCGAGTAGCGGCGCTCACCCAGGCGGTAGAATGCCCGGTCCATGTTCGAGGACAAGGTCAAACAAAGAGAGAGCGCCCCGGCGCCGAGCGTCGAGGAGGTGGAGCGGCTGCTCGAGCGGCCGCTGCTCGAGATGGTGTTCGAGGCGGCACAGGTGCACCGGCGGCACCACGATCCGCGGGCCATCCAGTGCTCGCAGCTTCTGAGCATCAAGACGGGCGGCTGCTCCGAGGATTGCGGGTACTGCGCGCAGAGCGCGCACCATGAGACCGGGGTCCTGCCCGAGCCTCTTCTCGACGTGGAAGAGGTGCTGGCCGCGGCCAAGAAGGCCAAGGAGAACGGCGCGGCGCGCTTCTGCATGGGCGCGGCATGGCGCAAGGTGCGGGACGGCAAGGACTTCGATCGGGTGCTCGAGATGGTCGAAGGGGTGAAGAAGCTCGGGCTCGAGACCTGCGTCACGCTCGGCCGGCTAAGCCGCGACCAGGCCAAGCGCCTGCAGGGCGCGGGCCTCGACTTCTACAACCATAACCTCGACACCGGCCGCAGCCACTACGAGGAGATCGTCAGCACGCACACGTTCGACGACCGCCTCGAGACCCTTCAGGCCGCGCGCTCCGCCGGGCTCCACGTCTGCTGCGGCGGCATCCTCGGCCTGGGGGAACCGCGCCGGGCGCGCGCCGAACTCCTGCACGAGCTGGCCTCCCTCGACCCGCACCCCGACAGCGTGCCGATCAACTCGCTCGTGCCCGTCCCGGGCACGCCGCTCGCCAACGAGCCGCCGCTCGACTGGACCGAGGTGGTGCGCGCGGTCGCGGCCGCGCGCATCCTCATGCCGCGCTCCCACGTCCGCCTCTCGGCCGGCCGCGCCGGCATGACCGAAGAAGCACAGGCGATCTGCTTCCTCGCCGGCGCCAACTCGATCTTCATCGGCGAGGAGCTGCTCACCACGCCAAACCCGGAGCCGCAGAGCGACGCCCTGCTCCTCGCGAAGCTCGGGCTCAGGGCGGAACACGAAAAGCCGTGACCTCCGGGACCGGGCCAGGCCACGCCGCGCCGCGCGGGCTCGAGGCCGAGCTGGCCGCCGGGCTCGATGACCTGAAGCGGCGCGGCCTGCTGCGCTCCCTCGAACCGGCCGGCCAGACGCCGGAGCTTTCCGACTTCCTCTCGAACGACTTCCTCGGCCTGGCGCGCCACCCGGAGGTCGCGGCCGCGGCCGCGGCCGCCGCGCTGGAACACGGGGCCGGCGGCCGCGCTTCGCGCCTGCTCGGCGGCGGCTCTCCCCTGCACGCGCGCGCCGAAGAGAGCGCGGCGCGCTGGCTCGGCTGCGAGGCCGGGCTCCTCTTCCCCTCTGGCTACCAGGCGAACCTCGGCGTGCTCCAAGCCCTCGCCGGCCGCGGGGACGCGATCCTCTCGGACGCCCTGAACCACGCCTCGCTCGTGGACGCCGCGCGCCTCTCGCGCGCGCGGGTCGCCGTCTACCGCCACCTCGACCTCGAGCACCTGGACGCGCTCCTCGCCGGGCAGAGGGCCGCGCGGCGCCGCCTGGTCGTGACCGAGAGCATCTTCAGCATGGACGGCGACCTCGCCCCGCTCGCCGCGCTCCATGACCTCTGCGAGCGCCGCGACGCCTGGCTGATCGTGGATGAAGCCCACGCCGCCGGCCTGCTCGGGCAAGAAGGCGCCGGCGCCTGGGCCGCGCTGGAGCGCCCGGACGAGGAGGCGCGCCGCCTCGCCTGCCGCATCGTCACGGCCGGCAAGGCGCTCGGCGTGGCCGGTGCCTTCGTCGCCGGCAGCGCGGTCCTCTGCCGCCACGTCGTCAATGTCGCGCGCACCTTCATGTACACCACGGCGCCGCCCCCGGCGGTGCCGGGCGCGCTCCTCTCTTCCATCGAGATCGCCCGCGGCGCGGACGAAGCGCGGCGCGCCGTGCTGGAGCGGGCGCACCGCCTCGCGGCCGCGTTCGGCCTGCCCGCCCCGGCAGCGGCCATCCTGCCGTACGTGCTCGGGGACGCGGAGCGCGCTCTTCAGGCGGCCGCGCGCTGCCGGGCCCAGGGCCTCGACGTCATGGCCGTCCGCCCGCCGACCGTGCCGCAGGGCACCTCGCGGCTGCGCATCGCCGTGCACGCATACAACGGCGAGGCCGAGTGCCAGCGCCTCATCGAGGCGCTCGCGCCCTTCCCGCGCGCCGCCCCGCCCCCGGCCGCGAGCGCGCCGCAGCGCGCCTCGTGCCTGTTCGTGGTGGGAACCGACACCGGCATCGGCAAAACCGTGGTCAGCGCGCTGTTCCTGCGCGCCGCGCGCGGCCGCGGCCCGGCCCGCTACTGGAAGCCGGTGCAGACAGGCAGCGAGGACGACACCGAGACCGTGCGCCTCCTGGCCGAGGCCGCGCCCGAAGAGCTGCTCG
>JACQZJ010000071.1:4934-29467 GCA_016213895.1 Planctomycetota bacterium | reverse complement strand
GCGCGGAGGCCGCGAGCAGGAGGAGCGCGTACTTCGTGGACCAGCGGCCGAGGATCTGCGGCGCGACCGAGCGTCGCGCGGCGAGGAGCGCCACGAGAGCGCAGGCGGCCGCGGCGAGCAGGGAGCGGCCGGCGCCGCGCGCCGCGACCGCGAGCGCGAGCTTGAGCGCTACGGCGGCGCCCCAGGCGAGCAGGCAGAGGAAGAGCGGCTGCACCGGCAGGTAGAAGCGCTGCTGCTGGTTGAACGGCCAGACGAGGTGCAGCGCGACGTAGGCCGGGACGAGGAGCGCGACGAGGACCAGGTTCCTTCGCCAGGAAGAGGCCCAGCCGAGCGCCAGGAGCGCGAGCAGGAGCACGCCGCTCGGCAGGAGCGCGCCGTGCCTCGGGTGCACGCCGAGGTTGGCGCCGGTGTTGTCGTTGACCAGGAACTTCCCCAGGCTGAGGGCGAGCACCCCCGCGTTCTCGGCCAGGCGCTTCCTCCAGCCGGCGGCGTCGATCCGCGGCACGTCCTGGTCGACGTCCTTGGTGAGGTCCAGGGCGTAGGACTGCAGCAGTTCGTCCGCGTAGCCGGGGGAGGCATCCGTGCCCAGGCGGCTGCTGCGCGCCTGGAAGGCGCCGGGCGGCGCGAGCGCCGCGACCAGGAAGACCAGGACCTCGAGGAGGACGCGCGAAGAAAGCCGCGGGCGCGGGGGGTTCAGGTCCAGGCAGCGCGCGCCGAGGATCGCGAGGATGGCCGTGCCGCCCGCGACGCGCACCAGCGTGGCGGCCGCGGCGAGCAGGCCGGCGGCCGCGGCCCGGCCGATCCCGCCCTTCTCGCGCCAGCCCTCTCCCGCGAGCAGCGCGCCGAGGAACAGGGCGGTGAACAAGGTCTCGCTGCGCAGGAAGGAGACCGAGTACTGGATGAGGAAGATGCTCGTTCCCGCGGCGACGGCGAGGAGGAGGGAACGCGCCGCGCCGAGGCGCAAGAGCTTCAGGCCGGCGCCGTAGGCGAGGAGCACGGTGACCAGGCCGGCGAGGCAGACGAGGTCGCGCATCGCGCCGTAGCAGTCCGGCCGCCCCGTGAAGCGCACCGCGAGGCTGAGGTAGAGCGGGAAGCCGGGCGGGAACTTGGCGTGCGGCGCGCCCGCGAAGGTGTAGCCCTCGCCCGCGGCGAGCGAGCGGGCCAGGCCGACGTAGGCGGCGGAGTCGGGGTCGACGACCCAGTAGCCTCGCCCCGGGGCGAGGAAGAGGGCCGCGGCCAGGGCCGCGAGAAAGAGCGAGAGCAGGAGTGACGCGGAGCGCGTGCTCAAGTCGGGATTCCTCGAACCGGGCCGGGTCCACGGCCGTGGAGTAGACTGCGGCAATGCGACTGGAAAGAGCCGCGGCGTGCAACCTGATATTCCTCGCGGGCGCGCTGCTCTGCGCCTGCGGCGCGCGCGAGGAGCGGCCGCCGCTGGGCGTCGTGCTCATCTCGATCGACACGCTCCGGCCCGACCACCTCGGGTTCAACGGCTACGCGCGGCCGACCTCGCCCTGCCTGGACGCGCTGGCGGGAAGCGCGGCCGTGTTCGAGCAGGCCATCGCGCAGGCGCCCTGGACCACGCCCTCGCACGCCGCCATGCTCATGTCGCAGTACCCTTCCGCGCTGCGCCTCGGCGGCTGGAACGACCCGGGCGTGATCCACCCGGACGCGGTCTCCTTGGCGGAGGTGTTTCAGCGCGCGGGGCACCGCACGCACGCGGTCGTGGCCGGCGGCTTCGTCAGCGGGAAGATCGGCTTCGCCCAGGGCTTCGAGGAGTACGACGAGACCGGCTACGACATGACCATGACCGTCGATCGCGGCCTGGCGTGGCTCGACGGCCTGGAGCGCGACGCGCCGTTCTTCCTCTTCCTGCACACCTACGACGTGCACAAGTACAACCCGCCCGGCAAGTACAAGAGGAGCTTCGACCACGGCTACGCCGGTCCCTTGCTGGACCAGCAGTACCTCGCGCGCTTCGTGCAGAACGAGAACCACGAGCCGGAGGCGGCGGCCCGCCTCGGCGCGGACGACCTGCGCTACATCGTCGACATGTACGACGCCGCGATCAACTACGTCGATCACGAGATCGGCCGCGTGGTCGAGCGCCTGGAGGAGCGCGGCCTGCGCGGCCGCACGCTGCTCGTGATCACGTCCGACCACGGCGAGGAGTTCCGCGAGCACGGCCGCACCGGCCACGGCTACAACTTGCACGACGAGAACCTGCGCGTTCCCCTGCTCTTTGCGCACCCCTCCTTGCCCGCCCGGCGCGTGCAGGAGCAGGTGCGTCTCCTCGACCTCGCGCCGACCATCGCCGACCTCGCCGGCCTGCGGCCGGACCCCTCGTGGCAGGGGACCAGCCTGCGCCCCTTCCTCGAGGGCGGGAAGATGAACCTGCCGGCCCTTTCCGAACACGCCCACTACCCCATGAAGAGCGCGCGCACCCTGGACGCCAAGCTCATCGTGGCGCGCCAGGCGCCGCACCGCCAGCTCTTCGATCTGCGGCGCGACCCGGGCGAGACCCGGGACGCGCTCGCGGAGGAAGGCGAGATCGGCGCAAGGCTCGGCGAGTTGCTCTTGCGCTGGCATCACGCCAACATGGAGGACGGCCGCTTCCTCGGCGCGGGAGACCTGGAGATGAGCCCGGAGCTGCGGCGCCAGCTCGACGAGCTGGGATACGTGTCGGCGGGAGGCGGCGGCGCGGACGAGGAGTGGGTGGAGCCGGCGCTGCGCGGCGAGAAGGCGGCGAAGTAGGCGCCGGCTGCCGGCGCGCGCGCGTCACGGCACGAGGCGGAGCCAGTCCTCGAGGCTCTGGACGCGGTAGACGTAGTTGGTCTTGCGCGTCTCGCCCATGCTGGCCGAGTCCTCGCCGCTGTAGCGGTGGCCCGGGAAGAGCAGCGTGTCGTCCGGGAGGTGCGCCAGGCGCTCGTGCAGGCTGCGGTAGATCTCCTCGCTGTCGCCGCCCGGCAGGTCGGTGCGGCCGCAGCCGTCGAGGAAGAGCGTGTCGCCCGAGATCAGCCGGTTCTCGAGCAGGAAGCACTGGCTGCCGGGCGTATGGCCCGGCGTGTGGATGAAGCGGATCGGCACGCGGCCGACCTGCAGCTCGTCGCCGCTCTCGTGCACGGCGAGGTCGCTGTCCGAGACCCCGGTCATGCGCTTGACCCAGACGGCCTCCAGCGCCTGGCAGTGCACCTTCACGCCCTGGCGTTCGAGCAGCTCGCGCACGCCCTCGACTGTCGCCATGCCCAGGAGGTCGCCGCCGATGTGATCGGGGTGGTAGTGGGTGGCAAGCGCTCCGGTCAGCTTCATGTCGTCCCTGGCGGCGATGTCCAGCAGGTCATCGACCGACCAGGCGGGATCGACGACCACGCACTCGCGCGTCACGCGGTCCCCGATGAGGTAGACGAAGTTGACCATCTGCCCGGCGATCGGATTGGAAGCGGCGAAATCGCGGCCGGCCAGGAGCTGCTTGAAGTAGAGGCGCTTCTCGTCCATGGAGCACAGGATACCCGCCAACCCGGTTAGTCTGTTTCCTCTGAACGTCGCGGCCTTGCCGAGGAGGTGCCTGACATGAGCGGATGCGAGCTTGTTGACGCGCGGCGCAGCGTGGTCGTGGTGGTCGATCTGCAGGGCAAGCTGATGGAGATGATCCACCGGCCCGCGCTGGTCATCGCGGCCACGGAGCGCCTGATGAAGCTGGCCGACATCCACGGCGTGCCGGTGGTGCTCACCGAGCAGTATCCGCAGGGCCTCGGGCCGACCTATCCGGAGGTGCTCGCGGTCTTCGACTCGCTGGCCGTGGAGAAGCGCCGCGTGATCAAGACCAGCTTCGGCTGCTGGGGCGACGAGGGCTTCCGCCGGGCGCTCGCCGAGGTGCGTCCTGGCATCCCGCTGGCGGAGCGCCAGGTGATCGTCGCCGGGATCGAGTCCCACGTGTGCGTGATGCAGACCGTGATCGAGCTCCTGCGCTCCGGCCAGCAGGTGCACGTGTGCTGGGAGTGCGTGAGCAGCCGGGGCGAGGAGTACCGCCGCCACGCCCTGGAGCGCATGGCCCAGGCCGGAGCGTGCATCACCAACCACGAATCGGTCGCGTTCGAGTGGGAGCGCGACAAGAACCACGCGGGCTTCCGCAAGCTGAACCAGATCCTGCGCGCGGGGCAGCTCTCCTGACGGTGCTCGGGCCGGCGGGCCGCGGCCAGGGCCGCCTCGCTTGATGCGGGCTGCGCGCGGCACGGCTAGAATCGCACTTGGCTGGGTGCGCCTTTTCCCGCGGCAGGCGCTTCCTGGCTTGGAGCCGAGGACGCGGTGAGGAGCAGGACATGACCGCGAACATTCGCAGGATCGAGTACTTCTACACGACGGTCAAGGACGAGCCCGGACGGGCCTTCGACCTCCTGTCCAGGCTCGCCTTCGCGGGGGTGAACCTGGTGGCCTTCAGCGCCGTCCCGGTCGGCCCCGCCAGCACCCAGCTCGTGCTCTTCCCCGAGCAGCCCGAGTTCCTGACGCGCTTCGCCAAGGAGGCGGGGCTGACCATGACCGGCCCGCAGCCGGTCTTCCTGGTCCAGGGGGACGACGAGCTCGGCGCCCTGTGCGAGATCCACAAGAGGCTGAGCGACGCGGACATCAACGTGTTCAAGTCGGAGGGCGTGGCCGACGGCAGGGGGGGCTACGGCTACCTGATCTACGTGCGGCAGGGGGACTACGAGGACGCGGCGCGGGCGCTGGGGGTCTGAGCGGGACGCGGGCGGCGAGGCGGCTGCCTCGCGTCGCAGGGCCGGGTTCTCTGTCCTCTCGGTGTCCGCCGGACGGAGGTCAGGCGCAAGAAGGTCCGTTTCAGAAGGGGGCAACATGCGAACCCGTGTCGGACTGCTGCCTTGGTCATTGGTGTTCCTCGGTGCTTCCGCCGGCGCCACGGGAGGCGCCCTGGCCGGCGACGTTCCGTGTCCACCGCTGCTGGCGCTCTTCGAGCAGCAGCGGTCCGACGCGGAGGACATCATCTACTTCCGCAACCAGGACGTGCTGCGTGGCCAGGTGGTGAACGCGAGCGTGACGATCGTCACCCAGTACGGCATGATCGAGATCCCCATCGAGCGCTGCGCGGGCCTCTCGTTCGAGGGGGCTCGCTCGAATACCGAGGCGGTCGTCACCGTCAACTACAACCGCTTCAGCGGCATGATCACCGACCGGATCATCAGGTTCCGGATCGGCTCGTCAGGCGCCGAGATCCCCGTCCGCAAAGAGAAGATCCGCCACGTGCTGCTCCAGCACAGGCCGGACGAGACAGCCTTTCTCGAGGGTCACAAGCAGAGCGACCTGTTCGTCATGGCGAACGGCGACCTGCTCACGGGCGAAGCAGCGGAGCGCGAGATCCAGATCCGTACGGACTACGGGACCATTCCGGTCGCGTTCGCCGAGATGAAGGGCGTTCAGATGCAGGGCGGCGAGAACGTCACGGCCATCGTCGAGAAGGCGAACGGCGACGTCATGCGGGGAACGCTCGAGTCCGAGGAGATCACCCTGGACCTCGATCAAGGCATCCGCGTGGAGGCGATCTACAAGGACAAGTTCGCCGCGATCTTCGTGGACCAGGCTTCCGCAAGGGCCCCGGCCGAGTTCGGCGTGGTCCAGCCGGTGCTGGGAGAGTCAGATGGAGCGGCATTCGCCGGGACGAGCGGGCCTGGCCTGACCAACTCGCTCGGCATGGAGTTCGTGCGGATCGAGCCGGGCGAGTTCTGGATGGGGAGCCCGGAGGCCGAGGACGGACGCTACGAGAACGAAGGCCCACGGCACCGCGTGCAGATCACGAAGCCGTTCCTGCTCGGAAAGACCGAAGTGACCCAGGGAGAGTGGCGGGCGGTGATGGGCACGGCGCCGTGGTCTGGGGAGTCGAACGTGGTCGAAGGCGACGACTACCCGGCGATGTGCGCGAGCTGGGAGGATGCCAACGAGTTCTGCGGGCGCCTGGGCGAGAAGGAGGGCGTGACGTACCGCCTGCCGACCGAGGCCGAATGGGAGTACGCGTGCCGTGCGGGAACGGAGACGCGCTTCAGCTTCGGGGACGACGAGGGCCAACTCGGCCAGTACGCGTGGTACGGCAGGGACATATTTGGCCACGCAGAGCCGGTCGGCCGCAAGAAGCCGAATCCGTGGGGACTCTTCGACATGCACGGGAACGTGTGGGAGTGGTGCGCGGACGTCTACGACAAGCGCTACGACGAGCGATCGCCAGCCGCTGACCCGGTGAATACCGCCGGCGGCGGGCTGCGTTCGCTCCGCGGCGGCGCCTGGCCCCTCAATCCGAGGGACTGCCGCTCCGCGTTCCGCGTCAGGTTCGATCCTGTCAACCGGAACGTCTTCAGCGGCTTCCGCGTCGCGAGGACTCTCTGAGTCCCCTTCCCTTCCGGCGTCCCTGCGCAAAGTACGCCGCGCGGGGCGCGAGCGCTGTGAGGATCGTTCCCGCGCGCGGCTCTGCCGCGCGCTCCGGCCGCAGCCGCCGGTGGCTGCTCGAGCACGCGCCACCGTACGCGCCACGCCACGCCGTCACCTCGAGCAGACGGACTTCAGCATCACGTTGACTCGCATCTCTGGCATGAGATCCACGTACGCTGGAATGTCGAGCGTGGAACTCCACGGAACGTAGCCGGGTACGACGACCTCGATCATCCACGTCCCGGCAGCGAGCGGCTGGTTGAACCGAATCCGGGAGCATTCGGCTCCGGCTGTAGCCGTGAATGCGAAGTGCCTTCCTCCCGGGCCTCGTGCTATTACCTCGACATCGGCAGTTCGCAACGGAACATAAGCCTCAGCGTCGTAGAGCAAGAGTAGGACTTGGTTAGGCGTCAGCTCGATTACGGTATCACGTCCGCCACTAACTTCGACCGTTCGCATGAGGATGTCGTGCGGCTCCCCTGGGTGCCGATACACCGTTGTCACCGTGTACGGACCGGCTTCGCACATCATCATCGAGAATCGTCCATCGCCGTCAGTCAAGACCGAGTGTTGCCCGACCGTGACCCTGGCCCCGCCAATTGACAGACCTCCAGGGCTGACGATCCGACCCTCGAAGACAATGTCGCCTTCCGAGACGACGACGTGGCCGAGGTCCACGGTGCTGCCAGACGGTGGTCCATCGACGAACAAACCGGGCTGACCGTTCAGGCAATATGGCACGCACGTCAGGTAGCTCACCGCGGCGGGAACCACGGTGAACCTCACCACACCCTCTTCATCGGTGTGACGGCGAGCGAAGGGCCTCGCGTCTCCGGAAGACGTGTCCACGACCTGCACCAGCAAACCTGGCTTGGGCTGCCCCTGCTCCGATACGAGCTGTGCTCGGATCAGAGTACCGTCCTCGCCGCGCGCGAGCAGCCGTGGGGGCGTGCGGGATCCAGCCCCGCTCTGGCTCTCGTTGGCGGAAGGAGAGGGGTCGACGGCGGTTCTCTCGGGGGGCGCGCCGGTGGAAGCTACCCGACCTTCCGTGGCCTTCGGGCCTGGCGTCAACGGTGTCGAACCGGATACTCCCGAATCGTGACTGTTGATCGCATGCCAGACGACGATGGCCGCGAGACCAGCCAGCGACAGGAGCGGCCATCTCATCTTCATTCGGGAACTGGAGACCGGTCGTTCGCGGGCTTTCATGACGCTATGGCCTGAGAGAACGCCGTGTTGAAGTGCGGTGTGTGACAGAGTTTCGACGGGATAGTCCTCGCTGCCCGAATCTCCTCCTCCAAGCGGTCACGGCCATACCTGCTCGCCGTCGCCCTATGCTGGGTCATGTGCGCCGGCGAGCGCTCGGTGGAGCGGGTGGCGGCCTTGGGATGGCTGCGCCGCAGAGGTGCATCGTACTGCGGCTTCCTGCCGCGCGCCGCCGCGTCCGGGCGAAAGCCGATTCGCGTCAGTACGCCGCCAGCTCGCCGACCTCGGCCTCGACCGCGGCCAGGATCTCGCGCTCCTTCACGGCCTCGCGCATGGCGTTGTGGTCCGGGTAGAGCGGCCGGTCCACGTCGAGGAACGCGACCCGGCGGCGCACCGCAGCGCGCGCCGCCTGCGTGCCGCGGCCGGGCGCGTACGAGCGGAAGTCGAGCGCCTGCGCGGCCGCCATCAGCTCGATGCCGAGCACGCCGTTTCCCAACTCGAGGATCTGCCGGGTCTTCAGCGCCGAGTTCATGCCCATCGACACGAAGTCCTCCTGATCGGCCGCCGCCGGGATCGACTGGTGGAAGGCCGGCGCGGAGAGGATCTTCTGCTCGACGATGAGCATGTCCGCGGTGTACTGGCTGAGCATCAGCCCGGAGTAGAGCCCGGCCCCCTTGGTCAGGAAGGCGGGCAGCCCGGCGCTCAAGGCCGAGTTGGTCAGGCGGTTCAGGCGGCGCTCGGACAGGACCGAGACCATGGCGATCGCCCCGCCGAGCGTGTCGAGCGGCAGGCTGATCGGCGTGCCCTGGAAGTTGGCGCCGGTCAGGACGACGCGGTCTTCCGCCAGGAATATCGGGTTGTCGCCCACCCCGTTCGCCTCGATCTCGAGCTGCTCGCGCGTCCAGCGCAAGTGATCGCGGGCGGCGCCGATGACCTGCGGCGTGGAGCGCATGCTGTAGGCGTCCTGCAGGCGGACCTTCTCGCGGCCGGTCAAGAGGTCCGAGCCGTCGACGACGCGGCGGATGTTCGCCGCGGAGGTGACCGCGCCGCGGAAGCCGCGCAACTGGTGCAGGCGCGGGTCGTAGGGCTTCATGTTGGCCTTCAAGGCCTCGAGCGTCATGGCGGCGGCGATCTCCGCCTGCTTGAGCCAGCGCTCGGCGTCGAAGGCGATCAGGCAGCCGATGCCACAGGTGAGGTTCGAGCCGTTGATGACCGCCAGGCCGTCGCGCGCGCGCAGGTGCGGGATCTCGATGCCCGCCTCGGCGAACGCGGCGGCGGCCGGCAGGCGGCGGCCGGCGAGGAAGCACTCTCCTTCTCCGATCAGCGTGAGCGCGATCTGGGCGAGGGGCGCCAGGTCGCCGCAGGCGCCCACCGAGCCCTTCTCGCACACCACCGGCGTCACGCCCTTGTTGAGCATCTCGACCAGGGTGCGCGTGATCACCGGCCGGCAGGCGGAGAAGCCCTTGGCGTGGACGTTGACGCGCAGCAGCATGGCCGCGCGCACGTGCTCCACCGGCGCCGGCTCGCCGATGCCTGCGGCGTGGTTGGAGATCAGGTGCTTCTGGAACTCGACGATCTTGTCGTCGTCGAGCACCACCTCGGCCAGCTCGCCGATGCCGGTGTTGACGCCGTACATGATCTCCCGGGCGGCGATGCGCTCCTCGATGAAGGCGCGGCAGCGCTCGATGCGCTCTTCCGCCTCGGGCGCCAGCTCGACGCGTGCGCCCTCGCGGGCCACGCGCTCCACGTCCTCGATGCGCATGCCGCTGCCGGTGATGCGGACGGTCATCTCGTGCCTCCTGGCGCGGGCCCTGGCCCGCGGCGGGCGATGATACGAGGCCCGAGGTCCCGGCCGCCAGGGGGCGCGTCGCGCGCGTGGCGCCGTGGTCTGGGGCGCGCTGCGGTACGTTCGCCAGGACGCGCGGGCATCTCCTTCTCGGGTCGCCTCCGTCTCTTCCGCCGCCCGGCGTCACCGGCAGAGGCACCACGGCACGGCGCGAACCCCCGGCCCGATGGGTGCCGGACGGTCGATGGCGCAGGCCACGACTCCCCGCGCACGATCCCCGGCCAAGCACAGCCACTTCCGCAGCGAGTTGGCGTGCCGCGGCACCGGCGTGGAGGTCGCCTTGACCTCGATCCCATAGAGCCGTTGGTTGCGCTCGACGATGAGATCGACTTCGAAGCCGGGCGAGCGGTGGAAGTAGAGGGACGCCGGCTCGCCGCGATGGGCGAAGGCCTTGACCCACTCCGCGACTACGGCGGTTTCGAAGACCTGTCCGAGGCTGGGTCCCTTCAGTAGCGCTTCTCGCTGGTGCAGCCCCAGGAGAAACGTCAGCAGACCCGTGTCGAGGAAGTACAGCTTCGGGCTCCTGGTGATCCGTTTGCCGTAGTTGGCGTGGTACGGGCGCACGAGCTCGATCAAGTGACTCGCCTGCAGCACGGAGAGCCAGCGCTTGCTCGTCGGGCTGGACACGCCGGCGTCGCGCGCCAGGTCGGCCATGTTCAAGATGCCGCCGCTCCGCGCTGCGCAGAGTTGGATGAAGCCGGTGAAGGAGGAGAGGTCGCCCACGCTGAGCAGGTCCCGGACGTCGCGCTGCAGGTAGGTCTGGACGTAGCTCGAGCACCAGAGCTGCCGGTCGACGTCGGGATTGAAGCGCGGCTCGGGATAGCCTCCGCGCAGCAGCCAGTCGGCCAGGTCGAGCGGAGCCCCGGACGGCGCCGGTCCGGTTCCCTCCGCGGAGAACACGCACTCGAGGATTTCGTCGATACCCACGCCGGCCTCGAACCCGACGGCCTCCTCGTGCGCGATGGGATGAAGCGTCAGCACCGCGATGCGGCCGGCCAGGCTCTCGCTGATTCCCTTCATGAGCGGGAAGCTCTGCGAGCCGCTCAGGATCCAGTTCCCGGGCGTTCGCTCGGCGTCGATCCGCTCCTGGATGAACGGGAGCAGACTCGGTGCGTGTTGGATCTCATCGAGTACGAGGGGTGGTCGATTCTGTGAGAAGAACTGGACCGGATCAGCGACCGCGCCTTCGCGCAGGTCCGGTCGCTCCAGCGAGAGGTAGGTGTGGTTCTCGAAGGAGTGCCGGAGCAATGTGGTCTTGCCAGACTGTCTCGGACCTGTGACCAGGACGGCGGGGAACGTGGACGCGGCGCGTGCCAGTGTCTCGGCGAGCCGGCGGGGGTGGTAGTGCATGGCGCAAGTATAACATCGAATGTTACATTTGCACGGATCGTTCTTAATATCTTTCAAATCATCAGTTATGGCGATGCGGTGAATTCCGGACGGCCCGAGAGTTCCGGAACGTTTGGCGGCCCGAGTCCGGAGAGTCTGGCAGGGTCAGGACCAGAACCGACGTCCAGATGCAGCTGCCACGACCTTGCCTCGGGGTTCAGACGGGTCGGCGTCGAGGTAGGCCGGGGACTGGTATGCATCGCTGGCGGTTGAGGGGGGGGACAGGCGCTGGCGGGTCTTCACGAGCGCGCCGCAGCGGCAGCTCGCCGGTCGCTCTGGAAAGGGACCGGGCGAACTGCGGTTCCTGGAGCCGGCCACGCTGCTGCTCCGCCTGCGGGCGGGCTTCGGAGTGGGCGCCAAGGCGGACATCCTGGCTTTCCTCGTTGGCGCCGCGGGCGCGGCGAACGAGGGCGCGGCGTGGGTTGCCGCGGAGGTCGTTGCGAAGGGAACGTCCTATTCCGTTGCCTCCGTTCGCCGGGCTGCCGGCGACATGGCCCTCGCGCGGCTGCTCGCGGCGAGCGGCGACCGTCCCGTGCGGTACTCGGTGGACAGAGAAGCTTGGGCGCGACTGCTCCATCTCGAGGATATCCTCCGGCCGATCGGCGCGGGAAGCGGCGCCGACTGGTCCATTCCGCGGTGGCGTTTCTGGGCGCAGATGTTCGCCTTTCTGGCCGCGTGCCTGGAGTTCTGCGAATGGAGCCGCGGGAGCGCGGCGGCTCCGGTCGCCAGCGCGTCCCGGGCGCGGGACCTGTCCGAGCGCTTCGGCCGCGTGTTCACGTGGAATGGCATCGAGCAGCCTGATCCGAGGATGTATCCGGGGGAACGATTCCTGCAGGCGTTCGAGTTCGGAGTCTCTCGCGCCTGCGCGTGGATCGAGGAGAACGTGTAGCCGCGCGCGGGGGCGCGCGGCGGGGGACGAGGTAGACTGCACGGCTTCGCCGTCCCGATGGACTCGGTGAGCCAGCATGATCGACCAGGCCTTCGCACGCGCCGCGCAGCGCGCCATGGAACGGGAGATCGCCCGTTCCATGAAGAGCCTGCGCATGAAGGGCCATCCGCGCCCGTACTACATCTCCCAGTCGTTGCGCTTCTGCGAGCACCTCGACGTCTGGGGGCGCTACGGGGCGATCTTCAACTCCGAGACCAGCCGCCAGAGCCAGATCTACGCCGAGGTGCGCGTGGGCTCGTACCGCCTGGACCAGACCGTGGACGGCAGCCTGACGAACGACCTGTCCGAGCGCGAGTCGTACCACTGGCTCTACGGCCCGCAGGACCTCGACCCCGACGCCCTGCGCTACGCCTTCTGGCGCCTGACGCAGCTCAAGTACGGCGAGGCGCTGCAGGAGTACTACGACAAGAAGAAGATCCTGGTGGAGCAGCACCTGCGCGCGCAGGCGCCGAGCTTCAGCCGCGAGCCGCGCGTGGTGATGAACGGCCGGGTGCGCGCCGTGCGCCCGTCCAAGCGCCGCTGCGAGGAGTTCGTGCGCCGCACCTCCGATCTGTTCCGCGCGCACCGCGACATCGAGGACCCCTACGTGCACGCGCGCGGCACGGTCTGGACGCGCGTCTTCGTCAACTCGGAAGGCACCAAGTTCATCACCCAGGACGAGTACCACGACGTCATGGTCAGCGCGTGGCTCTTGACCAGGGAGGGCGAGCGCCTGGAGTCGACGCGCGCCTTCCACTCGCGCGGGGAGCAGGAGCTGCCGCGCATGCGCGAGGTGCGGGCCGCCATCGACGAGATCGCGCGCGACCTGCGCGCCCTGGCGCGCGCGCCGCGGCTCGAGCCCTACGCCGGCCCGGCGCTGCTCTGCGGCGTCGCCGCCGGGCTCCTCTTCCACGAGGCGATCGGCCACCGCCTGGAGGGGGAGCGCATGATCGCGCGCAGCGAGGGCCGCACCTTCGCCGCGCGCATGGGCCAGCGCATCCTCCCGGCGGGCGTGGACCTGATCGACGACCCGAGCCTCTCGAGCTGGCAGGGGACGCCGCTCTACGGCCACTACCTGATCGACGACGAGGGCGTGCCGGCGCGCCCGGTCACCCTGGTCGAGGACGGCGTGCTCAAGACGTTCCTCGCCAGCCGCGCGGGCGTGCCCGGGGTCAAGCGCTCCAACGGGCACGGCCGCCACGAGCGCTTCCAGGACCCGATGGCGCGCATGGGCAACCTGATCGTCCGCCCGCGCGAGCGCCACTCCTTCGCGGAGCTGAAGCGCCGGCTGCTGGCCGAGGTGGCGCGCCGCGACCTGCCGCACGGCATCATCATCAAGAACGCCACGGGCGGCGAGACCGCCACGGACAGCTATGACTTCCAGGCGTTCAAGGGCTTTCCGACCGAGGTCTACACCGTCGATCCGAAGACCGGCCGCGAGACGCGCGTGCGCGGCGTCAACTTCATCGGCACGCCGCTCGCCGCCGTCCAGGGAATCCTGGCCTTCGGCGACACGGACCAGGTGGACAACGGCTACTGCGTCGCGGAGAGCGGCTCGATCCCGGTGGGCACGGTGGCGCCGGCCATGCTGGTTGCCGATCTGGAGCTGCAGCGCGCGGACACGGCCCAGTACCGGCCGGCGATCCTCGCCCCACCGCCCATGAAAGGGGACAGCGCGGCCGGCAGGCGCGCCACTTGACCCGACCCGGCCGGTTGATGGACGTGCACAGATAGATGATAGGAAGAGCAGGAGGTCCCCCGGTGCAGCACAAGGCGGTCCCGTTCCTTGCCGTGTTCCTCGCCCTCGCTTTCCCGGGCGCGCCCCTTCGCGCCGCCGCGCAGGCGGAAGACCCGAAGCCCGCCGAACCGAAGCGCGGCTTGATCAAGAGCGAGCCGGGCGCCTTCCCGGGCTACACGCTGTTCGCGCCGCTGCACTCGACCAGCACCTACCTGGTCGACATGAAGGGCGAAGTCGTGCACGAATGGAAGTGCGCATTCACGCCCGGCCAGGAGGTCTACCTGCTCGAGAGCGGCAACCTGCTGCGCTGCTGCCGCGAGCCGGAGAGCCACGGCTTCGACGGCGGCGGCCAGGGCGGGCGCATCCAGGAGCTGGCCTGGGACGGCAAGGTCGTCTGGGACTACGTCTACGCCAGTCCCGAGAGCCTGCAGCACCACGACATCGAGCCGCTGCCGAACGGCAACGTGCTGGTGCTTGCCTGGGAGAGGAAGACGCGGGAGGAGGCGCTGGCCCTGGGCCGCGATCCGGACCTCATGCGCGGCGAGGAGTTCTGGCCCGACCACGTGGTCGAGGTCGAGCCGCTCCGGCCGGAGGGCGGCAAGATTGTGTGGGAGTGGCACGCCTGGGACCACCTGATCCAGGATCGCGATCGGGAGAAACCGAACTTCGGTACGGTCGCCGAGCACCCGGAACGTATCGACATCAACGGCGATCAGCGGCGCGAGAGGAAGTCGGACGCGGAGCAGGACGCCGAGGACGCCATGCTGCGCGGGCTCGGCTACCTCGGCGGCGGTCCCGGCGGCGGCCCGGGTGGAGGCCCGCCGGGCGCGCGCGGCGCGGACTGGATGCACTGCAACTCCGTGGCGTACAACGCGCGGCTCGACCAGATCGTGCTGAGCGTGCACAACCTCAGCGAGATCTGGGTGATCGACCACGGCACCACCACGGAAGAGGCGGCCTCGAGCGCGGGCGGAAAGAGCGGCCGCGGCGGCGACCTGCTCTACCGCTGGGGGAACGCGCAGGTCTGCGGCCTGGGCGAGCAGGATGACCAGCGCCTCTTCGCCCAGCACGACGCGCGCTGGATCCCTGAGGGGTATCCGGGCGCGGGGCATCTCCTGGTCTTCAACAACGGGCAGGGGCGCCCGGGGGCCATGCGCTCCACGGTCGACGAGATCGATCCCCCCGTGGACTCGAGCGGAGAGTATCGCCGCGAGGCGAAGAACGCCTTCGGGCCGGCGCACGCGGCCTGGACCTTTGGCGAGCGCGCGGCCGAGCGCTTCTTCTCGGGCCACGTCTCCGGGGCCGAGCGCCTGCCGAACGGCAACACGCTGATCTGTGCGGGCGAGAGCGGCCGCATCTTCGAGGTCACGCCTGACCACAAGGTCGTCTGGGACTACCTGAATCCCATCGCCGGCACGGCTCCGGACATGCCTATGGGCGGCCGCATGCCGCGGCAGCGGCCGGGCTTCCGCGGCCCGCGCGGCCCAGGGCGCGGCCCTGGCGGCGGTCCCGGACCAGGCGGGAACATGGAGCCCTACGGCCTGTTCCGCGCGAGCCGCCTCCCTCTCGACCACAAGGGACTCGCGGCCCTGAAGATCCAGGAGGTCTGACGGCCGGAGCGCGCCGCGCCGCTTTTTCTCGGCCGCCCGCCGGCCGCAGCCGGTTACCGTTCTCTGCGCACAATCGCCCGCATCCGCCCGGCCGCGGCGTGCGCAGGAGGATCGATCGTGACCGAAGCGAAGCCCGGCTTCCTGGCGCAGATCAAGAGCTACCCATCGACCTTCTGGGTGGCCAACACCATGGAGATCTTCGAGCGCATGGCCTGGTACGGCTTCTACGCCGTGGCCGCGCTCTACCTGACCGGACCAGTGGAAACGGGAGGGTTGGGCTTCTCCTCGGTCGAGCGCGGCCAGATCCTGGCGATCGTGCCCTTCTTCCTCTACATCTTCCCGGTCATCACCGGCGCCCTGGCCGACCGCTACGGCTACAAGCGGATGTTCATCATCGCCTTCGCCGGCATGATCGTCTCCTACTACCTGCTGGGCCAGGCCAAGACCGTTCCCACCTTCCTCCTGGTCTTCATGCTGGTCGCGGTGGCGGCCGCCATCTTCAAGCCGGTGGTCGTGGGCACGGTGGCGCGCGTCACCAACGAAGGCAACTCCAGCACCGGCTTCGGCATCTTCTACATGATGGTCAACATCGGCGGGTTCTTCGGGCCGCTCCTCGCCGGAGCGGTGCGCGGACTGAGCTGGAGCTACGTCTTCATAGCCTGCAGCGCGTGGGCCGCGATCAACCTGGTCATCGTGCTGCTCTTCTACAAGGACCCGACTACTGAAGCCGGCTCGCGTGGCGCCCGCACCTTCCGCAAGGTGATCGACGACGCGGTCGAGGTGCTCGGCAACCTGCGCTTCTTCATCGCGGTCTTCGTCGTGCTGATCTCTCTGATGATCCCGGGCTTCCAGTTCCCGTGGTTCGGCTGGCCGCAGTGCTGGTTGTTCATCGGCTGCTGGCTCCTGGCGAACGTCGTCTGGGACCTGATGCTGGCGAAGGGCAGCGGGATTTCGGTCTCTGCGGGCGGGACGCGCCGCTTCCCGCTGCTCAAGCGCATGCATTGCAGCAACTGGCGCTTCGCCCTGTTCCTCCTGATCCTGTCGGGCTTCTGGACCAGCTTCCACCAGATCTTCCTGAGCCTGCCGGTCTACATCCGCGACTACACGGACACGCGCAGGATGGTGGATCTCGGCCGCGCCGTCTTTCCGGGGATCGATTGGCTCGCGGCCATCGAGGAGACGCAGCTGCTCGGGGAGTTCGATCGGCTCGCGCGGCAGGCGCGTGCGCTGGAACCCATGGCCAAGGAAGACAGCGCCGAGCCGCCCGCGCCGCGCGGCGCCGAGCAGGTCGCGGCGCTGGCCGGGAGCTGGGGTCTGACCGACGAGAGTCTGGCCAGGCTCGATGAGCTGGCGGTGCGCCTCAGCGCGTTCGGGGCCAAGACGCCCATCACCGCAGGGGACCTCATGGAGAGCGCGCGCGTCATGCTGCAGTACAAGGTGCGCATCCAGCCCGAGGAGCTGGGCGAACTCCTGGCGGCCGTGCCGGCGGCGCCACAGGAGATCACGGATGAGCAGGTCGCGGTCGCGGTGGCGACGGTCAGCAAGCGCCTGAAGGAGAAGGGTGGGGGGGAGTTCGCGGGCGCCGAGAGGGATGAGCTCGAGGACGCGCTGCGCGGGCTCATGAGCGCGGGGCCCTTCCCTGCGGCCGCGGCGCTCGAAGAAGCCTGCGCGCGCCTGTCGCGCGCGGAGCGGAAGATCCTGCCGGAGGATCTGGCGCTCGGAGTGCGCGACCTGGCCTACCGGTCCGTGATCTGGGCCCGCGTGGACGCTGGCCGCCAGGTGAACGCGGAGCACATCATCAACTTCGACGCGGGCGCCATCGTCCTGTTCCAGGTGCTGATCTCCTTCCTCATGGCGCGCTTCCACCGCTTCACCACGATGATCATCGGCATGCTCGTCGCGGCCCTGGGCAACGTGCTGTACGCGGTTGCCGGGGGCACGATGCTCGGGCCGGTGGGCGGGCTCCTGTGGGTGGTCATTGCCGGGATCCTGATCTTCGGCGTCGGCGGGATGATGGCCAGCCCCACCAGCCAGGAGTACGTCGGCCGCATCGCGCCGCGCGACAAGGTGGCCACCTACATGGGCTACTACTTCGTCGCCATGGCCCTTGGCCACCTCTTCGGCGGCCTGCTCTCGGGCGAGATGTACGCACGGTTCGCCGAGAAGGCGGGGCGGCCCGATCTCATGTGGTTGTTCTTCGGCGGGCTCATGGCGGCCACGGCCGTGATCTTCGTGCTCTACGACAGGTTCGTCCTGCCGAGGAAGTCCACGCACGAGCAGGCCGGCTGAGGCGGCGCCGCCGGTGCCGCGGGAGCACGGCGGCGTGTAGCATGGTGGCATGAGCGAACCGGCCGACACGGTGGAGTGCCAGCTCTGCCCGAAGTTCTGCCGCATCGCGCCCGGGCAGAGCGGCGACTGCCGGGTGCGCATCAACGACGGCGGCCGGCTCCTGGCGGTGGTGTACGGCCATCCCGTTTCGCTGCACGTCGACCCGATGGAGAAGAAGCCCCTCCATCACTTCCTGCCGGGCACGCCGATCTTCTCGCTCGCCACGGCCGGGTGCAACCTGCACTGCCTGAACTGCCAGAACTGGGAGATCTCCCAGGCGAACCCCGAGGAGACCGACAGCTACCAGCTCTCGCCCGAGGAGATCGTCGCGCTGGCGCGCGAGAAGCAGTGCGCTTCCATCGCCTACACCTACACCGAGCCGCTCGTCTACTACGAGTACACGCTCGACTCGTGCGAGAAGGCGCGCGCGGCCGGGCTGCGGAACGTCCTCGTGACCGCGGGCTTCGCCAACCCGGAGCCCTTGAGGCGCCTGTACGCGCAGGTCGACGCGGCCAACATCGACTTGAAGGCGCTGAGCAACGACTTCTACCGCCAGATCTGCAGCGCGGAGCTGAAGCCGGTCCTCACCGCTCTCGAGCTGGCGAAAGAGTGCGGCGTGTGGCTCGAGGTCACGAACCTGGTCATCCCCACGCTGAACGACCGCCCGGAGATGCTACGCGACCTGGCGCGCTGGATGGCCGGCCACCTTGGGCCGGACACGCCGCTCCACTTCTCCGCGTTCACACCGCGCTACCGCCTCCAGAACCTGCCGCGCACGCCCGTCGAGACGCTCGATCTGGCGCGGCAGATCGCGCGCGACGAGGGGCTGAAATACGTGTACGTGGGGAACGTCATGGGCACGGAAGGGAGCCACACGCGCTGTCCGAGGTGCGACGCGCTGCTCATCGAGCGCATCGGCTATCAGGTGCGCGCGCACGGCTTCGACTCCTCCGGCCGCTGCCCGGACTGCCAGGAGCCGATCGCGGGAGTGTGGCAATGAAGCGCGCGCTCGATAGACGCCGGTTCCTGAGCTGGCTCTTGTGCGGCGCTGCCGCGCTCGCCGCTGCCCTCACGCGCCGCGCGGGCGCCGGCCTCGGCCGGAGGCGGATCCCGGTGAAGCCGTTCGACCCGAAGGTGCTCGACGAGCCGCACGACTGGGCGGGCTGAGGAGCGCGCCCGGGAGGAGGAGCGATGTCTTGCCGTGACACGATGGACGCGCGCGCGGCGCGCTGGGCCTTCGCGGCCGCGCTCTGCCTGCAGCCTGCTCTCACGGGCTGTTCGCGCGCGGAGGAAACCGCGCCGGCGCAGGAGCCCGCTGCCGCGCCAGCGGCGGTCCGACCGGCCGCCTTCGCCGGCTCCTGGTATCCGGGCGAGGAAGCGGAGCTGCGCGCGAGCATCCTCGCCTTTCTCGACGCGGAAGGAGACGCGGGCTCCGTGCGGCCGATGGCGCTCATCGCGCCCCACGCCGGGCACCGCTACTCCGGAGCGACCGCGGCCTGGGCATATCGCTCGATTCGCGGCCAGACCTTCCGCCGGGTGTTCGTGCTGGCGCCAAACCACCGCGGCGGGTATCTCGCCGGCGCGGCCGTGCCGCAGGTCGACCTCTTCGAGACGCCGCTCGGCCGCGTTCCCGTGGACACGGAGGCCACCCGCGCGCTCGACGAGAGCCCGCTCGTCGTCACGAGCGACCGGCCCCACGAGCAGGAGCACGCCATCGAGATCCAGCTCCCGTTCCTGCAGGCGTCCCTCGCGCCGGGGTGGCGCCTGGTTCCGGTCGTGGTCGGGGAGATCGACCTCGCCGCGGCCGCGGGCCTCGCCTCCGCGCTCCGCCCTCTGGTCAGCGCGGAGGACCTGGTCATCGTCTCCTCCGACTTCACGCACTACGGAGAGAACTACGGCTACGTTCCGTTCCGCGAGGACGTGGAGAAGCAGCTCGAGACCCTCGACATGGGCGCGCTCAAGGCGCTGCAGAGCGGCGCGGCAGAGGAGCTGTCGCGCTACCACGACGAGACCGGCATCACCATGTGCGGCATCCGTCCCGCGATGGTGCTGCTCTCCCTCCTGCCGCAGGGGGTCGAATGCCGCCTGCTGCGCTACGACACGTCGGGCCGCATGCTGGATGACTTGTCGAACAGCGTGAGCTACCTCGCCGTTTCGTTTATTGGCCCGGGCTGGCCCGCGGCGCAAGACGGGGTCCTGAACCGCGCCCAGCAGGAGCAGGCCCTCGCGCTCGCGCGCCGCACCCTGGAGAACGTGGTGCAGACCGGGCAGTTCCAGGAGCAGGGCGACCTCGGCCTGGACGCGGTCTTCGACCAGCAGTGCGCCGTCTTCGTCACCTTGAAGAAGAACGGCGAGCTGCGCGGCTGCATCGGCAATACCCGCCCGATCGGCACGCTCGCCCAGTCGATCATCGCGCGCACCGTGAGCGCGGCGCAGCACGATCCGCGCTTCTCGCCGGTGACGGAGGAGGAGCTTCCGTCCATCAGTATCGAGATCTCGGTCCTGACCCTGCCGCGCGCGGTGGCGAGCCACGAGGAGATCGTCGTGGGTCAAGACGGCGTCATCCTGACCAAGGGGCCGCGCAGCGCCGTGTTCCTGCCGCAGGTCGCCCCGGAGCAGGGCTGGTCGCGCGAGGAGATGCTCGACCAGCTCAGCCGCAAGGCGGGTCTCGCGGCCGGCGCGTGGCGGGAGGGCGCGACCTTCGAGGTGTTCCAGGCCCAGGTCTTCGGCGAAGCGCACGAGTGATGCGCCGCCCCCTGCTGCTGCCGATCCTGTTCGCGGCGCTCGGGGGGTTCATGCTCGCGTCGCAGGCCCTCCTGTTCCGCGAGTACCTGGTCAGCTTCGAGGGGAACGAGCTGGGCGTCGCCTTCTTCTTCGGCTCGTGGCTCCTCTGGATCGGGGCCGGGGCGCTCCTCTGGACCCTTCTGCCGCGGCGCCTGACAGGAGAGCGGCTCTTCCTGCCGCTCCTGGCGCTGCTACCGCTCGCCGTTCTCCTGCAGATGGTCCTGCTCATCAGCCTGCGCAAGGTGGCCGGTGTAGAGCCCTTCGAGCTCTTCGCCTTCGACGCGCTCTTCCTCTCGACCCTGGCGGCGAACGCGCCCGCGGGCCTGCTTTTCGGCTTCCTCTTCCCCGCGGGCTCTGTGTTCGCGGCCGCGGGCGGCAACGCCGCGGCGGCCGCGCCCGGCCTTCTCTCCGCGCGCCTCTACGCCTTCGAGTCGCTGGGAAGCGCGGCCGGCGGCGTCCTGGTCACGGCGCTCCTCTGGCGCGAGTGGCCCGCGCCGCTCCTCATCGCTCTCGGCGCGGCGGCGCTCTGCTGCGCTGTGCTCGCCGCGGCGATTGCCGAGCGGCGCTTTGCAGCTGCGGCTCTGGCCCTGGTGCTCCTTGCCTGCTGCGCGGCGGCGCTCTACACGCCCTTCGGCGCGCGCCTCGAGGCCTGGCTCGCGCGGCTCAGGTGGGAGGTGACGCTGCCCGCGGCCGAACTCCTCGAGACGCGCGAGTCCCCCTACCAGCAGCTCTCCACGGCGGCGCTCCCGGGGCAGAGCATGCTGCTCAGCAACGGCGCCGTGGTCGCGTCCACCGCGGACGAGCCCGACCACCAGGCGGCCGCGGCGCTGCTCCTCGCGCAAGGCGCGCACGCGCGCGCGGCGCTGGTCATCGGTCTCGCGCCCGAGGGGCTCGTGCCGCACCTGCTCCACTACCCGCTCTCCCGCCTGGACCTCGTCCTCTTCGACCCGGCCGCGCACCAGCTCGCCGCGGCGCGCCTGGGAGACGAGGTGCGGCGCGCGCTCGCCGATCCGCGCGTGACGGTCCACTTCGGCGATGCGCGCGACGTGCTGGCGCGGCGGGCGGCCACGGCAACGGGCGAGCGCTACGACCTCGTCTTTCTCGACCTCCCCGATCCGGGCACGGCGCACCTCAACCGCTTCTACACCGTCGAGTTCTTCCGCACGCTCCGCGACCTGGCGAGCGACAGGGCCGTGCTGGCGCTCCGCATCCGGGCCGGAGAGAACTACGCGGGCACGGAGGTCGTGAACTACGGCCGCTCGGTCTACCAGACCCTGCGTGCGGTCTTCCCGGAGGTCGCGGTCGCCCCGGGCGAGCGCGCCTGGCTGTTCGCCTCGCCCGCGCCCGAAGTGGTGACGAGCGACGCGGCGCTCCTCGAGAAGCGCTTCCGCGCGCTTTCACCGCGCGACGAATCCGTGCCGCCGGAGATCTTCGCCTCGCTCCTTCCCCCCGAGCGCGCGGCCGCGGCGCAGGCGCTCTTCGCGGAGACCGCCGGGCTCGATCCGGAGAGCCTGGTGAACCGCGACGAGCGGCCGGTGACCCTCTTCTTGAACCTGCTGGTGCTCGGCGCGGAGAGCGGCGGGCGCCTGGCGCGCGTGTTGAAGGCGCTCCGCGCCGCCGGTCCGGCGGCGTTCCTCATCCCGCTCCTCGTGTTCCTGGCGCTGCGTCTTGCCTATCGCGCGACCACGCGCGTCGCGGCGCGGGCGGGCGGCACGAACGGCGCGCTCCTGCTCGCAGCGGCCGGCGGCGTGTCCATGTGCCTCGACATCCTGCTCCTCGTCTCCTTCCAGAACCGCTTCGGCCACCTCTTCCTCTCGGTCGGGCTGCTCTCCGCGCTCTTCATGCTCGGCCTCTGCGCCGGCGGCCTCCTGGGCGTGCGGCTCTTCCGCCGGGCCGAGGGCTTCGCGTTCTGGCCCGCGCACGCGGCGCTCTTTCCCGCGGTCGCGCTCTGCCTCGCGCTGCCGTTGCTCGTCGACCTTCTGGCCAAGGCGCCCTCCGACCTGGCGCACACCGCGTACCTCGCGCTCTTCCTCGTGGCAGGAGGCGCCTGCGGCGTCGCCTTCCCGGCCGCCGGGTACTACGTGGAGCGCGCCGCGAAGGGGACCGGCAGGGTCGCCGGCCTGCTCGAAACGGCCGATCACTGGGGCGGCGCGGCGGGCGCGGCAGTGGCCGGCGTGCTCGCCCTGCCGCTTCTCGGCCTGGCCTGGACCTGCGTTCTGCTGGCGCTTGCTCTCTGCGCGGTCTGGGCGCTGTTCGTGGCCGAGCAGGCCGGCGGCGCCCTGCGCGCGCGGCGCCTGCTCGAATGGGCCGAGCGCGCGCGGCAGCGGAACGCGGGCGCCAGGCTCCGCGCCCCCGCCTACCTCCTCTACGGCGCCGTGCTCGCCTTCGTCCTGGTCTCGAACCTGGTGCACGCCGAGCTGTCCGCGCCGCGCGTGCGCCTCGATCTGCAGTGGATCAAGAACCGCTGCCACGCGCTGCGCGTGGAGGAGCGCGAGGAGCCCTTCATCCACTACCTGACGTTCGACGAAGGCGCGGCCGGCTTCCGCGAGGTGCTGGCCGCCTCGCGCGCCATCGTGCCGGACATCGAGGGCTACGGCGGCCCGATCAACCTCCTGGTGGAAGCGGGGCGCGAGGGTGCGATCCAGAGCGTCACCCTGTTCGAGTCGAACGAGACCCCGGCCTACATCCACGGCGTCGGAGGTTGGCTGGCGCGCTTTTCCGACTGGCCGCTGTCCCGGCCGATCGCGCTCGGCGAAAGCGGGATCGACGCCATGACCGGCGCCACGGTCTCGTCCCGGGCCATGAGCGAGATCCTGGAGGAGGCGCGGCAGGCGATCGCCGCGGCCGAGTTCGACCTGCCCGCCACGGGCGGCGAGCGGCCGGGGATCGCGGCGCGCTTCGACCTGCGCTCCCTGTACGTGCTCGCGGCGCTGCTTCTCGCCGTCCCGCTCTTTCTCCGGGGCGGAGCGCGGCTCCGCGACGTGTTTCTACTGGCGAACTTGGGTCTCGCCGGCTTCCTCTTCAACCTGCAGTTCTCTCTCACGCACGTGGCGCGCGTTCTCGGCGGCTCGCTGCCGGCACTCAGCGCCTTCGACTGGTTCCTGCTGGTGGCCGGCGTGCTCGCCCTCGCCGTTGGCTTCGGCCCGCTCTACTGCGGCTACCTCTGCCCCTTCGGCGCAGTCCAGGAGCTGCTCGGCCGCCTTGGCCTGGCGCGCGCCACCGGCTCGGCGACCGAGGCGCGCGCGCGCGTGGTGAAGCACCTCGTCCTGGCCGCGGCGCTCGTGCTCGCGGCGTGCGTGCGCTCCGAGGAGGTGCTCGCCTTCGATCCGCTGGCGGCGGCGTTCTCCTTCGACTACGGCACGGAGATGGCGCTTCTCCTCGGCCTGATCGCGCTCTTCAGCCTGCTGCACCTGCGCTTCTTCTGCCGCTACCTCTGCCCAGCGGGCGCCTTCCTCGCGCTGTTCAACTTCCTCGGGCCCCTGGCGAGATGGGCGCGGCCGAAGAGCTACGGCCGCTGCGACCTGGGAACGAAGGACCGCTGGGACAGCGGCTGCCTGCAGTGCAACCGCTGCCTGTGGCGGAAGGAAGCGGTCGAAGGCACGGCTGGCCGCGCGCGGCGCGCCGTGTTCGGCCGCCGCGACCTCGTGCTGGCCGGCGGCATCGCTGCCGCACTCCTTCTCGGCGGGCTCATCGCCCGCAGCGAGAGCACGGGCGCGCCATCGGCCGCCGCGGCCGCGCTCGGCCAGCCGCGGGACGTGGACCTCGACCTCATCCGCCGGCGCATCCAGGAGCAGCGCCTCTCCGGCCGCGAGGCGCTCTTCTACCGGCGGCTCGGCGAGAGCGAGGAGGCGCGGCCGCCAGAAGGCGCCGAGCGCTCGCCGCTGCGGTAGCCGCTCAGCGCACTTCCTCGCCGTCCGCGTCGACCTGGATCGGCTCGGGCAGGCCGGCCGCGCGCGCCTGCTCGCGGATGAGCGCGGCGTCGCCCACGAGCACGAGCACGCCCCTCTCCAGCGGGATCGCTTCCTTCGCCAGGGCGTTGGCCTGCTCGGCCGTGACGCCGGGAAGCGCGGCCAGGTCCGCGGCAAACGTCGAGAAGGGCAGGTCCGCCTCGAAGAGCGCGGCCGCCTCCTCCACGAGCGCGGACAGGCTCGAGCAGGTGTCCACCGCGCTGGCGCGCCGCGCGCCGCGCGCCTTCTCGATCTCGGCTGCCGTGAGGTCGCCGCCGCGCAGGTGCGCGAATTCCGCCAGGAACTCCGCGAGCGCCGCGCCCGTCGCTTC
>JACQZJ010000071.1:0-4892 GCA_016213895.1 Planctomycetota bacterium | reverse complement strand
CGCTGGAGAAGGCGGCGAACATGCCGCAGCGCTTCTCCATGGCGTGCGCGGCCGCGGCGCCGTAGGTGAACCCCTTGTCTTCGCGCAGGTTGGAGTTCAGGCGGCTGGTGAAGGTGCCGCCGAGCACCGTGCCGATCAGCTCGTAAGGCACGCGCCGCGCGTCGCTTCTCGCGATGCCCGGCAGGGCGAAGTGGATCACGGTCTGCACCGCGCGCGGGCGATCGACCAGGTAGACGCGGAGCGCGTTGCTCTGCGGCGCGACGGAGAGGGCCGGGCTTCCCGCCGGCTCTTCCGCGGCCGTCCACGAGCCGAAGGCCTCGTTCAGCAGGGTGCGGGCGTCCGCCGCGGTCAGGTCTCCGGCCACGACCAGGCGCGCGCGCGTTGGATGGAAGAGCGCGCGGCGCAGCGCGGCCACGTCCTCGAGCTCGATGCCGGAGACGGACGCGGCCGTGCCGTCGAGCGGCCGGCCGCTTTGGTGCTCCGCGCCGAACAGGAGGCGGCGCGCCACGCGCGCCGCCACGGCCTCGGGGATGTCCTCCTGCTGCTTCAGCTCCTCGAGGTGTAGATCCTTGACCCGCAGCCAGTCATCCTCGGCCAGGCGCGGCCGCAGCACGGCGTCGGCCAGGAGGGCGAGCGCGGGCGCGAAGCTCCGGCGCAGGGTGGAGAGCGACGCCGCGATCCCGCCGCGGGTCGCCGAGGCCTCGAACTCGGCGCCGAGGCCCTGCAGCGCCGCGGCGAACGCGGGCGCGTCGCGGTCGCCCGCTCCCTCGGAGAGCATGCTCGCCAAGAGCTCCGCCGCGCCTTCCTGGCCGGGAGCGTCGGCCACGCGGTCCGCGCCCGCCTCGATGAGGAGCGCGACCTCGACGCGCGGCGGGTCGTGGCGCGAGAAGAGCGTCACCGGGATTCCGTTCTCGAGCGCGAAGTCCTCGGGCGCGGGCGGCGCGAAGTCCGCCTGCGGCAGGTCGTCCGGCCGGCGGTCGCGCGCGCTCGGCGCCCGCTCCGGCTCCTCGGGCAGCACGCGCACGATCACGCGTTCGCCCGGCGCGAGCACGCGCCGCAACGCGAGCGCCGCCGGCGTCAGGGAACGGAAGCGCTCCAGGTCGGCCTGGAAGGAGTCCGGCTCGCCGAGGTGGAACTGGTACTCGTTGAGCTTGTCCGCCCGCCAGAGCAGGTCCTCCATGTGTGTGAGGGTCTCGCGCTCGATGGCGGCGCAGGCGCGGCTCACTTCCTCCTCGGACGCGCCTTCGCTCCAGAGGCGCGAAAGCTCCTCGTCCACGATGCCCTCGATGCGGTCCAGGTCGGCGTCGGGCATGGCCAGGATCTCGAGGGAGCAGACGGAACCGAGGCAGAGCGGCTCGACCTCGGCCGAGACGTCGACCGCGAGCTGTTCGTCGAACACCAGGCGGCGGTGGATGCGGCCGCTCTTCTCCGCGGCGAGGATCTCGGCGATCACCTGCGTCTCGGCGTCCCCGGGCTGGTACGCGTCCGGGGCCACGCAGCACATGCTGATCAGCGGCAGCTGGACCTTGTCCAGCAGGGTGCAGCGCAGGTCGCCTTAAGGCCGCGGCCGCGGCACGGCGCGGCGCGCGGGCGCGGCGCCGCGCGGCAGCGAGGGGCGTAGAGGTTGGCGAAGAACTCCTTCACGTCGTCGAGGGTCGCCGCCTCGAGATCGGCGTGGCTGCCGATGACGTCGTGGTGGTAGGGGTGCCACTCGGGGAAGAGCAGCTCGGTGCGCTTGACCTCGGCGCGGCCGTAGGGCGTGTTCTCGGTGGTCTCGCGCCGTTCGTTCCGCACCACCGCGCGCTGCAGGTCGAGCTTGTCCTGGGTCATCATGCGACCGAGGTCCTCCAGGCGATCGGCGTCGAGCCAGAGGAGCGTGGGCAGGATCGCGGGCGGTCCCCAGGAGAAGTAGTTGGTGCCGTCGAAGCTGGTGGAGGCGTTGTTCGCGCCGCCGGCGGCCTCCATGATCTGGTCGAACTGGCCCTCCGGCACGCGCTCCGTGCCCATGAACATCAGGTGCTCGAAGAGGTGGGCGAAACCGCTGCGGCCAGCGGGCTCGTCGCGGGCGCCGGCGTAAACCCAAGTGTTGATGGACACGAGCGGCAGGCCGTGGTCCTCGTGCAGGATCACGGTCAGGCCGTTGTCGAGCGTGTACTTCTCGTAGGGCGTCTGCTGCGCGGCAAGCGGCGAGACAAGAGCCAGAACGAGGAGGAGCGGGCGGAGCGCAGGCATGCGAGGCACGGTTCGTTCTCCAAAGCGTGGCTGCGTGAGGCGGAAGGCGCGACGGGGCGCATTCTACGGTGCGCGCCGCCCCTGTGTTGGCGGGCGCCGCCGCCGCGCCCGTTATCATGTGCCGGGCCGCGGTGACGTGGAGGATGCCGCCATGCCAAGAGCGAGTCTCGGGCGCGTGTTCGTTCTGTCCGCTGTGCTGGCGGCGCTCGTTGCCGGCGCCGCCCTGTCGCGGCAGGAGGCCAAGGACGCCGATCCGCTCGGCGAGCGCCTGGCGCGCCTGGAGAAGCTCGCCGAGCGCCAGGAGTTCGCCCTCGAGCAGGTCGCGAAGAAGGTGGACGACCTCTTGTGGTTCGAGCGCGTTGGGGACGTCGCCGCGATCGACAAGGTGTTCATCCCGACCGTGCCCAACCCGCACGAGACCCCGGAGTACGGCATCGCCAGCGAGCGCCATCCCTTCAAGATGTGGGCCTACCTGTTCGTGCCGCGCGGCCTCGACACGGCGCGAAAGCACCCGCTGCTCGTCCTGCCGCACGGCGGCGTGCACGCTGACTTCGACACCTACTACACGCACGTGGTGCGCGAGCTGATGGCGGAAGGCTACGTGGTGATCGCGCCCGAGTACCGCGGTTCGAACGGCTACGGCAAGGACTACTACCAGGCCATCGACTACGGCGGGCTCGAGGTGGCGGACGCGGTCTCTGCGCGCGACTGGGCAGTCGAGACCTGCGCCTTCGTGGACGCGGAGCGCGCCGGCATCCTCGGGTGGAGCCACGGCGGGCTGATCGCGCTGCTCGCGGCCTTCGACCATCCGGACAAGTTCCGGGCGGCCTACGCCGGCGTGCCCGTGTCCGACCTCGTGGCGCGCATGGGCTACCAGACGGACGAGTACCGCGACCAGTTCTCCGCGGAGCACCACATCGGCAAGATCGCCAACGAGGACGTCGAGGAGTACCGCCGCCGCTCGCCAGTGTGGAACGTCCACAAGCTCGCGATCCCGCTCCTCATCCACACCAGCACCAACGACCGCGACGTGCACGTGCTCGAGGTGGAGAGCCTGATCCGGGCGCTCAAGGCCGAGGGCAAGGAGTTCGAGCACCGCATCTACGAGGACGCGCCCGGCGGCCACAGCTTCAACCGCATGGACAGCACCCTGGCGCGCGAGTCGCGGCGCGAGGTGTACGCCTTCCTCGCCAGGCACCTGAAGGGCTGAAGGCCGGCTGCGCGGCGCTGCGCGGCCGCGCGGGCCATGGACGAGAGGCGGCGCGGGCTCCACCGGACGAGGTACAATTGGTGCATGGCTGGTCCGAGGAAACCCATTCGAATCTACGTCGACACCTCCGTGATCGGGGGATGTCTCGGTATTGAGTTCCGGACCGCCTCGATGCGGCTCTTCACTCGCTGCCGTGAAGGCGGCGCGCTGATCGTCATCTCGGACACGACGCTGGCCGAGCTTGCTTCAGCGCCAGCGGAGGTTCGCAGCGTGGTCGAAGCCCTGCCGCGCGGGTGTGTGGAGTTCATCAGCCAGAGTGCCGAGTCCGAGGCGCTTGCCCAGGAGTACATCACGGAGGCCGTGGTTGCGCGGCGCATGCTGGTGGACGCTCTGCACATCGCCGTGGCCACAGTGGCGAGGGTCGACGTCCTCGTCAGTTGGAACTTCAGGCATATCGTGAACCTGGATCGGATCCGTGGGTTCAACGCGATCAACCTTCGCGCGGGCTATGCTCAGCTTGAGATCCGATCGCCCCTGGAGCTTTGGAAGGATGACGACCAAGACCTTTGATTCAGTGAAGCTGATGCGGGAGCTTCGCGACCAGCTCGGGCGAGAGATGGAACACATGACGCCCGACGAGAGGCTGCGGTACATCCGCGAGAAGGCGGCAGCAACCGTCCTGGGAATGAGGATGAGCGGCAGCGGGGAGGAGGCCCAGCCGGACGCCGATGAGGAGCGGCCCGTGGCCGGCTCCTGATCGTCGAATGGCTGCCCCGAAGGCCGAGACCCGCCACGATCCCTGTCGGGGCACTGGCGGCCGCGCCGGCCACCCGGAGGGCCCGTGCTCGTCATGGCGACGGGCGCGCCGGCGCGCGGTGAACGCCGCGCCAGGCCCCCGAGTCAGCGCCGCGCCGCGCGGCGCTTGGCCTTCTTCGGCTTGGCTCGGGCCTTCGGTGTCTTCTGCCTCGTTGTCGCCGCGCGCCGCGGGCGCTTCGGCGGCTCCCCCGCATCCGCGCCCATCTCCAGGCCGAACAGCTCGCCCAGGTTGTCCTCGGCCAGGACCTTGTCCCGCGCCGGGCCTTTCTTCGCCACGGGCAGGCCCCTGCCGGCCCGGGCGATGAGGTCCTTCTCCTCGACCTGGCGCAGGCGGAACAGCAGCTCGGGCTGATCGTCGAGCCTTGCGCCGATGCCGTAGAAGACGGCCGCGACGTGCTTGCACATCGAGGCCCAGTCCGGGCAACTGCACGAGAACACGATCTCGGAGGGCGCGGGGAAGAGGCCGGTCTTCTGCTGGCAGATGCGCTCCATGACCCCTTTCGAGAAGCGCCCCTGCAGGAGCTCCACCAGCGAGTCGATCGCGCCCGCGCAATCCGCGCAGATGGAGGTCCACCGGGCCTCCGGCACCGCCGCCACCTTGACGGCCACCTTGTAGATCGACGAGCCGCTCACC
>JACQZJ010000098.1 GCA_016213895.1 Planctomycetota bacterium | reverse complement strand
GGGCGCGGCGCGCCTCCGGAAGAGACCTATCTGGGAACGCTCGCCGAGAAGTACGATCTGCGGCCTGACCAGGTGACGCGGGTGCGCGACCTGCTGGACGAGGAGCGCGCGCGCATCGACAAGGTGCTCGAAGGCGTCGAGGGCCAGGTGAAGGACGAGATCCAGGCGGCGCGGCGCGCGACGCAAGAGGAGATCCGCCTCGTGCTCGACGAGGGCGAGCAGCGGCGGCGCTTCGATGAGGATTTGCAGCTCGGGCGCTGAGCCCGCCCAGGCGAGGACGAGATGGCCAACTACGTCGGACTGGACCTCGGCAGCGCGCAGGCGCGCATCCTCGAGGCCGAGGGCTCGGCGCGCAAGCTGAAGATCCTGAGGTTCAAGAAGCTCGACCTCAAGCCGCCCGACGAGGCGCGCGGCTCGTACCTCCTCGACAAGGAGGCGGGAAGCCAGATCGACAAGGCGTTCGCCGAGGGAAAGTTCTCGCGCGAGCCGGCCGCCCTGTCGTGGGACTCGGCGCTCACGGTGTTCCGCGAGATGGACCTGCCGTTCTCCGGCGAGGAGCAGATCAGGAAGGTCATCAAGTACGAGGCCGAGTCGCACCTCCTCAACTGCGACATCGACGATGTCGTGGTCAGCTTCTACCGGCTCACGCAGGAGCGCGACAAGAGCCACCTGATGGTCATGGCCGCGCGCAAGGACCAGCTCCTGAACCGCTTCGAGGTGCTCGGCCGCGCCGGCATCGACCCGCTGCAGGTCGACCTCGACGTGATGGCCGCGTTCAACGCGCTCTCGGCGCTCGGCTACGCCGCCGAGCACAAGGCGTTCATGCTGCTCGACTGCGGCCGCAGGAACACCAACGTGCTGCTCGTCTCGGGCGGCCGGCTGGTCCTGGGGCGCGCCATCCGCCTCGGCTCGGACTCGATCAGCGCGCGCCTGGCCGGCGACCTCGAGGCCGACCCGAAGGAGCTGGCCGGCCGCACGCCGGCGCTCTTGCAGCAGCCGGGCGCGGACCAGGACGACCTGGTCGTGCCCGTGGCGTCGGCGCTGCGCGAGGAGAAGGAAGAGACGGCCAAGGCGCCCGCGGAGCTGGCTCACGACCTCGCTCTGGCGCGCGCGGACGACTTCTTCAACAAGATGTCGCGCGAGGTGCGGCGCACGCTCTCCACCACGCGCCTGCCCGAGAACATCGAGGTGATCTACACCACCGGCCCGGGGAGCATGCTCCCGGGCTTCGCCGAGGGCGTGGCGGCGAAGCTTGGCGTGAACGTGCCCCTGCAGCCGCTCAAGCTCTTGGAGCGCGTCGGCCACGACTTCGACGAGGAGGCCGCGGCCGCGGCCGAGCCGGAGATCCTGACCGCCCTCGGCCTGGCCTTCAAGCTGGCCGGGCACGATCAAAGCGGCGTGGACTTCCGCCAGGAGGAGTGCCGCTACGCGCGCAAGTTCGATCAGGTGAAGGAGCCGCTCATCTACTTCTGCTTCTTCCTCATGTGCCTGGTGCTGCTGCAGAACCTGCTCGACGCGCGCGACCTGTGGGTGAAGAAGCCCTTCTTCGTGCGCGAGCAGAAGAGCGACATGTACCAGCTGCACAAGTGGGCGAAAGAGCAGCAGGTCAAGGCCGTGGGCCTGCAGAACGCCGCGCTGCCGGAGAGCTACGCCGCGCCGAGCTTGAAGTCGCTGAACTACATCAAGATGAAGCTCACGCAGCGCGCGGACGAGCTGAAGGGCGAACTCGGGCGCGGCGGCGCGATCCCCGAGCTGACCTCGGTGCTGCCGCTGTGGCGCGAGGCTTTCGAGAAGATCCAGACGAAGATGGGCGGCATCGGCAGGCTCGTGCTCGACGACGTGACCATCGCCATCCGCAAGCAGCGCGAGCCGTACATCGAGCTGAACGGCAGCGTGCTGACCGCGTCCGCCCTCGACGACCTCAAGGAGGCGCTCGGCGAGATGCAAGGGATCGCGCGCGTCGATCCCGGCAAGTCGACCACCTTCGATGACCACGTCGTGTTCACCGGCCTCAGGGTCGTCTATCCGGAGAGGGAGAACTTCTGATGAAGAAGCTCGACTTCGCCAAGATCGTCATCTGGAGCTGCGTCATCCTCTCGGCGCTCGGCATCGGCTCGCACTTCCTGCTGCGGAGGCTGGTCGCGGGCGCGGATGCGGACGTGAAGAAGGGCCTGCTCGCCCTGCGCGACGTGAGCAAGCTCTCCAAGAACATCGGCGTGCTCGAGCAGGAGAAGGAAGCCGACCTCTGGCTCAAGAACCTGGCGCTCAACCGCATCAACTCCTTCTTCGACGGGCAGGCGAAGAAGGCCAAGATGCCGCGCGGCCCGAACGTCGAGCGGCCACGCGAGGAAACGCCGTCCGGCGCGCAGGGCTTCCAGGACACGATGTACGAGCTGCACTGGCAGAAGAGCCGCAACGAGCGCATCGCCTTCACGCGCGAGCAGGTCGCCGCCCTCATCTGGTGGCTCGAGTCCGAGAGCAACCTGCTCAAGGTTCTCCACGCGCGAGGCGACGGACTAGCGGTTCAGCACCCGACGATCCGCGTCGGCCCGTTGAGCCGCATGCGATCGGCCGCGAGCGGATCAGCCACGTCTCCGCACCGCTCGCGAGGCAGCAAGGCCCTTGACCTCAGGGAGCCGAGAGCCGATACTGCTACTGGAGGCTCGGCCTAGAGGCTGCTTTCGGGTGGCCTCGACGGCGTTGCCTCCTTCTCTATTCTCCGGCCCCCCTGGTCTCGTACAGATCCGGCACGAATGCGATGCCGTAGGAATCGTAGACCGCCCCGTCGCGGTATCCCTCCCCACGGAACTGAAGCTGGGCGAGCCACGGACGGTACTTGACGGCTATCTCTGGCCGGACCGGAGCGTCCATCCCTCGGTTTGGAAGCCGGAAGCCCCAGTTCACGCAGTAGATTGCCAGGTCTGCGGCTTGAACCGGGTAGGCCATGTCAGACGAGACGAAGAACGGCGTCGGAACGATCCATCCGGACCGGTAGCGTCCCGTCTCCGTCCTGCGGAAGTACGCCTCAAGGCGGCGGACGAATCGGCGATCCTCGGCCTTCTCCACCTCGTCCATCACCAGCAGGCCGTGCTGGCTCTCCTTCTCCAGGAAGTAGAAGTAGCGCTCGAGCAGGAAGACATGGTCCTTCCGCAGATACTCCTCCGCCTCGAACGTGTCCGGCTTCCTCACACTGCGCGGAATCGCGGCGGCGAACAGGCGCGCCTTGTGTTGCCTGAGCAGTTGCAGCGTCCCGGTCACCATCTCCAAGCACGCCTGTCCGTAGGCCGTGAACTCCGCGCGCATGGGAGACTTCCTCTCCAGACCTTTCGTCAAGAATCCGCGGCAGTGCTTGCGGCGTTCTTCGTCGGGCATCTGCGGACCCTGGCCTGCCCACTTGAACCGGTCCTTGTCCAGCAGCTTGCAGCCCTTCAACTCCGTCCGGAAGTTGTGCGGTTCTGTACCGAAGGCGGCGAACTCCAGGCGCTGCATGTCCTGAACAAACCGCCAAAGCTCCGAGGCATGCAGAGCGACCCCACCTCGAACCTCGTAGGGCATGGAGCGGTGATCGTGACCGCTCTCGTCCAGAAAGAGCAAGTAGCTCATCTCGCAACGTCGATGACTTCGTCGATCTCAGCCGGTGATCGATGTCCAGGCAAGACCGCGCTGGCTCCTCCTTCGAACTGGGTCTGCAAGCGCGTCACTAACGCTTCGCCGGACCATCGGGAGATCCGCCGCCGCGATGCGGCCGGCGCCGGCGTCAGTCTTCATGCAGCCTCTGGCGGCAGACCTTGCCGTCGGGCCCGAGCTCGAGGAAGAGCCACTGCGAGTCGATGGGGATGAGGGCCGGACCCAGGTACCAGTGGAGGTCCCTGTCCCCGGCCTCGCCGGAGAAGCAGTCCTGGCAGGGAAGGCCGAGGAGGTCGATCACCTGCTCGCGCGTCATGCCGAGGAGCCGCTCGCTGGCCATGAGGTCGTCGACCATGCAGAGACGCGGCGGCCGCAAGATGTCGTGCTCGGTCGTGGCGATCAGACGGACCAGGAGGACCAGCGCGGCGGCAGCCCAGGGGAACCACTCCGCGGTCCCGCGGAGTCCCCTCGGCCCGTCGAGCAGCAGAAGCCAACACCCGTAGGCCACGGCGGCGCCGGCGAGGAAGTAGAGCGCGCGCCCTTTCCATGGACTGGTGGGCCGCTCGGGGCCCGTGCGCTGCTGGCGGTCCTGGTCCATGGTTGCCTCCGCCCCTCACGACTCCGGCAGCGGCCGGAGAAGCCGGTGGTCGATGAGCGCCTGGAAGTGGCGCGCCACGCTCGCCGCGAGCGCGCGGTCGCGCACGAGCAGCCCGAGTTCGATGTTGCGCTCGAGAGCCGCCTCGGTGAGGTTCGCCGAGGTGAGGAACACCGCCTCCTCGTCGGCGACCACCGCCTTGGCGTGGAGCACGCCTGAGGGCCCGTCGGGATCGAGCGCGCGCGGATCGTAGAACACCGCCGGCCGCCGCGCCCCGGGCCAGTCGCTCCCCCAGAAGCGATCCGCGAACCTCCTCACGAGCTGCTCCGCCACCGTGGCGTCGCCGCGCTTGCGCTGGATGTTGAGCAGCAGCGTGACGCGCAGGTCCGGCCGCGCGTCCATGCGCCGCGCCAGCGCCTCGAACGCCCGCGGCCCGTCGAAGAACGCGTAGGTGCTGACCCACAGCGAGCGCTCGGCCGAGCCGAGCAGCTCCTCATACACGCGCCGCGTGTCCCGCGCGTGCAGCCCCGGCACCTCCGGACCGGTCCACACCAGGTCCGGCCGCCGCGCCCCGGCCGCGGCCTGCTCCAGGCTGCGGATCCAGACCGCCGCCGCCGGCCCCGAGACCCCGAGCTTCTCGAACTCCGCCAGCGCCGCCGCGACCTCCGCGGGCGGCTCCCCCGCGCCGAGCGCCGCGCAGAGCGCGGCCGCCGAGCACGACGTCCCCAGCAGGCTGCTCTCGAGCGCGCGCGCCAGCCGCTCGCGCAGGTGCGGCGCAACGTGGAGCAGCTCGCCGATCACGGCGCCTCCGCGAAGAAGGCCGCGCCGGGCACGCCGAGAACCGGCACGACCAGCGCCCTGTCCAGGTAGTCGTTCCGCATCTCGCAGGACGTCTCCGCCACCAGCGCGCACCCGTGGCAGGCCGCGCCGTGCAGCCACCGCCCCTCGACGCTCTCGCCGGGGGCGTGCTGGGCGCAGATCGGATCGTTCGAGCACAGCGCGCTCATCCTGAGCGCCTGCGCCAGATGGTCCTCCAGGCGCCGCGCCTGCTGCACCAGCCCGCCGAGCGTGCCCTCGGCGTCCGGGCTCCCGGTGTAGAGCAAGAGCCCGAAGCGCTCCGCCGCCGCGTCCGCGTACACCCGCTCGCGGATCGAGCTGGCGGGATAGCCGCAGCGCATGGCGAGCGACTGGATGAGCAGGTGCGACAGCGTGTGCAAGAGCACGTACGGCCCGCCCGGGAACGGCCGCGGGCCCTTCCGGTCCCGCGTCCAGCGCCGGTGTCCGGCGGCGAGCGCGTCGATGCGTTCCTCGACCGCCCTGCGCGCCAGCCACTCGCGCACGCTCTCGGCGCGAAGCTGCACGAACACCCCCTCGCCGCGGTTCTCGACCGCGGGAAACCACGCGGGCTCGAGCGCGATCTCCGCGCGCTCGACGCCCGTCTCGTACTCGCCGTGGATGTCGGGCATGACCGGGTCGAGCCGGGTGAAGCCGACCAGGGCGAGCACCTCGCGCAGGCGGTGCGCCTGCACCACGGCCGCGATGCCCTGCGACCGCCGCGTGCGGCGCCACGCGCGCTCCGAGAGCCTGCGCGCGTGGAAGTCCCGGTCCACCGGCACGTCGTCGTCGAAGCCCTCCGGCACGGCGAGCAGCGCCTCCAGCTCGACCAGCTTGACCGGCCGCTCCTCGGCGCCGCCGCCCTTCACGGCCCGGATCGCCTCCAGCACCTCGGCGTCGCCGAACCCGGCGAGCCGCTCCGCCACCCGCGGCTTCTTCTTCATGAGCGCCAGGTCCGCCGCGTCCTCGACGATCTGCAGGTCGTCCCACGCTTCCCGCACCGCCACGCCCAGCGCGCCGCCGCGGTCGGGGAGCGACAGCGCGCTCACCACCTGCGGGAAGTACGCGTTGGACGCGGTGCGGATCAGCAGGCGGCTCGGCTGGTTGCACTTCTCGCCCGCGTTCCTGCCGAGCCACGGCCGCGCGCCGCTGCAGGTGCCGAGCGGGTTTGTCTCGAGCAGCGTGGCCTCGTAGAGGTTGCGCTGCTTGCCGCACTCGCAGCGGACCACCAGGTCTGCCAGGTCGCCGCTCGTGCCGCGCTCGTCGAGCCAGAGCTGCCGCGGGCAGGCCTCGTCCGGCCCGTGCGCGAACCGGCGCCAGTCGAGGTCGTCCACGTGCCCGCGGGGACAGGCGCGCACGAAGCGCGTGGCCACGACCGCCCGGCCCTCCAACCGCCCGCGCTCGTCGAGCCTCTTGCGATGCACCAGGCGCCGCGAGCGCTCGCGCTCCTCGCCGCCGCCCTCCTCCTGCGCCACGAACCACTCCGGGAAGCGCCAGGCGCCGATCCCGCGCACCGGCGCGCTCCGGTCGTGCGACTCGGGTGGAGGCGCGAAAAGCCGCGGAGCCGGCACTCCGGTCATGGCGCCGAGCTTGCGGGAGAGCCTGGGCTCGACGAGCTCCTCGAGGTCGCTCATCTTGGGCCACGTGTCGAGCCCGCCCACGATCGCCGAATGCCGCGGCAGGTCGATGAGCGCGCCGGGCCCGTAGGTGGTGATGACCTGGCCGCGGCGGATCTGCCCGTGGGCCTTGCGGCTCATCGCTGCTCCTCCACCTGGCCGCCGCTCAGGTCCTTCAGGAAGAGGTTAACCTCGGGCTCCACGTCGCGCAGCGAGCGGTTCGCCCGGAACTTCCGGTAGTGCTCGGACTCGAACTTCTTCTCGAGCATCTCGCGCAGCAGCGGCTTCGGCGCTTTCTGCCCCTCGCCCTTCTGGTACTTGAGGCCGTCCCCGTCGCGGTTGTCGTCGATGATCTTCTGCCAGGAGTCGAGCAGATCCACGACGCGATCCTGCACGCTCCGCAGGCGCTGCTCGCGCTCGTCCGCGTCCTCGATGGGCTGCTGGCGCACGCGCTCCAGGAAGGCGTCGAGCAGCCGCCGCTCGAGCGCGGCCCGCGCCTCTGCCAGGCGCTCGGCGCCCTGGGGCGGCGCCAGCTCCGGCTGGGCGTGGCGCGCCAGCCCCACCAGCGCCCCGGCGAACCCGCGGTCGAGGGCGCGCGCCGAGAAGGGGGTGACGCTGCCGGCCTCCACGGCGCGGTAGAAGGTCTCGTGGTAGTGCCGGAAACGCTCGTAGTGCGAGCGGTCGCGCGGCTTGTGGATGTTCAAGAGCGTCACCACCAGCCCCGGCCGCTCATCGTCGCGGCCCACGCGGCTCGTGGCCTGGATGTACTCGGCGTGCGTCTTCGGCTGCCCCAGCACGACCATCAGCCCGAGGCGCGGGATGTCGAGCCCGACCGAGATCATGTTGGTGGCGATCGCGCAGTCCACGCGCTCGGTCTTGTGGAAGGGCGCCTCGAGCCGCCGCCGCGCCTCGGCCACCTTGTCCGTGGACACGCGCGAGGTCAGCTCGACCACCTCGGAGAAGGTCTTGCGATCCTGGAAGAGCCCGCGCTCCTCGCCGATGCGCTTCCTGGCGCCGTAGGCCTTGAGCGTGTTCTGGACTTCCTCCTCGAGGATGCGGCGCGCGCCGCCCAGCTCGCGCAGGCTGTTGAAGTAGCCGAGCACGGTCAGGTACGGGTCGGCGGGGTTCTGCTCGTTCCTGTGCCCGCCGGCGTCGCGATAGGCGCGCTCCGCGGCGCCCATGAGCGCCAGCCACGCCTTGCGCATGACCACCTTCGGGTTGCGCCCCTGGGCGGCGATGCCGGCGTAGAGCCTGGCCGGCGTGTCGGCGGCGGGCAGCATGCGCGCGAAGAACGCGTCGCGCCGGTCCGGGCCGGGCGGCGGGAAGACCTGCGTCAGCGGCCGCGCGAAGAGCGCCTGGATCTGGTCCTGCGCGCGCCGCACCGTCGCCGTCGAGGCGACGATTTTCGGCCGCACGGTTCCCCCTTCGTGCGCGCGCGTGGCGAGCGCCTCGATGGCCGCCTCGTACAGCCCCGCCATGGTGCCGAGCGGCCCCGAGATGAGATGCAGCTCGTCCTGGATGACGAGGTCGGGCGGCAGGAGGGGCTTCGCGAGGAGCGTGCCTGCCCTCGGCTCCGCGGGACCGTAGAAGCCCTCCTCGTCGTGGCGGCCGGCGCCGCCAAGCAGCGCCCCGGCCTGCCCGACCCACGGCAGCGCCGCGAACTTGTCCACCGTGGCGAGGAGGAAGGCCGGCAGCCGCCGGTAGAGCGGCTCGTCCACGGCGACGATGGGCAGCGCGCGGGAGCGCGTGAAGTCGCAGGCGGGGTTCGCGCAGACGATGCGCAGCTCGCGCGGCTGGTCGTCGTTCGGCAAGAGCGCGAACGAGTCCGGCGAGAAGCGGGTCCCACACCACGGGCAGCTCTCGAGCGGGATCGGCGAGGGCTTGCCGCGCGGATCGGCCTTGAACTGCCGTACCCTGGCGCGCGCCGAGTCCGAGCGCCCGTCGCCCTTCTTGCCCAGGATGTTCGGCGTGGCCGCCTTGCCCACCCACAGGCCGATCTCGAAGGGCCACGCGCCGTAGCGCGCGGCGTCCTGTTCGCGTTCCAGCTCGAGCGCGCACACCAGCCCGGCCGCGCGCGCGAGCTGGTCGAGCGTCAGGAGGCGCAGCGTGTAGCGCATGATCACGCTCACGCCCGCGCCCGCCCGCCCCTGGTCGCCGGGGTGACGCAGCCGGCGCAGCACCATGGCGAAGGCCGCGAGCCCGAGGTAGGCCTCGGTCTTGCCGCCGCCCGTGGGGAAGAAGAGCAGGTCCACCGTGTCGCGGTGCGGATCGCGCGGGTCGGCGAGTCCAGGGAGGTTCAGCAGGAGGAAGGCGAGCTGGAACGGGCGCCAGCGCGGGGTCTCGCCGGACAGGCCCTGCGCCTGCCGGCGCTGGCGCATGGCCCGCGCCACCGCGCGGTTTCCCACGCGGAAGGCGTCGAGCGCCTGTGCGTCGCCGGCAAGCAAGCGGATGCCGCGCTCCACGCGATCGGCGGCGATGCCCGCGAGGCGGAGCAGCTCGTCCGCGGTCTCGCGGCGGGCGCCGCCCTGCGCCGCCGCCTGCTCCTGCTGCGCTGCAATCCACTCGCGATGCCGCAGCACGAGCGGCATGAGGGCGTGCTCCGCGGCCGCGCCGTCTTCGAGCGCGCCGAGCGCTTCCATCTCGAGCAGCACTCCCGGCACGTCCGCCGCGGCGGTCTTCTCCACTTCGGCGCTCGGGATCCAAGCGGTGCGCAGCACGCGGCACGCGTCGCCGTCAAGCTCCCACTCGGCCGAGACGCCATGGCCGCTCGCGTACTCGGGCACGCTCGCATAGTGGAGGTCGGCCACCTGCTCGTCCCAGTCCTCGGCCCAGGCGCCGCGCGGGTCGGGGCGCGGGACGAACGGGCGGTCCGCGCGCACCTCGATCTCGGCCTGGAAGGCGTAGGCCACGTCGGGATTCTCGGCGTCGGGCGCGCGGTGGTTCACCAGGAAGACCGAGACCGAGCGCGCGCCCGGCGGGATGCGTCCCGCCAGCTCGTCGCTCGGTATCGGCCGCTCCACCACGAGGAGCGTGAGCCCGCGCGCGCCCGGCACCGCGACCGTGCGCGGCCCGGGCGGCCCTCCGAGCGCGACGCCGACGGCCGCCTCGCGCGGCCGGCGCTGCCAGATCGCGAGCGGCTTGCCGTCGCTCCCCGCGATCTCGGCCGGCGCGTACTCGCCCCAGCGCGCCGTGACCGCGAGCGAGCGCGCGCCCTCGTGGACGAGGAAGGAGATCCCCATGGACGAAGGGAAGAAGCCCTTCTTGGCAGCCTTGCGCTCCTCGTGCGACTCCTCGGCGAGCCCGGCCGATTCCGGCACCAGCTCGAAGTCCTCGTTCTCGTCGGCGTCGGCGCTCTTCTCGGGCGGCGTGCCCGACGGGATGAGGAAGCCGGTCAGGTACCAGTTCGACGGCCGTACCCAGCCGGGCAGCCGCTCCTCGGCGAGCGCGTCTCCCTTCCGCGGCCCGACCAGGTCCAGGCGCAGGGCCTCGACCAGCCGGCCGCGCACCTCGAGCGCGGTCGTGGGCGCGCCGCGCGCCGCGCTCACTGGCGGCGTCTCGCCGTTCTCAGGCATCGTCGATCAGCCTCTCCACGTCGCGCCACATCCGTTCACGCGCGCCGCGCCGGCCGGCCGGCTGCACATCGCACGCGCCGATGCTCCCGTAGTTCCGCGGGGCGATCCGGGTCAACAGGCGAGGGTCCGCTCGCGGGGTCATGTCAGCCTCCACCGTCATGCGGACACCCAGTTTCGCTCCCCGTCCTCGCGGCGCGATCCAGCGGCCGGCCGGGAGGATCGCTCAGCATCAGCGCCCGCGCGAGGCGCCGTCCGCCGCGTCCAGATTCGACTCCTCGCCCCATGGATCCCTGAGCGACAACTCGCCGTTCGGCAGCTCGTAATAGATCCGGCCACGGTGCGAGTAGACGTTCGGCACCCCGCGGCGCCTGTTCTCCTCCTGGGCCTCCGCCACCGCTCGGTTCCCGATGCGCTGCATGGCGTGGAACTCCTGAAGGAGACCGCCGTTCGTCATCGAGTCCGCTGTATCCATGCACTTCCTTCCTCGACAACCTTCAGGACTTCCCGTGAAGCAGGATCGCGCGGCTGCAGGCGCCCTTGGCCTCGTTGACCGCGACCATTCTGCTGGCCCGGGCGCGGAAGTCCACCGCGCGCGTGCGGCAGGCCTGGCTGCTGATGGCCCGCCGGCGTCACGGCCATGGCCGCAGCCCTCGAACGGGGTGCACCTCCGCCGGGGCCGAACTCGGGCGGCTCCTGCGGCTTGCTAGGAACGTCCCTTGCGCACTACCGCAGGCGTCCGGGGCGGGCGCTCTCCCAGCGCCACGCCGGACTCCCTCTCCTGGCGCTGAAGGTCCTTGACGATGCCGTCGAAGTCGTAGCCGAACGACGCGGCATGAGCCTCTCGACGCCGGCGAATCTCCTCCACGATCTCGTCGTCACGCCTGTTCGTCATCCATCAGCTCCTCGGACGTGCCGATCAGAGGCAGCTCGAACCCAGCCTCCCTGCGGACGCCCCGAATGTCCTGGCTGAGCACGACTCCTGCGATGTGCTTCGGTTCCAGGTTAGCTGGTGGCCGACTCCGTGGACCCCGCAGACCCCGCCGGCCGCGGCGACGACGATGTCTCGCACTCCTACGGCGACCGTCCTGGGCACGGCCCCGGCTTGGACGAGTCGCGCCGCGCGTTCGCCCGCAGGGTCCGTGATCCGGAGCCTCGCGGTCCCGTCCGGGAACGACGCACGATCGCTCGCTTGTCCGGACGCCAGACCGGGTCTCCTGGGAATCGGCCAAGCTCGACGCGGCAGGCCGGAGGCCCCATTCCTGCGAACGCAACAACAAGAAATTGACTTGTGATGTTCGAAATGCTAACATGGACCAAGCATGCCGCAGGCCACGATCCGGGACTCCGACAACACACCCATGCCTGCACAGGAGGACCGAGAATGGGGCGAAGCGAGCGGGTGATCCACGTTCTTGACGGCGAAACGGTCGACACCGGATCGAGACGCTGGGCCGCGACTCCTGCGGCCGGCCGGTAGCCAGGGTCACGGTCGGCGGAAGGTCGGTGAACCGCGCCAAGAAGAAGCACGGCGTTTAGCGGGGTGACGATGTCCATCAGCAAGGAAGAACTGGCCCGCCGGCTGCGTGCGGCGCGCGAGGCCTGCCATCTCACGCAGGAGGAGATCGCGCTGCGCCTCGGCGTCTCGCGTTCGACCATCGCTCAGATGGAGGGGGGGAAGCGCGCCGTGTCCAGCCTCGAGCTGGACAAGCTCGCCTACCTCTACGGCCGCGACATCCGCGTGCTGCTCGCGGACGAGTTCCGCGAGGAAGACGCGCTCGCGGCGCTGTTCCGCCTCCACCCGGAGGTCTCCCAGAAAGAGGACATCCTGGCGGCGCTCCGCGAATCCGTGGGGCTCGGCCGCGAGGTCACGAACCTGGAGCGGCTCCTTGGGATCGAGCGGGATCGGGCGGCCCTTCCTCTCTACCTCGTTCGGCCTGCGCAGAGCAGGTGGCAGGCCGTGCGGCAGGGCGAACACGCGGCCCTCGAGGAGCGCCGCCGTCTCCAGCTCGGCGATGCTCCCTTGCCGGACGTCGCCGAGGTGCTCGAGAGCCAGGGAGTGCGCACGGCCCAACTGCTGCTGCCGGAGGACTTGTCCGGACTGACCCTCTTCGATCCCGAGATCGGCCCCTTCGTCGTCGTCAACAACCGCGAGCCGGGGCACAGCCGCCTGCGCCGCCGCTTTTCCCACGCGCACGAGTACTGCCACGTGCTCCTCGACCGCGAGCAGAAAGGGACCATCAGCTGGACGAGCGAGCGCGACACCTTCCTCGAGGTGCGCGCCAACGCGTTCGCCGCCGCCTTCCTGATGCCGCGCGCGGGCGTGCAGGACTTCGTGCGCGGGCTCGGCAAGGGACTCGTGAGCCGCCTGCAGGCCGACATCTTCGACGAAGAGGAGGCAGAACCGGTCCAGACTCGTCCCGATGCGGGCACGCAGACGCTCCAGATGCACGACGTGGTGCTCGTCGCCCACCACTTCGCGGTGAGTCGCCTTGCCGCGCTGTTCCGGCTGAAGAACCTCGGGTTCCTCACCCAACCCGAACTGGACGCGCTCAAGCAGCAGGAGTGCGACGGCGTGGGCAGGAAGTTGGAGCGGCTTCTCGGCCTGCCCGAGTCGGAGGCGGCGGCTGCGCGCGGCGAGTTCCGCCACCGCTTCCTGGCGCTGGGCCTCGAGGCCTTCCGGCGCGGCGAGATCACGCGTTCCAAGCTGCGCGAGCTGGCCGAGATGGTGCGCGCCTCCCCTCCCGAGCTGGACGACGTGCTCGCTCTTTCGGGTCTGGGCGTCGATGACGATGTTCCGCGACGGGTGCGCTGAGGCTGGGGAGCGCCTTGCCCGGGGAGTCCTTCCTCAGCAGCCCCGCGCAGGGGTCTGGCACGGTTCGAACACGATGACCTTCACGTCCGGCAGGCCGCGCATCGCGCTCTCGATCCGCGCGCGGACCTCGGCCCAATCCAGGCCGCCCAGGCCGGCGCCGAGCGCGGGGATGGCGATCGACCGAATACCGCGTTTCCGGATCTCCTCGACCAGAGCCCGGAGGCCCGCCTCGATGTCCTCCATCCGCGACTTGCCCCGCCAGTGGCGCTTGGTCGGGAAGTTGATGATGTACCGGGGGTTCGCCAGCAGGCCGGTCCCGAAGACGAACATCCGTCCGGGTTGGACCTCGTTCCTGCGGCAGGCCGCTGCGTAGGCCCTGAAGTTCTCCGGCCATGCCTTCTTGAAGTGCAGCGCGATCCCTCTCCCCATGGAGCCGGCGCAGTTCACCGTGTTGACGAGGGCCTCGGCGTCCTCGGCGAGGACGTCGCCCGTCTTGTACTCAATCATCGATGGCCCCGCCCTCCGGCTCGTGCGCAGCCTCCCGCCTGCCGAAACTCGCCGACCACAGCCGTCACGCGCTCTGGATCAACCGTTCCACGCAGGCGATGGCCCGCCGCAAGCTCTCCGACCGGTCGGCCGCGACCTCGGGACGCCAGGCGGCCGTGACGAACTCGATGACACGCGAGCTGTAGGCCGGTCCGCTGGCCCGACCGCTCCCCTCTCGGGGCACCATGTCCCGCCGGATCTCGCGGCGCCGGGAAGTCCGGGCAAGGTCCACCAGGCTGCGCTTTGGGTCCTCGAGGCGCTCCGGCTCACGGGGAACTCGGGTTCCCGCGATCCCGAGAAACCGCGCGAGCCTCTCGGAGTCGGCGATGAGCCACGCCTCGACCGCGCGCACCGCCACGCGGAAGCAGAGATGCGGTGCGAGATCCGGAAGCCACGCATCCCGCAGCGATGGCGCGCAATCCTCGTCGCCGTTCAGGTCGACCAAGACGATCCACGGCGCGTGGCGCGCCGCGTTGTTGTAGCCCCCGGCTCGATTGCGCAGCGCCGGCTTGCCGCACCTGCCGTGCACCGCGCCCAGAGCGCCGCCGGCGTGCTCGATGAGGCGTCGCACGACCGCCTCGTCCAAGAGCCCTTCGACGGCGGCCGAGATGACGACCGGCTCCCGCACCCTCAGGTGTCTCCAAACAAGGTGAGCTGAATCGCATCCTCGGGCCTGGTCTGCGGAATCACGATGTCGGCGAGCGACAGACCGCCACTCAGCAGGTCCCGAGCGTCGCGGAGCGAGTGCGCGGTGCTCACCACCGTGCCCTCGTCGCCCGGGAGGAGCAGCAGGACCTCGTCGAGCCCGATTCCCTCGTCCCGCAGCAGGTCCGGTGAATGCGTGCTGAGGAGGATCTGCCGGTCGGTCCGCCGCTGGGCCCGGGCCAGCATCTGGGGCAGCGCCCGCACGATCTCGGGGTGGAGCGAAAGCTCCGGCTCCTCCAGCAGGAGCGGCCCATGCTTCTCCATCACGACCCAGAGAAGGCCCATCAGGCGCAGCGTCCCGTCCGAGAACTGCTCCTCATCCTGCCACGAGCCCTGGGGCCGCCAGTGCTTGTACCTGCCCCGCAGGTGAGGCGTGCCCCGCTTGTCGCGCTTGAGCTCGATCTCCTCGAGCTGCGGCACGGCCACGCGGAGCGCGTCGCCGATGCGCCTGAGGCGCGCGTCACGGGTCTTCTCCTGCGTGTCCGCCACCTGCTCCAGGAAGTCGCCGCCGTAGGGGTCGCCAACGGTACCGACCCAGCGGGCCGGCTCGCGGATGATCTGCGGCACGAGGTGCAGGTAACGGACCGACGCAAAGAACTCCACCAGATCGCGGAACGGCTGGTTGACGTTCACCTGCTCAACGTAGGTCTGCGTCAGCCGCACCGGGTCGGCCCGGTCCTCCGCGTTGGGTCGGTCGACAAGACGATCGCCGTTCTTCGCGATCCGCTCCCGGCGTACGAGGGGCCTGCGCTGGTTGTCCTGATGGAAGCTCAGCTCGTACGTCCATTGCGTCCCGTCCGGCTGCCGCACCTCCACCTCAAGTTCCACTTCCGGGTAGCGCCGGGCGGCCAGGCAGCGAATCGCACTCACCCCGCCTCGCCGCCGGACGGCCTCCTGGAACCCTCCGCCCGACGAGGCGATGTCCCTGAGGAAACGGAAGAGGTCGAGGAAGTTGGACTTCCCCGAAGCGTTCGGGCCGACCAGGAAGACCCGGCTTTGCAGCTCGACCTCGACCCGGGCGAAGTTCTTCCAGTTCTGCAGCCGCAGGCGCCGGAATCCGCGATCTCCGTTCATCGGCTCTCCTCGAAGGGCGCGCGCTGGATACCGTACGCCGTCGGTCCCTTCGCGGGCAAGATAAAGGAAGGACGTCCCGCGGAGCCGGCGCCTGGCCGGTGCTGTTGGCAGTCCTTGCGCCCCGACCCCGCCAGCTTCAGGCGCTGGCGCGGGGCTTGCGGGGCTTGCCGATGAGCAAGCGGTGGCGCTCCACGGCCGCGGTGAAGGCGGCAGCGCGCTGCAGCCCCTGCGAGCGGCACTCGATCATGCTCACGCGGATCACCTCGCCAACCCGCTCGCCGTCCTTGACCCAGTCGAGGTCGGCGCGGTAGGGCGGGGCCTGCTTGGCGAGCAGGGCGAAGAACACGCTCTGCGCCCCGGGCATGCGCGCCTGGACGCGCCGGCACAGGACCTCGGCGTAGAACTGCGCCAGCCCCTCCACCACCGCCAAGTCGGTGCCCGCGAACAGCTCGGTGTCCCAGCGCTCGCTGTCGATGTTGCGGCAGATGTGGGTGTAGGCGAGGGCCAGCTCATGCGCGAGCGTGACCTCGGAACAAGCAGCCGCCGAGCACGTCCTCGTCGAGGCCCACGATGCGGTCGATGGCGCGCATCTCGTCGAGCCGGGCGAGCAGCGCCTCGGCCG
>JACQZJ010000097.1 GCA_016213895.1 Planctomycetota bacterium | reverse complement strand
CGCCGCCGGGCAGAGCCTCGAGGTGTTCCTGGATTGACGCGCGCGCCGCGTCAGTCCACGGCGCCGTGCGCCAGGAGCAGCGCCGCCTTGACCGCGCTCGCCACCTGCTGCGCGCTCTCCGCGTCGAGATCCACGCGCCGCACGTCCATGTCCACCACGAAGTAGCCGTGCTTGAAGCCGGCCTGCTCGAGCTGGGCGCGCATGGCCTCGCCGAGCGGCTTCTTCCAGTGGTTCTCCTGCCAGCCGTGGCAGCGACCGCAGCTCATGGCCAGATCCCCGCGCACGACCGCGAGCGCCTCCTCCCGCTTGCCCTCCTCAGCGAGCGCCTGTGCCTTGACCGCGAGCGCGTGCCCCTCATCCGTGAACGCGCGGTACTGTCCAACCTCCTTGGGCTCGAACACGAGCTTCAGGTGCGCCGAGAACTCCCGGAGCTGCTCCATGCTGGCGAGCAGCTCGCGCAGCGGCCCGGCCAGGGCCTCGCCCGACTGCGCCGCCTCCTGGACCCGTCCGTCATGCTCCGCCACCGCCCGCATGGCGAGGTGGTGGCGCAGGAGCACCCAGCGCGTGCGCGCGTCCTTCTTGGCCGGCGGCTCGTCCTGGCTCAGGACCTCGTCGCGCAGCTTGACGGCGTCGCCCACCGGTTCGCGCGAGGCGTCCGTCAGGCGGACCGCGCCCTCCCCCTTGAACTGGGAGAGGAAGCGGTCGAGATCCGCGACCGGCTTGCCGAAGTCGTCGAACAGCGTGGGCCCGAGCACGCCCTTCTCCGGTGAGACCGCCGCGCCCAGGCGGTACTTCTTGCCGCGGAGCGTCAAGTCGAGGAAGGCCGCCTCCGTAGGACGCGGATCGCCCGCGACGTGCGCCCGGTAGCGGCGCAGCGAAGGCATGGTCGTGGAGTCGAGCCCGCTGCGCGCGACGAGCTTGGCCGTGGGCAGCGCGGTCAGCTCGGGATGGACCTCGACCTTCTGGATCGCGGCCGGGATGAGGCGCTTGAGGCGCTCGCCGTCCCCCTTGCCGGCGTCCTGCGGCAGAAGGAGCGGCGTGAAGCAGGCGGAAACGGACACGATGGCGATCGTCTTGGCGAGCATCTGGCTCTCCCCGAAGCAGCCGAGGGAAACACGACCCGCACGTTCGGACAATGCAAGCGCGCACCCTGTCCGGGCGCAAGGCCGCCGCTCAGGGCAGGCGCTCGGGATCGCGCGCGGCCTCGGCCATGGCGCGCACGTTCGCGGCCGGGACGTTCGGCAGCAAGGCCTCGTGGCTCGGGCTGACCACGAGCCGCGGCCCGAGCAGATCCTTCACGCGCCGCACCTCGGCCCGCACCTCTTGCGGCATGCCGTTCACCAGCAGGTCCTGCGTGTCGATCCCGCCGATGAAGGCGAGGCGCCCGCGGAAGCCCTGCGCGAGCGTCCTGGCGTCCATGCCGCGTGCGCGCGCCTGCAGGGGATGGAGCGCCTCGACGCCCAGGTCGATGAAGTCCGGGATGAGCCGCCCCACCGCTCCGCAGGAGTGCAGGATGACCTGGCAGCCGAACTCGCGTCCCTGCGCCACGAGCTGGCCGAGGTACGGCCGCACGAACTCGGCGAACTGGCGCGGCCCGATGAGCAGGTCCTGCTGCGAGCCGAAGTCGTTGCCCAGGAAGAAGCCGTCCACCAGCCCGGCCGCCGCGGCGAAAAAGCGCCGGTTGGCCTCGAGGTAGAAGCCGACCACGCGGCGCGTGATGGCGTGCACCACCTCGGGCCGTTCGAGCATGGCGACGAAGTAGTCCTCCATGCCCATGAAGTCCGCGACGTCGTGGAAAAAGGGGCACCAGAAGCCGCTGGCGCGGTAGGCGTCCCCGGCGGCTTGCAGCTCGGCGAGGGTCGCGGAGAAGTCGAGCAAGTCCGGGTCGGGCCAGGGAAAGTCCTCGACCGCGCGCGGATCCCCGCAGTCCGCGAACACCCCGGGGCTGCCGAGCGTGGCGCCCTGGCGCTCTACGTCAAAGAGCGGCCGGCCCTCGGGATGGCGGTAGGAGGACCACTGCGGGCAGATCCAGCGGTAGTCGTCGCCGAGAAGGCGGCGCACGCCCTCGGCGTCCTTCTGCCCGAACGCCTCGAGGTAGATCGGCCAGGTGTCGGCGTGCGGGTTGCCCAGCCAGAAGCCGGAGCGGTCAGGGATTCCGCCCGCGATGATGGTCCGGACGCGCTCGCGGCTGTTCATGGCACGCTCCTTCGCGCGTGCGATCCTCGCCCAGAACGCGGCCGATGTCGAGGGGCGCGGGCCGGGACTGGTGTACGCCGGCATGATGGCCGGGGGGATTCCGGGCATGGCTCTCGACCGGACCGGCGTGGCCCTGCTCGGCGCCCTAGTGCTCATCGGGACGGCGCGCATCTCGCTCGCCGATGCGTGGCTGGCGATCGATGTGCCGACCATGGCGCTGCTCTTCGGCCTGATGGTGGTCTCGGCGCAGTTCCGCCTCGGCGGCTTCTACTCGCGCTTCGCCCAGCGTCTGGCCGCGATCCCCCTGCCTCCGCCCGCGCTCCTCGGCGTGGTGCTGGCCGGCGCGGGCGCCCTGTCCGCGCTCCTCTGCAACGACATCATCTGCCTGGCCATGACCCCGCTGCTCGCCCTGGGCTCTGCGCGCCGCGGCCTCGACCCGGTTCCCTTCCTGCTCGGGCTGGCGTGCGCGGCGAACATCGGCTCGGCGGCCACGCTCATCGGCAACCCACAGAACATGCTGATCGGCCAGGTGCTGGGCCTGCGCTTCGACGTCTACCTGCTGCAGGCCGCGGTGCCGGCGCTCCTCGGGCTTCTGGCCACGTGGGGGATCCTGGTCTGGCGCTTCCGCGGGCGCTGGCACCTGACGCGCGCGCTCGCTCCGGTGGACGTGCGCCCGTTCAACCGCTGGCAGACGATCAAGGGCTTCCTCGTGCTTGGCGCCCTGGTCGCCGCCTTCCTCCTGGGGAGCTGGCCGCGCGAGATGGTGGCGCTCGCCGCGGCCGGGATCCTGCTCGCGAGCCGCAAGATGGCCTCGCGCTCCATGCTGCAGCTCGTGGACTGGCAGCTCCTGGTGCTGTTCGCCGGCCTGTTCATCGTGAACCGCGCCCTCTTGCTCTCGAGCCGCCTCGATCACCTGGTCGCGAGCCTGCGGGGGGCGGGGATCGACCTCAGCCAACCGGCGTGGCTCTTCGGCGCGAGCGTCGCGCTTTCGAACCTCGTGTCCAACGTGCCGGCGACCATGCTGCTCCTGCCGTGGGCCACGCATCCCCTGGCAGGCCCGCTGCTCGCGCTCTCCAGCACGCTCGCGGGCAACCTGATCGTGGTCGGGAGCATCGCGAACATCATCGTCATCGACCAGGCCGCGCAGGTGGGAGTGAAGATCACCTGGCGCGAGCACGCGCGCGTGGGAGTGCCGGTGACCGCGGCCACGCTCTTGATCGCGGCGCTCTGGCTCGCCCTGCTGGCCGCGCTCGGTTAACATGCCCGGTCCGCGGGACTCGCCCCCGCGGGCGTCGCGCCTGAGTCCTGGCGCGCCGGCCTCGGACCCGCCGCGAGCGGAGGAACGCAGGATGACCTGGGAGCTGATCGGGAACCGCAACGTCATCGAGATGGAGTACGCCGTGCGGGGGCCGGTCCCGCAGCGCGCCGCCGAGCTGCGCAAGCAGGGCAAGAAGATCATCTCGTGCAACATCGGCAACCCCCAGGCGCTCGGACAGAGGCCGATGACGTACTGCCGGCAGGTGATGAGCCTGCTCGAGGACCCGTCGCGCATCGCCCGGGAGCGCGAGCTGAAGAAGGCGCTGGCCGGCAGGGAGCGCCAGCTCGGGCTCCTCTCGGACGCCGTCATCGAGACCGCGGAGCGCATCCTCGCCGGCCTGGGGAGCGGCGTCGGCGCCTACTCGGAGAGCCACGGGGCCGTGTTCATCCGCGAGGCGGTGGCGCGCTTCATCGACCGGCGCGACGGCGCGTCCGGCGTGCGCTCGGATCCCGAGCGCATCTACCTCACGGACGGCGCCAGCGAGGGCGCGCGGCACGTGCTCGAAGTGCTGATCTCCAAGCCGAGCGACGGGGTGATGATCCCCATTCCCCAGTACCCGCTCTACTCGGCGTCGATCAGGAAGTGCGGCGGAACGCAGGTCAACTACTACCCGGACGAGGACGCGGGCTGGACGCTGTCGCGCGCCGCGCTCGAGGAGTCGCTGGAGCAGGCGAAGCGGCAGGGCACGGACGTCAAGGCGATCGTGGTCATCAACCCGGGCAATCCCACGGGCGCGATCCTGCCCGAGGAGAGCATCCGCGACGTGCTCGACTTCGCCGCCCTGCACCGCATCGCGGTCATTGCCGACGAGGTGTACCAGGAGAACGTCTACGGAGGAGTCTTCGTCTCGTTCGCGCGCGTCTTGGGCGAGCGCGACGTGCCGCTCTTCAGCCTGCACAGCGCGTCCAAGGGCTTCTACGGCGAGTGCGGGCACCGCGGCGGCTACCTCGAGGTGCGCAATCCGCCGCGCGTCAAGGGCGCGAACACCGACCTCTGCGCCATCCTCTACAAGCAGGCGTCCGTGAGCCTCTGCCCCAACGTCATGGGCCAGACCCTGACCTACCTGATGGTGAACCCGCCGCAGCGCGGGAGCGAGCCGTATGACCTCTTCGTGGCCGAGAGGGAGGGAATCCTCGCCGACCTGCACGCCAAGGCGACGATGATCCGCGACGCCTTCCGCGAGATGCAGGGCGTCAAGTGCTTCGGCAAGGTCGGCGCCATGTACCTCTTCCCGCGCCTTTCCCTGCCGCCGGGCACGAGCGACTTCGACTACTGCATGGCATTGCTCGAGAAGACCGGCCTCTGCACCGTCAACGGTTCCGGCTTCGGCCAGAAGGAAGGCACCCAGCACCTGCGCATCGCCTTCCTGCCGCCCAAGGACCTGCTCGCAGAAGTGCTCCCCGCCTGGGTCGCCTTCCACAACGACTACGTGCGCCGGGGGTGAGCGCGGCGGCTCCGCGGGGATCTCGTCCATTCCCCCAGTTCTTCTCTTGACAACGACCCCCCCCCCCATCCGCCATCCTTGAGCAGACTGAATTGCGGACCCGGGGAAGGAGTACCCTGGCTCTGAGGCCTGCCTCCCTCCCCGGCGAACAAGGGACCTGTCGCGGGAGATCGTGGGATGAGAGCCTCCTCCTTCGCTTCGCTCGGTGCTCTGTGCCTCGTGATCCTGGCCGGTCGGGGTGCGACCGCCAACGACGAACACGTGTACCTCCAGGGACCCGGCACGAGCCCGGCCGTGGCCCAGCCGTCGCTCGCTCTCGGGTTCATCCGGAACGACGGGCAGTTCGACCAGCGCGTGCGCTTCACGACCACCGCCGGCGGCCTCTCCGCCGGCTTCCTGGAGCACGGCTTCCTCCTCCACCTGCTCCGGTCCCACGCGGATCCGTCGGACGCCTCGCAGGGGCTCGCGGGCAGGAGCCCCGGCCTGCGCGTGGACCGGGCGCCGGTCGAGTTCACCTTCGAAGGCGCGCTGGACAACGTCCAGGTCGAGGGCCAGGGCCTGCTCGAGCCCTACGTCAACTACTTCATCGGCCGTGATCCCTCACGCTGGGCCTCGCGCGTGCCCACCTACGCCAGCGTGCGGTATACTGGCTTGTACCAAGGGATCGACGTGGTGGTGAAGAAACCCGACGCCCGTATCGAGTACGACCTCGTGCTCGCGCCCGAGGCCGACCCCTCGCTCGTCCGCGTCCGCGTGCGCGGCGCCGAGAGCCTGAAGGTCGACGAGAGCGGGGGCCTGGAGATGCAGACCCGGCTCGGCGTGCTGCGCCAGCATGCACCGCTTGCCTTCGAGATCCTCGCGGACGGCAGCCGCCGGGCAGTTGAGTGCTGCTTCGTGCTCCTTGCCGAGGACCTCTTCGGCTTCCGGGTTCCCGCGCGGGAGCCGGGCGCGAGCTTGGTCATCGACCCGGTGGACCGCGAGCGCGAGCTTCCCCACGGTGCCCCCACCGCCTGGGCCACCACTTCCAGCGGACCCGCTATTCGGCGGTACCTGCGAGGCCTTCGTCACGCGCCTCGACGCCACGGGCACGAGCATCAGCTGGTCGACGTTCTTCGGGGGCAACGACATCGACGTGGGCTACGGCGTCGAGGGGGGCGCGGCCGGAACGGTGTACGTTGCGGGTTGCACGCGGTCCGAAGACATCCCGATCGCCCCGCCCGCACCGCAAATCCCCTTCCAGGCGACCTACGGCGGCAACGGCGACGGCTTCGTGCTCAAGCTCGACCCGGCCGGCACCAGCATCCACTACTCCTCCTACCTGGGGAGCGGCGACGAGGACACGGCAACCGACCTGAAAGTCGACGGCCTCGGCAACGCCTACGTGTGCGGCTACACGTACTGGGTCACCGGCTGGGGCACCTCCCCTGACTTCCCCACCACGCCAGCCAACGTCATCGAGCCAAGGACCGGTGGAGACTCAAGCGGCTTCGTCAGCAAGATCGCGACGGACGGCACCTACCTGCTGTACTCGACGTTCGTGCGAGGCCTTGCTCAGGAGATGAGGTACCCGTTCACCGAGTGCATCGCCATCGCCCTGCACATCGACGATTCCGACCCCACGAACGTCAACGCCTTCGTCACAGGCCGGGTGCAGAACGCGGAGACGTACGGAATCCCGCTTACCGGGAACGCCTTCCAGCAAACGCCGGGCGGCGGAGAGGACGCGTTCGTCATCGGCCTGAACGCGACCGCAACCGCCCACGTGTACGGCTCCTACTACGGCGGAAGCAACCAGGACATTGGCTTCGACCTCGCGGCGTACAGCGAGGGCCTGGCGCTCACCGGCAGGACCTACTCGACGAACTTGACCCTGGTGAATCCCTGGCAAAGCGCCAACAACGGCAACGGCGACGCCTTCATCGCCCGCTTCCAGCCCTACGCCTCGCCGAGCGTGTCCTTCTCCACCTATCTGGGCGGCGTCGGCCTGGACCAAGGCACTGCTGTCGACACCGACGGCACCGGGAGAAACCTCTACTGCGTGGGCTTGACCTACTGGTGGGCGCCCGAACCCGGCCAGTCTCAACCGACCCCGCACTTCCCCACGACGTCCGATGCGCTCTTCACTACCCCTCTGGACCAGGACGTGGACGGCCAGGACATCTTCTTCTGCAAGTTCCAGTCGAACAACCTGGTCTACTCCACGTACCTTGGCGGCGGCGATACCGACGAGGCCTACGGCCTGGCGAAGGACCCCAGCGGCTACTACATCGCCGGCATGAGCGCGGGACAGGACTTCTACAGCCAGCTCAGCACACAAGTCCCGGGGCTCCCGGGCTACCAGCCGACTAACCAGGGCGGCCCGAGCTACAGCCCAGGTTCCTGGAAGCCGGAGTGGCCCGTGATGATCGGTACTGTCGCGGAGCAAACCGACGCCTTCGTGCTGAAGCTCCTGAGCCCGTGAGAGCAGCGGCTTCCGCGGGGCAACCGAGGAAGCCGGCCCTTACCGAGAATGCACGCATCGAAGCCGGCCAGCGCGGGCAGGTCCCGGCGGCCGCCCGTGGTGGCCGGCACAAGGAGATCAGCCATGAACAGGGTCTTGTTCCAGGTGCTGGGCGTGGCCACCGCGCTGGGATTCCCAGACCTCGCCCAGGGCCAAGGCGAACTGCACGTGTTGACGTCGGTCCCCGGGCTAGAGGGGGCGCTGGGATGGTCCGTGAGCGGCGCCGGAGACGTGGACGCAGACGGTTATCCCGACCTGCTTGTGGGGTCCCCGGCGGCGTCCGTGTCCGGTCAGCACTCCGGTCTGGCCACGGTGTACTCTGGCTACGATGGTAGTCCTTTCCTCTTCTTCCCGGGCGACACGGGCGACGATGGGTTCGGGTGGGCTGTGAGCGACGTGGGGGACGTGAATGGAGACGGCTTCGCGGACGTCCTGGCGGGCGCGCCCTGCACGTTCCCGGACACGAGCCTCGGCTATGCGCGCATCTTCTCCGGAAGCACGGGCGCGGCGCTGCAGACCTGGTTTGCCGCGTCCCTCTACGACATGTTTGCCGCCTCGCTCAGTGGGGCGGGGGACTTCAACAACGACGGGTTCCCCGACGTGGTCGTGGGCGCGAGCGCGGACGACAACAACGGCCTGGTCGACTCGGGCAGCGCGCAGGTGTTCTCCCTCCAGGCCGGTCTGCTGTACACGTTCGACGGACACGGCGCGGGAGACGAGTTCGGACACTCCGTCAGCGACGCCGGCGACATGGACAACGACGGGTTCGTAGACATCATCGTAGGGGCTGCACACGACTGCGCCGGCGGCATTGGGGCAGGCAGCGCCGAAGTGTTCTCAGGCAAGAATGGGTCCTCTCTCTATCGTTTCCTCGGCGTCCCGTATGGGTACCTTGGTTACTGCGTGAGTGACGCCGGCGACGTGAACGCCGACGGTCATGCAGATGTCATCGTCAATGGCACACATCAGGGTGCGCAGGCACAATCATATGCGCACGTGTACTCCGGGAAGGACGGCAGCGTCATTCACTCCTTCGGGACGAGCGCCGCCGAAGGCTATGTCGGTCCCGCCGTCTCTGGTGCCGGCGACGTCAACCAGGACGGCTTCAGTGACCTGCTCATGCGTGTCTCCCCGCCCGGCGCGGCCGGCCGCTCCGGCAAGGACGGGACGGAGTTGTTCCGCGTCGAGGCGGAGGCGACCACCGACTACTTCGGGTTCAGCCTGAGCGACGCGGATGACGTGAATGGCGATGGAATCCCGGAGATCATCGTTGGCTCGCCCTGGGGCACGCCGGGTTCGGCCTCCTACGCCAAGGTGATCTCCACGGACTGCGGCACGATCACGGCCGTCGGCCAGGGCTGCGCCGGATCCGCTCCTACCGTGCCGATGCTGCAGATCATGGGCTGTCCGGTGCCCGGCGGATCCCTGTCCCTGGTGTTCTACGGCGGCGCCCCCCAGCCCACGCCGTTGCTGTTCCTGGTCGGGCCGGGCACCACATCCCTGCCCATGGGCGGAGGCTGCTCGCTGCTGGTCGCACCGCCGTTCGCACCGCTCTGGGTGGCCACGAACTTCTTCGGCGCCTTCAGTATGGGCGCCAAGCTGCCCATGGGCACGGCCCTCGGCACGCTCGCGGTCCAGGGCTTCGTCCCGGACGCGGCCGCTCCTGCCGGCCTCCGCAACACCAACGCCGTGCTGATCGACGTGGAGTAGCCGGGACCGGCGGCGCGCACTCAGCGCGGGAGAGAGTCGAGCACGGCCTGCAGTCCGTCCCGCGGCCCGGAGAGCGTCGCGTC
>JACQZJ010000096.1:9737-23465 GCA_016213895.1 Planctomycetota bacterium | reverse complement strand
CCGCGCGGCGCGCTGATGCCCCAGTCGGGATCGTACCCGTCCAGGTAGGCGTCCTGGACCGACTCGCCGTGACCGTAGCGGATCATGGCGTCCTGGCCGAGAACGACCGCGGCGCCGTCCTCGCGGCAGCTCCCGCGCAGCGTCTCGAAGCGGCTGGCGAAGGCGCCGTCCTCCGCGCCTCCCGGGTAGATCGTCTTCAGCACCGCCTCGCGCACCGATCGCGGCTTGCGCGCCACGCGCAGCGGGCCGTAGCTCCCGTCCGCGCCGCGCTCTGCCACGTGGATGTCGCCGTTGTAGATCAGGACGCGCTCGCCGGGCAGGCCGATGAGGCGCTTGATGTAGTTCTTGCTCCGGTCGAGCGGGTACTTGAAGACGATCACCTCGTAGCGCCGCGGCTCGTCCACCAGGTAGGCGAACTTGTTGACCAGGACGCGGTCGAAGATGCCCGTGTCCTCGTTGCCGAGGATGGCCGGCTGCATCGACCCGGTGGGGATCTTGTAGGCCTCGATCAGGAAGTGCTTGAGGATGAGCGCCATGACCACGGCGATGGCCAGGCACTCGAGGTTCTCCGCCACGACTCGGCCCCGGCCCAGGCCGACCGCGTAGCCGATCCAGGCGAACAGGGCGACGCACGCGTAGCGGCCGTACTGCCAGATCAAGGTCCCCTTGGAGTCCTCGTCCAGCAGGCGGTTGAGTGCGAACACCACGCCAAGGCTGACGGCGGCGCCGAGCAGGCCGAACTTGACGGCGGCCGCCTGCTCTTCCTCGGTCGGCCTCGGCCTGGCCTTGGCCTGCTTGTCCTTCTCGCTGGTTCGGGTCATCGCGTTTCCTCGCTGGGCGACCGCCAGGCCAGGATAGCGCCCGCGCGCGCCCTTCTCACGCGTCCGGTTCGCGCAGCACGCCCAGGACCGAGAGGAAGGCCTGCTGCGGGATCTCCACGTTGCCGACCATCTTCATGCGCTTCTTGCCCTCCTTCTGCTTCTCCAGCAGCTTGCGCTTGCGCGTCACGTCCCCGCCGTAGCACTTGGCGGTGACGTGCTTGGCCAGGGCGCGGATGCTCTCGCGGGCGATGATCTTGCCGCCGATGGCGGCCTGCAGCGCCACCTCGAACATGTGCCGCGGGATGTGCTTCCTCAGGACCTGCAGCATCTTGCGCCCGCGCGTCTCGGCCACTTCGCGGTGCACGATCACCGAGAGGGCGTCGACCTCGCGTCCGGACACGAGGATGCGCATGCGCACCAGGTCGGCGGGCTCGAACCCGATCAACTCGTAGTCCATGGTGCCGTAGCCGTGGGTGAGCGACTTGAGCTTGTCGTAGAAGTCGAACACGATCTCGGCGAGGGGGGTCACGAAGGTCATGAGGACGCGCGCCTCGCTGATGTACTCCTGGTGGCCGAAGCGGCCGCGCCGGTCCAGGGCGAGCTTGAGCAGCGCGCCCACGGACGCGGCCGGGGCGATGATCTCGAGCTTCACCATGGGCTCGCGGAACTCGGCGATGAGCGAGGCGTCGGGCAGCTGCGAGGGGCTCTCGATGCGCAGGACCTCGCCCGCCGCGGTCAGCACCTCGTAGGTGACGTTGGGCGCGGTCTGCACGATGTCGACGTTCGACTCGCGCTCCAGCCGCTCCTGGACGATCTCCATGTGCAGCAGGCCGAGGAAGCCGCAGTGATAGCCGAAGCCGAGGGCCTCCGACGACTCGGGCACGAAGGAGAAGGACGCGTCGTTCAGGGCGAGCCGCTCCAGCGCGCGGCGCAGCGAGTCGAAGTCCTTGTTCTGCGTCGGGTAGATCCCGCAGAAGACCATGTGGCGCGGCGGCTGGTAGCCGGGGAGCGCCGCCGTGGCCGCGGCCGCGCGCTCCAGGCAGACCGTGTCGCCGACGCGCACGTCGGACAGCGTCTTGATGCTGCCGATCATGTACCCGACCTCGCCCTGCTCGAGCTGGTCGCGCGCCTCGAGGCGGCGCGGCAGGAAGTGCCCCACCTCGAGCACCTCGTAGGTCGAGCCGACGCCCTTCATGCGCACCTTGTCGCCGCGGCGCACGCGGCCGTCGATCAGGCGCAGGTGCACCACGACGCCGCGGAACTCGTCGAAGACCGCGTCGAAGATGAGCGCGCGCAGAGGCGCGTCCGGCTGGCCCCGCGGCGGCGGCACCTCGCGTACCACGGCCTCGAGGATCTCGCGCACTCCCACGCCGGTCTTGGCGCTCACGCGGAAGCAGCGCTCCTTCTCCAGCAGGAGGACGCTCTCGATCTCGTCCTCGGTCTCCTGCGGGCGCGCCGTCGGCAGGTCGATCTTGTTGATGACCGGGATGACGACGAGCCGCGACTTCTCCGCGAGGTGGTGGTTCGCGACCGTCTGCGCCTCGATCCCCTGGGCGGCGTCCACCAGCAGCAGGGCGCCCTCGCAGGCCTGCAGGGCCTTGGACACCTCGTAGGCGAAGTCCACGTGGCCGGGCGTGTCGATCAGGTTGAGCGTGTACGTGCGGCCGTCTTCTGCCGCGTAGGAGAGGGTCACCGCCTTGGCCTTGATGGTGATGCCGCGCTCGCGCTCCAGGTCCATGCCGTCGAGCATCTGCTCCTCGAGGTTCTCCTTGCGCACCGCGCCCGTGACCTCGAGGAAGCGGTCGGCGAGCGTCGACTTGCCGTGGTCGATGTGCGCGATGATGGAGAAGTTGCGGATGGACCAGGCGTTCAAGTGGCCTGCTTCCGGATGCGATCCAGGCGCCGGGCGAGCTCCCGCAGGGCGGCGCCGCGGTGGCTGACGCGGTCCTTCTCGGCGGGGTCGAGCTCGGCGAAGGTCCTGCCCGAGGGTTCGTGCAGGAAGATGGGGTCGTAGCCGAAGCCGTCCGCGCCGCGTTCCGCGGCGATGATCCGGCCCGCGCACGCGCCCCGCGCCCGCGCCAGGACCTCGCCGCCCTTGACCAGCGCCAGGCAGCAGACGAAGCGCGCCGCGCGCCGCTCGTCCGGCACCCCGGCGAGCTCCGCGAGCAGGCGCGCCCGGTTTTCCGCGTCGCTGGCGGCCGGACCCGCGTAGCGCGCCGAGCGCACGCCGGGCGCGCCGCCGAGCGCGTCGACCTCGAGCCCGGAGTCGTCCGCGAGCACGGGACCGGCGAAGAGCCTGGCGAATGCCCGGGCCTTGATCAGGCAGTTCTCCTCGAAGGTGGCGCCGGTCTCGGGCGGCTCGAGGTCGATGCCTAGCGCCTGCGGGGTGACGATCTCGACGCCGCGGCCGGCCAGGATCCGCTCGAGCTCGTGGCGCTTCTTCGAGTTGTTGGAGGCGAGCAGGATCCTCATGCCGTCCCGTTGATCGCGGCCTCGCGCGGCGCGAACCGCCGCCGCGCGCCGTCACGCGCCGGCTGCATCAGCCGCTCGCGGCGGAAACCGGACATGTTAGCGCTCCGCGCGCGGGAGCGCAAAGGGACGGCGCTACTTCACGCGGATCGCGCGCCCTTCCAGCACGAAGATCAGGTCCGTGCCGAGCGCGAACAGCTCCCTGAGTTCGGGGTGACCGTCCAGCAGCTTGAAGTACTCGTCCGAGAACGCCTCGACCTCGACCAGGCCGGGCTTGAGCGCCTCGGTGAAGGCGGTGTCCACGTGGAAGCCGCCGATGCGGAGGAGGGTGCGGCCGGCGGCCGTGACGCGCTCCAGCGCCAGGCCGCGGTCCGCGGCGAGGGAGAGGACCTCGTCCGCGCTCGCCGCGTCGGCCAGCTCGCCGAGCTTCCTGGCCAGGGCCACCGACTCGCGGCCGGTCGCCGCGCCGGCGTCGCCGCCCGTGTAGCCCAGTCTTTCCAGGTCGTCCCGCGCCTTCGCCTCGGCCGCTCCGGCGGCGGGGGGCCCCCCGGTCCGCCGCCCCATTCCCGTGAAGAATCCCGCGGCGCCGGCCAGGCGCTCGCCCTCCTCGACCACCAGGGCCGAGGTGTAGGGCGTGACGATGCCGTGCTCCTTACCGAGCGCGATGACGGCGTCGACCAGCTCTTTGTTGGCGCCGTGCAGGCGGATCTCGTTCAGCAGGAAGCCGACCTTGCGCGCGGCCCAGACCGGCGCGAGGAAGGCGCAGTCGCGGTTCTCCCGCGGGAAAGAGCCCTCGACCGTGAGGCTCTTCTCCCCGCGCGCGCTCGTGCCGCGCAGCGTGATCGCGTGGCTGCCCTCGCCGCGGTAGCGGCCGGCCACCAGCAAGGCGGAGCCGGCGAACAGGTCCGGCAGCTTCTGCGGGTAGATGTCCCAGGTCTCGACGCCCTGGAACTCGAGCACTGGCGCCACCAGCACGGGCTCGGCCACCTTGGCGAAGAAGGCCGAGACGCACACCTCGATGTTCTCGCCCTCGCCGATGTAGTCGCTGGCGCCGCGGCTGTCCTCGGCCAGGCGGTCGAGGAGGAAGGTGTTCACGTCGTAGCCGACGCCGAAGGCGAACAGGCGCGCGCGGCCGCCGTTGGCCCGGCTCGCCTGCTCCAGGATCTTGGCGGGCTCGATCTCGCCGATCGTGGGGAGCCCGTCGGTGAGGAAGGCCACGAGCCGGAGGCGCGGGGAGTCGCCGGCCAGGCAGGAGAGCGCTTGCGCCAGTGACTCGGCGATGTTCGTGCCGCCAGCGGGCCGCAGCATCTCCAGGTGCGCGGCCGCGCCCTCGATTTCCTCGGCGGCGGCCGGTGTCAGGCCGGGCTTGTAGGCGCGCACGTCCGTGGCAAAGGACACCAGGGCGAAGCGGTCCTCGGGGCGCAGGGTGCGCAGGCCGTACTTCAGCGCGGCCACGGCCTGATCCCACTTCTCTCCCGCCATCGAGCCCGAGCGATCCAGGACGAAGACCACGTCGCGCGGCTGGCGCTCCTCCGGCTTCAGGGAGAGCGCCGGCGCCAGCATCAGCACGAAGGTGCCGTCCTGGGCGGGCAGGCGATGCGCGAGGAGCGACATGCCGACCTCGCTCTCGCTCCGCGCGAAGTAGAGCAGGAAGTCGGCGCGGCCCTTGGGCTTGCCCTCGAACGTCACGCGCGCGGCGCGCTCGCCTTCGCGCGCCACGTCCACCGCGTGGGTCGGCGAGTAGATCGTGGTGAGCGGCAGCGCGGACTTCAAGCGCACGTCCACGGTCAGGTCGGCGTCGCTGCCGGCGGCGAACTTCAAGGGCAGCGCCAGGGCGTACAGGTCGCCCACCCTCTCGGCCGGGGCGGCGAACTGGATGGCGATCTTCACCTCCGCGCGCGGCTCGATCGGGAAGATCGAGGCGCGCAGCAGCCCCTGTTCGGCAAACTCGAGCAGGGCGGGATCGCGCATCTTGCGCACGATGTCGCGGTAGATGGTCCCGGCCTGGCCGGAGTCGAGCACCTCGCCCGCCACTTCCTTGCCGTTGATCGTCAGGCTCAGGCCGGTGGCGACCGCGTCCCGGGGCACGGGGAAGAGGTAGGTTCCTTCGATGGTCTGGTCGGTCAGGTTGCGGAAGGTCTGCTCGATGCGGTAGTTGGCCATGGACTCGGCGACCTCCGCCAGGACCTGGTGGCGGGTGAGCGCCATGCGTTCGGCCTGGAGCGCCGAGGGCCCTTGCAGCGGGGCGCGGCGGTCGATGTAGACGCCCTGGCCGAAGGCCGGGGAGGCGCCGAGGAGGGAGGCGCAGGCCAGGACGCGAATCAGTGTGGAGCGCATGGCGGTTGTCCTTTCGCCGTGCTGAGACCAGGTCCTGCCGCGGCCGGTTCCCGCCTTCCTGGAACTTAGCGGAGTATTCGGTCCGTGTCGTTCATGTCCCCTGTTCCTGCGCGGAATCCACCGCCAGCAGCTCCACCTGCGCGGCCGGCCAGACCAGGCGCCCGGAGGGTCCCTGGTCCAGGACCACGTCGAGCGGGGCGGCCATCTCCAAGAAGCGGCCGCAACGCTCTTCCGCGCCGCGCCGCAGGGTCACGAGGCGGCCGCGCAGCCAGGAGATGCGGTTGAAGGCCGAGATCACCGCCGCGGCGCCGCCGCGCTCGAGCTCTTCCAGACCGCCTTCCAGGCTGCGCAGCAGCCCCTGCAGGAACCCGCCGGCCGCCATCTCGCGGCCGCCGGCTCCGATCACGGTGCCGATGCGGCCGTCGATGGCGTGCTCCGGGAGAGCGCGCGGAGGGGACAGGTTGACCCCGATCCCGATGACGTGCGCCGGGCGGCCCGCGGGCATGGTCTCGGCGAGGATGCCCGCGACCTTGGCCCCGGAGGCGTCGACCACGTCGTTCGGCCATTTGAGCAGGAGCCTGGCGCCGGCGCTCTCCCCGGTGCGCACGACCGCGAGCGCGGCCACGAGCGTGAGCAGGGCCGGCTGTTCGAGCGGGATCTGGGGCGAGAGGATGATGGAGACCGCGAGCGACGCCCCCGGCGGAGACCACCAGCGCCGTCCCCTGGTGCCGCGGCCGGCCTGCTGCCTCGAGGTGGTCACCACGAAGCCGTGGCAGTGCTCGCCGCCGAGGCTCTCGATCAGGCGCCGCGCGTCCAGGTTGGTCGAATCGGTGGAGCTGGACACCAGGACGCGGCGGCCGGCGCGCCCGCGAGCGCGGAGAGCCCGTCGTCGTCTTCTCTCACGTGATCTCCGCGGCGGCCGGGACCGGCACGGCGCGCGTCCCGTGCCGCCGCCTGCCGCACAGCTGACACGGGGGACGCGCCGCCGGCAAGGGCGCTCCGGCGCGCCTGCCGCAACGCGAGGGGGGACGGGCTCGAACGCGAGCGGCCGCGCTCAGGCGAGCAGCCGCAGGCGGACCTTCTCGAGCTGGACCTTGAGCTTCGACATCACGTTGGAGTGGATCTGGCAGACCCGCGACTCCGTCAGGCTGAGGATGTCGCCGATCTCGCGCATCGTCAGGCCTTCGTAGTAATACATGATGACGATGAGCTTCTCTTTCCTGGAGAGCGTGCGCGTGATGGCGTGCAGCACGTCCTTCTGGCTGAGGCACTCGGCCGGATCAACGCTGTTGCGGTCCTCGATCACCTCGATCCGCGCCAGCGAGTCGTCGTCCGGGTTCTCGTCCCAGTTCTCGGAAAGGGAGTAGATCGTGCGCGCCGACGAGGCTTCCCTGAGCTCCCCGTACTGGTCGAGCGTGATGCCGAGCTTCCTCGCCATCTCGAAGGCGGTCGGGCTGCGCCCCAGCTCGACTTCGAGCTGCTGCTCCGCCTTGGCGATCTGGTGGGCCTTGAGCCGCACCAGCCTGGGCACCCAGTCCTGGGAGCGCAGCTCGTCCAGGATGGACCCGCGGATGCGCGTCGTGCAGTAGGTCTTGAACTTGACGCCGCGGTCCAGGTCGAAGCCGTCGATCGCGTCCATGAGGCCGAAAACGCCGGCGCTCTGGAGGTCCTCCAGCTCGATGCTCTTTGGCAGGCTCATAAGGAGCCTCTCGGAGATGTAGCGCACGAGTGGCAGGTAGCGCTCGATCAGCTTGTTGCGCAGCGTCCGGGTCCTGGTGCGCTTGTACTCCCTCCAGACTTCGTCGATCTCGGTGGCGGGAGAGGGGGGCGAGGTAGGAGATTCCCGTGTCATTCGGCGCCTCCGAACTAACGCTGGCGGCGAGCCGGGGAACACGCTCGCGGCCGCGACAACTGGCTGCCATCCCGCGGGCCGAGGCGGCCCGGCGGCTTAGGCCCTGAAGCTTTGCGTCCTTCCCTTTCAGGAAGTTTGCCTTTGAGTGGCGGCTCCGCCTGAGGCCGGAACCCGTCCACACGCCGGGAGAATAGCGGTCGACAAGACCCGAACAAGTCAAAAAAACCAAAGTAAGCAAGCTATACAAAGAAAAGGGGCGAACAACGACTTGTTCTTCGCCTTCGGTGCTCGGGACTTGAGGGAAAAGGCCAGGGAAACACGCCCGCGATGCAGATCCGAGGGTCCCTGGTCAGTGCGCCGGAGCCCTGTGCAGGCTCGAGAAGTACTCGCCGGCGAACTCGAGGAACTGCTCCTGAGCGAACTGCTTGAAGGCGCTCACCGACTCGGGAGAGGAGTCGACCTCGACCACTGCGCTCTCGAGGTCTCGGTTGCGCACGGTCTTCTTGCAGCGCACCTGGAGGCGGCCGAGGGCTTCCTCACCCAGCCCTTGCGTCCCGGGCTTCGTGTCCAGGAGGAAGGTGATGCGCGAGAAGTACTTGTCCACGCGGCCACCCTCGCCGATCAGCAGGTCATCCGTGTGGATCTCGATCTTGTACTTCGCCTCGAAGAAGGACTTGGAGAGGTGGAAGGAAGGGACCTCCTGCATGAAGTTGTCGCACAGGTCCTCGATGATGCGCTCGATCTTCTCCCGATGGACGAAGCGCAAGACCATGCGCGTGAAGCGGTCCTGATCCGCCGTGGACCGCGCCTCCCGCTGTTCCCTGAGCTCGCGATCCTTGGCCTCCCGGATCTGGCGCAGGCGGTCCTGGAAATCGGTGACCATCGGAGACTCCGCAGGGGGGCATTCGCTGTCACGATTCCTGATAGATCTGCTGTCAATATACCGCCATGGAAAAGTCGCGGCCGGGAAAAAGATGCAAAACATAACACCGTTATTTACGGCATGTTACGCACATACCATCTACCTCGTGCGTGTTCCTCGAACGCAGCGCGCGAGGCGGCTCGATGCGCGCCTGCACGGCGTTTTCGTCCATCCACCCTTGGTCTCGTGGGCTCGGCTCCCTTCTCTATCGGCGCCTTCGCGCCTGCTTCTCCGTCAGTTCTTGCCATCCCCTTCTCCTCCGCCCCCTTCCTCCTTCGCGGAGCGTGGCGGTCGCGGGCCCGCCTCGAGCATGGCCTCGAGCAGTCCCGCGTAGGCTCGCGTGCCGCGGAACCGTTCGAGCTCCTTGTCGAGAAAGAGGACGGCCGCCTCGCGGTCCTGCTCCTGCCTGGTTCGGAACTCGGCCAGCACTCGCGCAGCGTCCTCGTCGCTCCTCAGGCGCACGCGCACGAGCAGCTCCGCGATGTCCCGGCGGTCGGCGAGCGGGCGCTTGCCCTCCAGCTCGCGCAGGTACTCCAGGGCTCCAGTGAACTCGCCGCGATCGATCAGCGCCAGCACCGCGCCGCCCTGGATCTCGCGGTTTTCCTCAGCCTTCTCGCGCGCCCTGTTCACGGCCGCCGCGGCCGCCCGGCGCACTTCCTCCGCGAACGCGGTTTCCGCGAAGTCGTCGCTGACGCCGTGGATGCGACGCTCGACCCATTCCAGTGGCCGGCCGCCGCTCTGCTCGGCAAGCTCCAGGAGCTCGTTCAGGGCCAGGTCGCGCTGCTCGAGGCCGTGCTCCACGCGGGCCAGGCCCAGCTCCGCCCTGGCCTGGACCTCGCGGCTCGCCGAGATCCGCAGCAGGCTGCGGTAGGCCGCCGCCGCTCCCTCGAAGTCGCCTTGCTCCTGCAGCGCGACGGCCCTCGCGAGAGCGGCCGTGTCCTCGGGCGGAAGGCCGCGCGCGCCGCAAGCTGGAAGCAGCAGGGCGCAGAGCGCGAGGCCGAGCAGGGCTGTGCGCCGGCGCGCCGGCGCGCCGCAGGGCGCAGGGGCCGCTCCCGGCCGCTCCCGGCCGCTGATGCCTTCTCCGGCGCCGCTCGTCCTCGCCATGCGCGTCCTCGCCGCTCCAGCGGCTCCCTCAGAAAGTGATCAGCGTGTGGACCTCGTGGCCTTCCAGCTTCTGCCGGCCGTTGAGGAAAGACAGCTCGACCACGAGCAGGCTCACGATCGGGTCGCCGCCGACCCTCTTCACCAGCTTGACGCAGGCGGCGAGCGTACCGCCGGTGGCGAGCAGGTCGTCCACGAGCGCCACCCGCTCGCCCGGCTGCACGGCGTCGCGGTGCATCTCGATGGCGTCCGTGCCGTACTCGAGCGCGTACGACTCGCGCACCGTCTGGTAGGGCAGCTTGCCCGGCTTGCGCACCGGCACGAAGCCGAGCCCCATCTTGAGCGCCAGCGCCGCGCCGAAGATGAAACCGCGCGACTCGATGGCCACGATCTTGGTGATGCCCTTGCCTTCGATGCGCTCGGCGAAGGCTCCGATCACCCGCGCGAAGGCCTTGGCGTCGCCGAGCAGCGGCGTGATGTCCTTGAAAACGATCCCCTTCTTCGGGAAGTCGGGGACGTCGCGGATGAGCTTCTTGACGTATTCCATGGCTGACTCCGATGGCGCCCTGGTCATTACATCTCGTCGGGCGCCTCGAGACCGAGAAGCGCCAACCCGTTCCGGAGGGTGATCTGCGCGGCCCTGACCAGCGCCAGGCGCGCCTCGCTCAGGTCCGGGTCCACGCCGAGGATGCGGCACTCGATGTAGAAACGGTTCAGCACGGCCGCCAGATCGAGCAGGTGCTGGGAGATTATCGACGGCTCGTGCTCCGCGGCCGCGCGCGCCACGGCCTCTAGATAGAGCGAGACGGCGCGCGTCAGGTCCCGCTCGACCTGCGAGTCGAGGAGGGCGAAGCGGAACGGCCCCAGGAGCGCGGCGGGCTGCCGCGCGGCCTTGCGGAAGACGCTGGCGATGCGCGCGTGCGCGTACTGCAGGTAGGGGCCGGTGTCCCCCTCGAAGGCCAGGATCTCGTCCCAGTCGAAGGTGACGTCCTTGATTCTGCGGTTCTTGAGGTCGTTGAACACCACGGCGCCGATTCCCACGGCGCGCGCCACGCGATCGGCGTCTTCGAGCCCCGGGTTCTTCTCGCGGATCTTGCTGCGCGCTAACTCCACGGCGCGCTCCAGCACCTCCTCCAGGTAGATGACGCGGCCTTCGCGCGTGGACATCTTCGCGTCGCGGAAGCGCAGCAGGCCGAAGGGCACGTGCGCCATGTGCTTGGCGAACGGCCGCCCGAGCAGCTCGAGCACGCGGAACATCTGCTTGAAGTGCAGCGTCTGGGCGGCGCCGACCACGTAGAGCGCGCGCGAGAAGCGGAAGGTCTCGAAGCGGTAGATGGCGGCGGCCAGGTCGCGCGTCATGTACAGGGTCGAGTCGTCCGCCTTCTTGATGATGGAGACGCCGAGCCCGTCCGCGCCGAGGTCGACGATGGTTGCGTCCTCGCTCTCGACGAGCAGGCCCTGGCGCTCGAGCTCGGCCACCACCGCGGGCATGTGCTCCTCGTAGAACGACTCGCCGGTGAAGTGCTCGAAGCGCACGCCCAGCAGGTCGTAGATGCGGCGGAACTCGGCCTCGCTCACCTCGCGGAAGCGCCGCCAGAGGGCGCGCGCCTGCGGGTCGCCCAGCTCGAGCGCGCGGAACGCGGCGCGCGCCTCGTCCTGGAGCGCGGGCTGCTCCTTCTTCTCGGCGTTGAAGCGCACGTACAGCTCGAGCAGGTAGGGGATCTTCCCCGCGGCGAGCCGCTCTTCGTCGCCCCAGCGGCGAAAGGCGACGATGAGCTGGCCGAACTGCGTCCCCCAGTCGCCGAGGTGGTTGATGCCGACCACGTCGTGGCCGCGGGCGCGCAGGATGCGGCCGATGGCGGCGCCGATGACCGTGGAGCGCAGGTGGTGGATGCCGAACGGCTTGGCGATGTTGGGCGAGGAGAAGTCGATGACGACCGTCTGGCCGGCTCCCGCGCGGGACGTGCCGAAGGCCTGGCCCTCGGCCAGCACGCGCCCGATGACCGCGTCCGCCACGGCGCCCGGGACGAAGGCGAAGTTGAGGTAGGGGCCGGCGGCGCGCACGCTCGCCAGCGGCGGAGCGCAGCGCATGCGCGCGGCCGCCGCAGCGGCGATCTCGGCCGGGTTCCGCCCGAGCCTCTTCGCCAGCGCGAAGCACGGCAGCGCGAGGTCGCCCATGCGCGGGTCGCGCGGCGGTTCGAGCGCGGAGCGCGCCTCCTCGAGGGCGATGCCGAGCGCTTCGGCCGCGGCCTCGGCCACCCGTTGCTTGAGCGTTTCCATGCGCAGTCCGTCCCGGCGCAAGGCTGCGGGAAAACGCGGAAGTCTAGCGATCCGGCCGGCGCAAAGGTAGCGATTCGGGCGTGAGCCGCCTGGCCGGAGCCGGAGCCGGAGACGACGCCAGCGCCCCCGGGGGACGTTTGTCCTCGGGGGCGCCGAGCGCGCGGTCTGGCCGCCTGCCGCGGCCCTGTCTACTCGATCCTGGTGCGGATGGTCACCGAGGGCATGACCGGCAGGACGCAGCCGAGCGGATACGAGGGCAGGACCTCGAAACCCTGGACGTAGATCTCCACCCCGAGGAACGCCGGGTCTGCCGGGATCTGGCCGCCGATGACCGGCGTGGCGATCATCCAGATCGGGTTCACGCCGAGCGAGCAGCTGTTCGTGCCCGGGCAGAGCGGGATGCTGCCGTAGGTGCCGATGAGCATGAGCGGCCAGCCCAACCCGCCCAGCGTGAGCACGTACGCCACGGTCTGACCGAGCGCGGGCACGCCGTAGGCGGCGAGGGCGGGCCAGTTGTTGCCGCAGGTGGTGGCGATGATGTCGTGGGCTCCGGCGCCCGTGGTCCCCTCGTAGATCGCGCCGTTGACGTCGTGGTCGCCCGTGCCGACCTCGCGATCCCAGACCACGGCGTAGCGGGTCGAGTCCACGGCGGGGTCGGAGCCCGCGGTGCGCACGGCGGCGATCTGCGCGCAGTCCTCGAGCGAGGACGTGTAGGCCAGGTTGCGGTGCCCCTCGCTCACGCCGAGCGCGGCCGTGGCCGGGTTGTAGTGCAGAGTCGCGGCGTAGATGTCCAGATCCGTGGTGCTGGTCTGGTAGGGCTCGGCGTAGGCCACGGCGAAGCGGAAGCCGTCGGAGTCCACCGTGGGGTGGAACTGGTTCTGCGTGTCGCCCGGGACCTGCAGCTCGGACAGGTTGGTGATGGCCGTGAGCGCGTTCGGCCCCTCCATGACCATGCCCAGGAGATCGTTGTCGTTGATGACGTAGTCGTTCTCCCAGACGACCAGGTAGCGGCGGCCGCCGCTCTCCTGATCCGTGATGGTGGAGACCGCCGGCACCGCGCCAAACATGGCGACGTTTTCGATGGCGAAGTTGGGCCAGAGAAGCGCGCCGGTCGGCCCGAGCTGCGTGCCGTGGATGTCCCGATCGAAGATCGAGTACCAGCGATCCCAGACGACGGTCCAGGCCTGGGAGGAGGCGGGGGGGCGGCCGTTCGACTTCGCGATGCAGGGATTGTGGTCGTCGCCGGACGTGTAGTCGACCGCGATCGGAGCGGCGCCGTAGAGGCCGCCGGAGGCGGTGACGAGGCGCGCCCAGATGTCGTGATCGGTGGAGCTGTACACCGCCTCGAAGACCACGCAGAAGTACGTGGGCCCCTGGGGATTCGGGTCTCCTCCCACGTCCGGCTTGATGAACTCGCTGCCGCTCGCCGCGGTGCTGATCGTGAACTGCGCGCCTGGATAGCTGCTCGTGCCGTCGAGCGTGCGGCCACGAATGGTCCGCGACCCAGACGCTCCGGCCTCGGCGACGACCAGGAACTGGTTGCCGGCCTCGTTGTAGGCGATCTTGGGCAGGCGCCAGTTGTCGCTGCCCGAGGCCACCTGGACCGGGGCGCCCACCGGCGAGCCGTCCACCAGGCTGAAGCGCACCACGTAGACCCCGTGGCTCGAGGCGCTGAAGGCGTACTCGTAGCAGACGAGCGCCTGGCCCAGGGTGTCCATGACGGCCACGTCGGCGAAGAAGGTGTCTGCGGTCGTGTTCTCCACGAAGACGGTCGTGATGAGGGGATCGACGGTCACGGGCAGGAGCGCTCGTGCCATGAAGGACGCGGGGACGCTTAGCTCGATCGCCCCGTCCCGATACTGCGCCGGCACCGCGCAGCGCTTGCCGGCGCGGTCGAAGGCGGTCGCGAGGCCGTAGCGGACCGCGCCCAGCCCGGGCGCGGCGAA
>JACQZJ010000096.1:0-9710 GCA_016213895.1 Planctomycetota bacterium | reverse complement strand
AGCGGACCGCGCCCAGCCCGGGCGCGGCGAAGAGCAGCCCGGCGGACTCGCCGGCGTAAACGAGCGGCGAGTCCACGGCGATGCGCAGGCGCAGCTCGCCCGCGCCGGCGCGCGTCACGACGAAGATCTGCTCCACTCCGTCAGCTCGGGACTCGTAGATCTCGAGAATCCCGCCGCGGTCATACACGATCCGGCTGCCGGCGTGCGCGGGCGCGACCTCGGCGGCGCAGCCCAGGGCCTGCGCGCCGCTCCAGACGCCGGCGAGCGCCAGACGGAAGGGATGGTCCGCGGGCGCCTTCGAGCCGAAGAAGGGCACGTACGTCGCGCCGCGCACGTTGAACTCCGCCTCGTAGGACCCCGTGATCGCCCGGACGCTGCCGTCGCCGGGCTCGTCGAACCTGAGGTCCTCCGCGGGAACCGCGGCGGGCAGCGCGCCAAAGGCATGGACTCCGGCCGTGCTCGGGAGGGTCTGCTCCTTCTGGGCGCTGGCCCGGGGCGCGAAGAGGGCCAGAACGGGCAGGATGGCTGCTGCAAGAACGAGAATCGGCCGCATGGCATGCTCCTTTCGGGGCGCGTGGTGGACAGGGGAGGAATCGAAAAGCGCGGCGCGAGGGGACAGGCGATCCGCGGATTTCAGGAGCGGCGGCAGAGCAGCTCGAAGGCCTTGCGGAAGCGCGAGACGGCGCGCTCCCTGGCCTTTTTCGCCGCGTCGTGTCCCACGCCCAGGCGGCGCGCCATCTCCTCGAGCGGCGCGTCCTCGGTCATCCAGACGATGATGTCGCGGTCCCGCGGGAAGAGGATGCCGAGCGCCTTGACGGCCAGCGCGACGCTCTCGTTTCTCGAGGCAGCGGTGGACGGACTGGTCTGCGAGGACGCCAGCCCTGCCCCGCGTCCCGAGGCGGCCGTCCTTCCTCCGGTGGCGGTCAGGTGCAGGGTTTTGCCCGCCGCGCGGCGCAGGGCCTTCCAGTAGCGATGGCGGTCGGCGATGTGCTGCCGCGCCACCTCGGCCAGCCAGAAGAAGGCCTGCCGCTCGCCGCGGTACTGGAAGAAGCCGGCCCTCTCCAGGGCGCGCACCCAGACGCCCTGCAGCAGGTCATCGGGGCTCTCGTGCCCCAGGAGCCCGCTCCCCTCCCGCTTCAGCAGCTCGAGCAGGTCGTGGCGCCGCCGTTCCAGGATCTCGGCCAGAGTGGGCGCGCTCATGGGCTCTCCGCCGCGTGCGCGGCCAGCCGGAGGCCGTAGGCCGTGCCGACGAAGCGCGGCGTCGCGTAGCTGCGGTAGGCGCAGCGGAAGAACATGGACGAGGCGTGCATCCATGCGCCTCCCCTCACGGAGCGGGAGGCCCCGTCGTTCGAGTCTCCCTGGCACCACTCCATGGCATTGCCCGCCATGTCCCGCGCGCCCCAGGGCGAGGCGCCGAGAGCGAAGGAGCCGACGAACGCGGGCTGCCGCGTGCCGGGCAGGGACCAGGCTCCGCGGCAGAAGGACCAGTCGAACTCGTCGCCCCACGGGAACCACCTCCCGTCCGCACCGCGCGCCGCCTTCTCCCACTCCTCCTCGCTGGGCAGGTCGTAGGTCCAGGCTTCGCCGCGCTCCCGCGCACGTTCCGTGCGCCAGCGGCAGTAGGCCTTCGCGTCCTCCCAGGTGATCCGGTTGACGGGCAGGCGCGGGTCCTCGCCCGGGCAGTAGGCGCCGTCCACGAGCGGCCACGCTCCCTCGGGATTCTCGCTGTCCCGCGGCACGTAGATGTAGCGGCCCTCGGCCCTGGCCTGCCCGATCTCGCGCATCGTCGCCGGGTCGTTCACGAACTCGAGGTAGTCCTCCACCGTGACCTCGTCGCGGCCGATCCAATAGCCGGGCAGGTCGAGCACCTCGCGCGCGCCCGAGCGCAGGGCCTCCGGATCGCCGCCGTAGATGAACGGACCGGGCGTGATCCAGATGAAGCCCTCGGGGGTCGAGCCCTCCTCGAGCATCTGCGCGCGGCCTTCGAACCTGCCGCCGCGCGCCAGGAGAAACGGCAGGAGCAGCTCCTCGAAGCCTGCCTTGCTGAGGACGAAGAGATACGAGCCCGGCGGGGCGGCGAAGGGGGAGAGCGGCAGGCCGCCGATGTCGTCGCGGAACGGCGCGGGCACGAGGCGGCGCTCGCCGCCCGGGCGCAGTGCCGACTCCAGCTCGAAGCGGAAGAGGCGCACGCGCGCGTCGCGCGGCTCGCCCGCGAGCGCGACCGTGCCGTTTCCCTCCAGTTCCGCGCGGTGGCGGCCCGCGGCGTCGTGAGTCTCGACCAGGCCGCGGAGCAGTCCGGCCTCGACTAGGTCTCCCTGCGCGAGCGCCTCGCGCCAGCGCTCCATGTGGAACTCGGCCGCGGCCTGCCGGAACGGCTCGCTCTCCGGATCGAAGCGCGCCGCCCGGTTCAGGGCCTCCTGGATGACGAAGCGCCCCTCTTCCAGCCGCGCGCGCATTTCCTCGCCGGACTGCCGGTCGGCGAGGAAGGCCGCGCGCTCCTCCGGGGGCATGTACTCGGACTCGTAGCGGGACCGCTGCTCGCCGAGGCGCGCGCGCAGCGCCTCGAGGGCGGCGCGCTCCTTGCGGAACTGGTCGAGGCGGGCGGAGGCCAGGGCCAGCGCCTCGCTGGCGGCGGCGCGCTCGGCAACGAAGCTCCTCCAGGCGGCGATGCCCGCCGTGAAAAAAACCGCGGCCAGCACCGCGACCACGCACAGGGCCGCGGCCGGATTGCGCCGCACCCAGCGCGCGGCGCGCCCGAGAGGGCTCGGGGACCTGGCCTGGATGGGGCGCATCTCGAGCAGCGCCTCGAGGTCGGCGGCGAAGGCCTGCGCGCTCTGGTAGCGCCGCTCGCGCTCCTTCTCCATGGCGCGCAGGATCACCGTGTCGAGGTCGCGGGGGATGGAACGGTCGAGTTTCCGCGGAGGCCGCGGGTCCTTGCCCAGGATCTGGGCGAACACCTGCTCGGTCGTCTCTCCGGCGAAGGGAACGCGTCCCGCGGTGCAGCGGTAGAGGGTGACGCCGAGCGAGTAGACGTCGGTGCGCGCGTCGATGCGGGGGCTTTTCGGATCGACCTGCTCGGGCGAGGCGTAGAAGGGCGTGCCGCGGAACAGCCCGGGCAGCGTCACGGTCAGTGACTCCGCGTCCCGCGCCAGGCCGAAGTCGAGCAGCAGGGCGCGGCCCTCCGGAGTGACGCGGATGTTGGAAGGCTTGACGTCGCGGTGCACGATCCCCTGTCCGTGGGCGCACTCCAGCGCGCGCGCGATCTCGGCGATCCAGCGCACCATCTGGCGCAGCGGCGGCCGCTCCGGCTGCTCCAGCATCTCGTCCAGGCCGCGGCCCGGGACCAGCTCCATGGCGATGAAACCGGTGCCGCGATCCTCGCCGGCCGCGTGCACGCCGATGATGTTGGGATGGCGCAGCCTGGCCACGGCCTGCGCCTCGCGGCGGAAGCGATGCATGGCGGCGGGGGAGCCGGTGTGCTCGGGACGCAGGATCTTGAGGGCGACGAGCCGGCGCAGCGATTCCTGCTCGGCCAGGTAGACCACGCCCATTCCTCCCTCGCCGAGGCGGCGCAGCAGTCGGAACTCCCCGAGCTTCTCGAAGGGCAGGTCCGCGGCGGGCTCCGCCCGCGGAGCGGCGGCGGCGCCCTTTCCGGCCAGGAGTTCCTGGAACGTCTCCAGGCGGCGGCGCAGCCCCGCGGGCGCGTTCAGCCGCGCGCAGAACGCCTCGGGATCCTCCGTCTCCCCGCGCAGCGCCGCGTCGAGGAACTCCTCGAGCAGGCGCTCCTCCTCCGGCCCGGCGAGGCCCTCATCCGGTGCTTCGGTCACGGAGAACTCATCGGCGCCAGCGGCAGGACGACCTCCCCCGACGAGCATAGGCCGGCCGCGGGACTTCCTCAATGGCGCCCGGCAGCCCGAGGGCGCTCGCGAAGGCGAAGCGCCGCACGCGGGCCAGAAGCGCGCGCCGCGCCACGGGACGTTCGGGTACTCTTGCGTGGCGGCCCTGCCGGGCCGCCCGTTCCTCGAGGCGCGCATGTTCGCGAAGGCCGAATCCGTCCTGCTCTGGTTCCTGTTCCTCGTCCCGGCGGGACGCGGCCAGGAGTTCGCCGGCAACGACCTCTTCGTCAGCGCGGGCGCAGGCGACACGATCCTGCATCTCGGCGGCGACGGTACGGTCAAGGAGGTCATCTTCACGACCGGGGACCTGCAGGACCCGGCGGAGCTGAGCTTCGGCGCGCACGGCCACATGTACGTGGCGTCGCGCGGCACGGACCGCGTGCTCGAGATCTCGGCGGACGGCTTCCTGGTGCGCGAGATCGGCGAGGGCTCCGGCCTGGACGAGCCGTTCGGCCTGGCCGTGGGCGCGAACGCGCGCCTCTACGTGAGCGCGCCCGCGCAGGACCTGGTCTACGCGTTCGACCCGAGCGGCGCCTTCGCCGGCACGCTGGACGGGGGCGGCGTCCTGGACGAGCCGCGCGGGCTTTTAGCCGGACCGGGCGGCGGTCTCTTCGTCTGCTCCCACGCCACGGACCGCTTGCTCGAGCTGGGCCCGGGCGGCGACCTGCTGCGCGAGATCGGCGCCGGTTCGAGCCTGGACGGACCGGACCGCGTGTGCCTCGGAGAGAACGACCACCTGTACGTGACCTCGAGCGAGACCGGGCTGGTCATCGAGTTCGACGGCAGCGGCAGCGAGGTCGCGGTGATCGGCGCCGCGACGGGCATGAGCGAAGCGTCCGGGATCGCCTTCGGCCCGGACGGGCTGCTCTACGTGGCCGACGGCGGCAGCGACCGCATCCACCGCTTCGCCGCGGACGGCGCCCCGGCCGGCGACCTCTTCCTGCCGACCAGCGCTCTCGTCGCCCTGGCCTTCGCGCCCCTGCGCTTCCAGGCGAATCTCTCCGGCACGGCGCAGCTTCGAGGCGGCGCGGCCATCGAGATCGACGAGCAGGCGGTGCTGGCGCTGCGCGCGGGCTCGAAGACGCTCTTCCTCGCCCTGTCCGACGACGCGGACGATCCCCTGGACCTGGCCAGCCTGACGGGCAGGACGGAGTTCGTCTTCCACGGCTGGGAGGGGTACGGTACGGCGGCGCAGGAGCGGCTGCTGCACGGCGCCCAGGTCGCAGCCGCTTCCGCCGGAAGCGGCGTGCTCTCGCTCGCGGTCGATGCCGAGGGGGATCTCGATCAGCACGGCAGATACCGGGTGAAGGACTTCTCGGGCAGCGTGCACCTCGACGGCGGCTGCGTGTTCAAGGGCAGGGTGCGCGCCCGGAAGCTCCTGGAGTAGCGGCCGTCGCCATGGCGGAAAGGCGCGAGCGAGCCCTCGAGGTGCTGCGCGAGCGGTTCGGGCACCGCTCCTTCCTCGCGCCGCAGCTCGAGGTGATCGAGCACCTGCTCGGCGGCGGCAGCGCCCTGGTCATCATGCCGACCGGCGCCGGCAAGTCGCTCTGCTACCAGCTGCCCGCGCTGCTCCTGGAGGGCGTCACCGTGGTCCTGTCGCCGCTCATCGCGCTCATGCAGGACCAGGTCGACCAGCTGCGCCGCCTGGGCGTCGCGGCCACGTTCATCAACTCCTCGCTCGATCGCCGCGAGCGCGCGGCGCGGCTGGCGGCCGTGGTCGCGGGCGCAGAGCGCCTGCTCTACGTCACGCCGGAGCGCTTCAGGAACGAGGAGTTCGTGGCCGCACTGGGGAGCGTGCGCGTGCCGCTCTTGGCGGTCGACGAGGCGCACTGCGTGAGCGCCTGGGGGCACGACTTCCGCCCGGAGTACGGCCGCGTCGGCCGCGTGCGCGAGCTGCTCCTCGACCCGCCGACCATCGCGCTCACCGCCACCGCCACGCCCGCCACGCAGCAGGACATCCGCGAGCGGCTGCGCCTGCGGGGCGCCGCCCTGTTCCATGCCGGCGTCGAGCGCCCCAACCTGCACGTCGGCGCGCGCGTGCTGGCGAGCGTGGAGGAGCGCGCGCCGCGCGTCGCCGAGATCATCCGCCGCGTCGACGGGCCGGGGATCGTCTACATGTCGCTCATCAAGGACCTGCGCGTCCTGCACGAGCGCCTGCTGGCGCAGGGGATCGACGCGCTGGTCTACCACGGCGACCTCGGCGCGGCCGAGCGCCGGCGCACGCAGCGCGCCTTCCTCGAGTCGCGGCGCGCCGTCATCCTCGCGACCAACGCTTTCGGCATGGGGGTCGACAAGCGGGACATCCGCTTCGTCGTGCACGGGCAGGTCCCGGGCAGCATCGAGTCCTACTACCAGGAGATCGGCCGCGCCGGGCGCGACGGCCAGGACAGCTTCTGCGAGCTGCTCTACTCGCAGGAGGACCTGGCGATCCAGCGGCAGTTCGTGGAGTGGGCCAACCCGGACGCGGCCTTCCTCAGGAACCAGTACAACGTGCTGGCGCGCTGGGGCGACACGCTGCACGCGCGCGAGCTGCAGGACGTGCGCGCGGCGGCCGCTCCAGCCGGGCGAGGAGCACGCGCTCATCGACGCGGAGAAGCGCGCGCGCGACCTCCTGCGCCTGCAGGAGATGGTGGAGTACGTGCACGGGAGCGGCTGCCGCAAGCGCGCCATCCACGCCTACTTCGGCTTCGGCTGGCAGGGCGGGGGCTGCGCGAGCTGCGACCGCTGCGCGGCGAGCGAGGCGCGCCTGTCGGCGTTTCCCGCGCGCCCGGAAGCGCAGGCCGGCGCGGCCGAGGCCGAGGCGCCGGTCAGAGCCGGCGACTGGCTGCTGCTGCAGGGGCATAGCACGGTCGTGGTGCGCAGCGTGACCCGCAGCCGCGGCAAGTGGGTGATCCAGGCGCAGAGCGAGCGGGACCTGCGGATCCGCTCGTACTCGCTCGAGGACATCGAGTGGCGCCCCCTGCAGCGGGAATGAGGCGGCAGCCGCCGCGCACGCGGAGGTTGCCCCGCGCCGCCGCTCCGGCTAGCTTCCTGTGCCCATGGCCTGCATCGAAAGCCGAGTCCTCGGCAAGCGCGTCCTCGAGCCGGACGCGGTGGTCCTGACGCTGGAGTCGACGGGCTGCGCCGCGCCCGCGCCCTTCCAGTTCTGCATGCTGAGTGTTCCGGACGACGGGGACTTCCCCTTCATGCCGCGGCCCTTCTCGGTGTACGACGCGGGCGAGCGCAGCATGGACTTCCTCATCAAGGTGGTGGGCCGCGGCAGCGCTCGCCTCGCCGACCTCGAACTCGGCGACGAGGTGCAGCTCTCCGGGCCGCTCGGCCGCGGCGTGGGCGAGCTGCCAGCAGGCGCGCGGCCGATCGGCGCGGCCGGCGGCGTGGGCAGCGCGCCGTTCCTGCTCTACTACCGCCGTCTCGTTGGCGCTGCCCCGCGCGCGGGCGCGCCGCGGCCGCTCTTTCTCCTGGGCGCGCGCACGCGCGAGTTCCTCTACGACCTGGAGCTGTTCCAGGACCTGCCCGTCGAGGTGCGCGTGGCCACGGAAGACGGTTCCTGCGGGAAGAAGGGCCTGGTCACCGACCTCTTGCGCGCGGCCCTGGAAGAGGGGCCGGCCGAGGTGCTCGCCTGCGGGCCCGACCCCATGCTGGCCGCGGTCGCCCGCCTCAGCGCCGCGCGCTCGGCGCGCTGCCTGATCTCCCTCGAGACGCACATGGCCTGCGGCTACGGCGTGTGCAACGGCTGCGCCGTCAAGGTGAAGGACGAGCGCTACCGCGAGGGCTTCCGCTACGACCGCTGCTGCACCGAGGGGCCGGTGTTCGACGCGGCGGATCTCGTCCTCGATGGCGCGCCCGCGGGCGCGTGAAGCGGCCCCGCGCGCACGCTACGGCAGCACCTGCTCCCCGGCCGCGCCGCGCCCGTCCCGCGCCGCCTGCAGGAAGCGGGCGAACGGCGCGTCGTCGGCCAGGGTCGCGCCCAGGAACACGCCGAGCTTCCTGCCCGTCGCCGGGTCGACCGCGACGTAGGCCGGGTTGGCCAGGCTGCCGCTCGCGCGGCGCTGCAGCTCCTTGTACGCGTTTCTGCGCGCGGCGTCGGCGTGGTCGGTGTGCAGCCGAGCCTCGACGAAGTCCCGCAGTTCCGTGGCGACCGCCACCCGCCGGAAGACCTTCTCTTCCATCTTCCGGCAGTTGACTCAGGAGTAGCCCGTGAAGTTGAGGAGCAGCAGCTTCCTCTGGTCCAGGGCGAGGCGCCGCGCGCCTTCCAGGTCGTCCTTGACGATCGCGTGCTCCGCGGCGCCCAAGGCCGCGCCGCCGCGCGCGCCCCACAGGCGCTCGCTCGAGTAGTTGGGGATGATGGCCGTGCTGATGTCGTCGAGCGCGAAGCCGAACAGGCCCAGGCCGAGGTAGAGGGAGAGCAGCAGGGTGCCCACGCCGCCGAGCATGCGCACCGGCCCGATGCGGCCCTCGCTCTCCCCCTCGAGGCGGATCCAGCCGAAGAGGAAGGCCGCCGCCGCGAAGAAGATGCCTACCGCGAGCGTGAGGAAGACCTCGCGCGAGAGGATCCCCCAGCCCCAGACCAGGTCGGCGTTGGAGAAGAACTTGAGCGCGGCGGCCAGCTCGACGAAGCCGAGGTACACCTTCAGGGCGTGCATCCACTCGCCCGCTTGCGGCATGCGCCGCAGCCTGCCCGGCAAGAGGGCGAGCAGGGCGAAGGGAGCGGCCATGGTCAGCCCGAAGACCCCCATGCCGAGGGCGATGCGGCCGATGTTCCCTTCGCCCGCGCCGACGCTGAGCAGCGAGCCGACGAAGGGGGCGGTGCACGTGAAGGACGTCACCACCAGCGTCGCGCCCATGAGGAACACTCCGCTCAGGCCGCTCTTGGCGAGGGCGAGCGGCAGCACGCGGCCCTGGCGCGCGATCGCCTGCTTGGTGAAGAAGGAGATCGTGATCGGGATCATCGGATAGGTGCAGGGCATGAGCAGCGTGACCGCTCCCCAGAACACGGCGAGGAGCAGGAAGGCGCCGAGCGGCATGGTCTGCAGGTCGGCGGCGCGCGCTGGCGCGGCGCCGTCCGCCGCGGCCGCGGGCTGGGGGGCTGGCGCGGCAGGCTCGGGCGCCGCGGGCGCGGTCTCGGCCGCTGCCGCCACCTGCAGCTCGGCCGCGAAAGCCGGATCCTCCATGTTGCACGTCTGCGCGTCGCATACCTGGACGTGCAGCGCGCCGGCCAGGCGGATCGTGCCGCTCGCGTTCGCGGGCACGCGGAACGTCTGCTCGAAGACCACCTCCCCCTCGTGGACGCGGATCGTGACTTCGAAGATCTCGTCCCAGCGCGGCTCGGGCTCGGTGAAGCGCGGGGCTCCCTCCGGGAGGAGCCCTCCGGTTTCCGTGAACTCGAGGCGCGCGGGCGTGCCGGCAGCGGGCGGCGAGTCCGGGGCGTAGAAGTGGTAGCCGTCCTGGATCGTCGCCGTGACGGTGAGCGTCACCGTGTCGCCCGGCGCGGCCTCGGCCGGAGAGACCGATGCCTGGACCTGGACCAGGCCGCCCCCCGGGCCGGGCGGCCCGAGGAGAAGCGACCCGACGAGCGTCACGCAGGAGAGGAGGGGAGGCAGCATCAGCAGCACCATCCGCTGGATGTTCCTCCGCGGTTGAGCCGAGGAGGAGCTGTGCGACCAGCAGCAGCACGACAGACCAGGAAGTGGGGCAGGAATAGCATCATCAGCGTTCCTCGCTGGACGTTCCTCCGCGGCTGAGCCGAGGAGGAGCTGTGCGACCAGCAGCAGCACGACAGACCCGGAAGCGGGGCAGGAGTAGCATCATCAGCGT
>JACQZJ010000095.1 GCA_016213895.1 Planctomycetota bacterium | reverse complement strand
AGGACGCAGCACAGGCCAAGAACGGCGCTCAGGCGCCGGGAGGGCCGCGCCCGGGAGAGGGCGGCGGCGAGCGCAGGCAAGCGGAGTTTGTTCATCGACCACGCTCCGTGGGCCCCCGTCACTGCGGACGGGCGGCGTCCGCGGGGTCATCCACGGGATCAGTGGTCGGCAGGAATGGCACCCGTTCTTGAGCGGAACGGGAAATGTTTTCCGGTCAGCTCCTCACGTCCAGGCGCCCTCCGCGGCCGCGCGCCGCGCCGGACAAGCGGGCGCGGCCCCTGGCGTTGAGCGCGGCCAGGGTCTCGCACAGGCCGTCGCGCGCCTCGACCAGCCGAGCCAGCAGGGCGCCGATCTCGTTCATGGCGCGGTCGAGCGCGGCGCGCGTCTGCGGGAAGCTCTCGGCGGGAACGCGGTTCTCGGCCAGGGCGAGGTTGAGCTGCGCCAGGGCCTCGAGCACCGGCTGCACCGAGCCGGGGTCGCGCGCCTCGGCGCGGCCGACCCGATCGAGCAGGCGCTCCAGCGCCGCGCTGACCGCCTCAGGAGTCGCGGCGTTCGCCGTCGTTGCGCAGGATCGCATCGAAGCCCTCCCTCAGTGTGTCGAGGATCCGCTCGGCGTCGGCGAGGGCGCGCGGGTTCGGGGACGCCCTGCCGCCGAGGAGCTGGGTGAGGATGAACACGTATAGGGCCTCGAGCTGGCCGGCGATCTCGCCGCCTTGCTCCTTGTCGAGAGCGCCGAGCAGCTCGGCCACGAGGCCGCGTGCGCGGCTCGTCTCCGCGCGGCAGCGCACGCGATCGCCGCCCTCCGCGTGGCGGCGCGCGCGCTGCAGGGCGCTGATGGCCGCGCCGAAGACGCGCAGCACGAGGCGCAGCGGCGAGGCGGTCAGCACCTCGTCGCGCTGGTAGGTGGCGGCGGGACTCGCGGAACGGGTCATGAGCTGGTGCTCCAGTTGGCGGCAAAGGTCGCCAGGTAGCTCTGCTGCGCCTGCAGCTTGCCGATGAGCGACTCCAGGGCGGCGAACTGCCGCACGAGCATCTCGCGATACTGCTCGGCGCGCTGATCGAGCGAGTCGACGCGGTCCTCGATGTCCTCGATCGTGTCGTCGAGCGCGTCCAGGCGCGCGTCGATCGGGCCGGTGAGCGGCAGAAGCGCGTCGTCCAGAAGGTCATCCATCTTGACGAAGAAGCCGTCCGGACCGACGGTCAACGTGGTCGCGGCCGGCGCGGTTCCGGTGTAGCGCAGCTCCACCTCGGCGAAGTCGCCGCTGCCCGTGAGGTACTGGCCGGCGCCGCTTGCCGCCTGGCCGCCGATCGTCCCTTGGACGTCGAGGCCCGCGGCCGCGAGCGGGCTCGCGCCCACGCCCGTGGAGCCCGGCCCGACCGCCGTGTCCGAGACCACGGAGAAGCTGCTCGCCGAGCCGTAGGCGTCGGCCGTGAAGCTCAACACGCCCGCCTGGTCCGAGGCCGTGACGCCGATGCCGGCGTCGTCGAGAGCGTCGTTGACCTTGCCCACCACGTCCGCGAGCGAGTCGCCGGAGGCGAGCTGCACCTCGACCGTGTCGGCGCCGAGCGTGAAGGTGAGCTTCTCGTCCGCGCTCAGGCCGCCCGTGGGGAAGGCCTGGGTCGCCTGCGTGGCCGCCTTGGTCGCGGCCTGGGTGACGTTCACGGCGTAGTCGCCGGCGGCGAGCGTGTCGGGCACGTGGTAGAGCGAGAAGCCGGCGCCGCCGATCGCGTCGCCGCTGGTGGTGAAGAGGCCGGTGACGTCGTCCAGGCTTTCCTCGGCGGCGTCGTCGAAGTCGGACTCATCGAAGGTCAGGGTGCCGTCGTTCTCCAGCGTGATGCCCACCTCGGCCAGGGTGCTGAGCGCGCCGCCCGGGTAGCTGGAGAGGGTGTACTGCGCGAGGATGCGGTTCTTGATGCCGCGCACCGTCGCTTCGCCGTTGAACGCTCCCGCCTGGTCCGTGATGTCGGAGACCTTGATCTCGTTGTTGATGAAGCTGATCAGGTCGCTGTGGGCGTCGACGTACTCCTGCACCTTCTTCTTGATCGAGCCAAGGTCGGCGTTCAGGGTGACGGTGGAGGTGCCCGCCTTGAGCAGCGTGAAGGTGACCCCAGGCACGACGTCGTCGACGACGTTGGTCGCGCGGTGCACGGTCAGCCCGTTGATCTGCACCACGGCGTCGGCCGCGGGCTGCACGTTGCCGAAGTTGAGGGTGGCGGCCAGACCGCTGCCGCCCTGATCGTCCGAGAAGCTGATGGTGTTCGCGGCGCCGGTGTCGTCCGAGGTCACCACCAGCTTGTACGGGTTCGCCCCGGTGCCCTCGTTGACGATCGTGGCGGTCACGCCGATCTCGGCGTCGTTGATGGCGTCGCGGATCCCCTCGAGGGTATCCTCGCCGCTGGCGACCGCGACGTCGTGCTGCGTGCCGGCGAGCGTGATCTTGAGGGTGCCCGTGCCGAGGTGGGTCGTGTCGTAGTCCGCGAAGCCGGTCGAGGCTTCGGACTCGGCGGCGGCGAGCGCGCTCACGACCACCGCGAAGGAGGTTTCGGAGGCGCTGCCTTCGGCCGAGACGTCCAGGACCGTGGTGTCGGAGGAGACGGCGGAGAAGGAAAGGAAGTCGGTGGCCTGCTTCAGGTCTTCCGCCTTGGACTGGAGCTTCTCCAGCTTGTCGCGCAGCTGGTTGTAGCGCGTGCGCAGCTGGCTGTACTCGGCCTTGCGCGCCTCCAGCAGGGCGATCGGCTGCTTCCTCACGCCGACCAGGGCCGCGATGATAGACTGCGTGTCCAGGCCCGAGGCCATGCCGCCGAAGGATATGAGTGATGCAGCCATGCTGGACTCCCGGGCTCAGGGGGTGGGCGGGGGAAGGGCGCGGCGAGAAAGGCGCGCGGCCCGGGCCCCCTCCGCCCGGGCCGCGCACGCACCCGTGTCGCGCCGTCAGCTCGAGAGCAGGGCGAGGGCCGTCTGCGGCTGCAGGTTGGCCTGCGCCAGGATGGACAGCGACGCCTGCTGGATGATCGAGTTCCTGGTGAGGTCTCCCGCCTCCTTGGCCACGTCCACGTCGCGGATGCGCGACTCGGCGGCCGTGAGGTTCTCGACCTGGGTCGCCAGGCCGGCGATCGCCGAGTTCAGGCGGTTCTCGGTCGAGCCGAGCCGGCCGCGGTAGGTCGACACCGTGTCGATGGCCGAGTCGATGGAGATGAGCGCGGCGCTCACGTCGCCGCTCGAGCCGATGTCGATCGAGGAGAGCGCGGTCGACCCGCCGAGCGTGCTGGTGCGCACCGAGTCGAGCGACACCGCGATGGTGTCGATGCCGCTCGTGTCGCCGATGCCGACCGCGAACTCGATCGTGGAGGACGAGCCGTCGAGCAGGTTGATGCCGTTGAAATCGACCTGCTGGGCCATGCGGTCGATCTCGGACACCAGCTCGGTGAGCTCGGCCTGCAGCGTGTCCTTGTCCGAGTCGGACACCGTGCCGGTGTTGGCCTGCACCGCCAGCTCCTTGAGGCGGATGAGGATGTTGGAGACCTCGTTGAGGCCGCCTTCCGCCGTCTGCGTCAAGGAGATGCCGTCGTTCGCGTTGCGCGAGGCCTGTTCCATGCCCCTGATCTGCGCCCGCAAGCGTTCGGAAATGGCCAGACCCGCAGCGTCGTCAGCCGCGGTGGCGATCCGCAAGCCAGACGACAGGCGCTTGAAGTTGCCCTGCAGGCGGCTCGTCACCGACGCCAGGTTCTTCTGCGCGGTCAGTGACGCAACGTTGTTGTTGATTCTCAGAGCCATTGCTTGATCCACCTATCCGCGGCAGCCGCTGCGGCGCTGCCAACCCGGAGGCGGCTGCTGGCATCGCTGCCCCGCCTCAGGCCTGTTGTTCGTCGCGCCGGGCGCGCGCTTGAGCCGGCGCCCCGCGCCGTTCCCGGGCGCGGCGCCGGCTTTCGCGCGGATTCCCTTCAGCGCCGCGCGCGGCCGCACCGATAACAGAACGGCGCCGCGCGGCTCCAGCCCGTGGCCGGAGCGCGCCGGCGCGTTCTCGCTTCTCGCACTGGACGGTCGCGCGTGGACATCTTCTCCCTTATCGGCGTGATCCTGGGAGTGCTCGCCGTGTTCGGCGGCGCGGTCCTCGAGGGGATCCACATCGGCGCCATCCTCATCCCGACGGCGGCGATCATCGTCTTCGGCGGCACCATCGGCGCCGTCTGCCTGCAGTCCAGCGCCGAGGAGATGAAGGCGGTCAAGGCGATGCTGCCGCGCGTGTTCAAGCCGGCGCAGGCCGACGCCGGGGGCCTGGTCAAGGACATCCTGGAGCTGTCCAAAATCGCCCGGCGCGACGGCATGCTCGCGCTCGAGACCAAGCTGCAGGAGATCAAGAACCCGTTCCTGGTGCAGGCGCTCGGCCTGCTCATAGACGGCGTCGCCTCGGCGGAGCTGCGCTCGCGCCTGGAGACGGCGATGGCCAAGGGCGAGGAGAAGTACGCTGACGCCGCGCGCGTCTTCGAGGGCGCCGGCGGCTACTCGCCGACCGTCGGCATCCTCGGCGCCGTGCTCGGCCTGATCCACGTGATGGGCAACCTGGACGACCCGTCCAAGCTGGGCAGCGGCATCGCGACCGCTTCCGTGGCGACAATCTACGGCGTCGGCCTGGCGAACCTCGTCTGCCTGCCGCTCGCGGGCAAGCTCAAGTCGCGCGCGCGCGCGGAGACGGCGCGCGCCGAGGTGGTCGTGGAGGGAGTGGTGGGCATGGCCGACGGGCAGCCGACCTCGGCGCTCGAGCAGACGCTGAAGATCCTGCTCGGCCGCGAGGAGAAGCAGCCGGCGCAGGGCGAGGAGGCCGCCAAGGCGGCTTGAGGGGGGCGCGCGCGGCGTGAGCAAGCACAAGAAGCACGAGGAGCACGTCAACCACGAGCGCTGGCTGGTCTCCTACGCCGACTTCATCACCCTCCTCTTCGCCTTCTTCGTGATCATGTACGCCGTGTCCGAGGTGGACAAGAACAAGCTCAAAAAGTTCTCCAACTCGGTGCAGTTCGCCTTCCACCACGTCGGCACCGGCGGAACGAACACCAAGGGGAGGGCCGCGGACAGCGTCAAGCCGAAGGTCATGGGGAACGCCTTCCCCAAGGGCCGGCGCACCTCCGATCCCGGTCCCTTCGAGTCGTTGACCGCGGTCGTGCAGTTCCTGGACGGATCGATCCTGAAGTGGTTCGAGCGCCTGGAGCGCGACGACGTGCAGCGCATCGTGGAGGACCGGGGAGTGGTGGTGCGCATCCCCGCGGAACGGCTCTTCTCGCCGAGCAGCGCCATGCTGCGCCCGGATCGCAGCGGCTTCTTCCGCGAGTTCGGCGAGGCGGTGGAGCGCTTCAACGTCAGCTTCCGCGTCGCGGTCTACCTGGACGTGCTGGCCGGCGAGGACTCCTGGTCGGAATACGACCTGGCGCTGCGCCGCCAGTCGGCGCTGGTGCGCGCCATCCGGCGCGCGTCGAAGGACTGGCGCGCGCGCATCGAGACCTTCGGTGAGCTGCGCGAGGTGGCTGACATCGAGACCTCGCAGGGGGAGAAGAGCCGCGCGGTCTTCGAGTTCTACTTGTCGCCCTGAAGGACGGGCGCGGCCGGGGCGCCGGCCAGAGGCGAGAGGGCCAGGCAGCGCAGCCAGGTGCGCGCCGCGGGTCGCGCCAGCTCCGGATCCTGCGCCGGGTCCGCGCCCGCCGCCAACAGCTCGAGCAGCCTGCTGCCGGCGCGCGCCTCGGGCGCGTCTCCGGCGGCGGCGCAGGCGGCGCGCGCCGCGTCGATCTCGCCGAGCGCGAGCAGCGCCGCGCCGATGCGCGGCTCGACCACGCCCGCGGCGGCGCCGCGCTCCTTGGCCGCGCGAAACTCGGCCAGGGCCTCGCGCGGGCGGCGCAGGTAAAGCAGCACGGCGCCGAGGCGCAGGCGCAGGGACGCGTCGCCGGGCTCGCGGCGCAGCGCCTCGCGGTAGAGGTCGAGGGCCTCCGGCAGGCGGTTCAGATCGAGGTAGAGGCGCGCCAGAAGGACGTAGGGCTCGGCCGCGCGCGGCTTCTGGGCCACGCTCAGCTCCAGGCAGCGGCGCCCGGCGCGCACGTGTCCGAGGTTGACCAGGGCGCGGCCCATGCCGAACAGACGGCCATGAGGCGGTCGCGCAGCGCGCGCAGGCGCGCGTAGGCGGCGAAGGCCTCGCGGTGCCGCCCGAACTTCGCCAGCAGGTGGCCGCTGGCGTAGAGGAGGTTCGGCGTGGCCGGGAAGCGCTCGCGCCCCTCGCAGGCGAAGCGCAGCGCGCGCTCCGGGTCGCCGGCGCGGTCGCTGTCGACGGCGAGCAGGGCGAAGACCTCGGCGGAGAAGGAGAGCTCCTGGGCCGCGCGCGCGTCCATGGCGCGCAGCAGGGCGGCGGCGCGTTCGAGGGCGGCGGCGGCCTCGGCGCGGCGCTCGGCGAAACGCCGCAAGAAGTCGCCGAACTTGTACCAGGAATAGGGCTGGTCGGGTAACCGCTCCACCTGCCGCCGCAGGAGGCGCTCGTTGCGCTCGTCCTTGCCGCGTTCCCGCGCGCGCTCCGGCAGGTAACCGTCGTGACGCACCACGGCCTGCTCGAGCAGGCCGATGGTGGCGCCGCGCCTGCGGCAGTAGTCGAGGAGGTCGGGCAGGATCTGCTCATGGATGAGGTAGCGGAAGCGAATGGAGCGATCGTTGCGGAACAGGCGCACCAGGGCATGCACGTGCTGGCGGCCGCCCCCGAGGTCGTTGATGAAGTGCAGGTGGAACCCGGCGCGGCCGCGCTCGCGCAGCGCGCGGCGAATGACGGGCCCTGCCGCCGCGTCGAGCTGCTCGTCGGCGTCCAGCACCAAGATCCAGGGCTGCTTGGCCGCGGCCAGCGCGACGTTGCGCACCTCGGAGAAGTCGTCGCGGAAGGGGTGATGGATGACGCGCGCGCCGCGCCGGCGCGCGATCTCGGCGGTGCCGTCGAGGGAGCCGGTGTCCACCACGACGATCTCGGAGACGAGGCCGCGCACCGAGTCGAGCATGCGCGGGAGCCGCTCCTCCTCGTCGCGGGTGATGGCGCAGAGTGAGATGCCGGTCATGCCGCCTTCCGTCAGAGGCACGCCTCGTGCCGCGTGCATTTCGGCCGGCGCGGCCGCTGAGCTTGCGGGAAATCTCGTAGCGGCGGCGGGGGCGCGCGCTTGAGGGAAACTTTTTCTGGGGGGCGTGCCGCCTTTTCCACAAAGCCCTCAAGTCCTGCGCGCGGAGTGACGAATCGGGACGCAGTCGCGCCAGCCCGGAGGCAGGGAATGGTCCCTATCCGGAGCGCGCGGCGGGTTCGACATGACCGCAGCCGAAGATCCTCCAGTCGCGCCTCCCTTCGCCGCCGTGCCGCAGCCCGAGGAGGCCACAGAGCCCTCCTCGCGCGCGACCACGGCGCGGCCGGGTCATCCCTGGCCGCGAGTGGCGCTGCTTGCGCTCGTCCTCGTCGCCGCCGGCTTCGGCCAGGGCATGGGAGTCACCTGGTTGTTCGACAAGCGCGACGAGCGCTTGAGCGCCGCCCCGCCGGAGAAGACGGAAAACGTTTCCCTTGCCGTTCCCGCCGCGACGCCGCAGGAGGCTGCGCCTGCGCACGAGGCCGCGCCGCAGCAGCAGGCGCCGGGACCGGCGCACGAGCTGGACGTGGCGCGCGAGCGCTTCGCCCTGGGCGACATCGAGGGAGCGCGTCGCGTCGCGGCCGCCTTCCTCCTCAGGCTCGACGGCCTGGGGCACGCCGACAACCAGCGCGCGGCGGATGCATACGCCCTGCTCGGCGACGTCCTGCGCCGCGAGTACGAACAGTCGCTGGCCGACGCGGAGGGACGATGAGGAGGATCTGCTGGCTGGCCCTGGCCTGCGCGCTCCACGCGCTGCCGGCCGCGGCGGGCGACCAGGAGAGGCTGCTGCCGGCCCGGCCCGAGGCGCACGCGGCGCCGCAGGTCGACGGCGAGAGCCTCTTCACCGTGCGCGGGAGGGACTGTCCGGCCTCCGAGTTCCTGGCGCTGCTCGTCGGCACGGGCGAGGCGGCGGTGATCGTCGACCCGCTGGCCGAGGTCCCGCTGAAGACCACGATCCTCACCCTCGACCTGCACGAACGGCGCGCGGAGTACATCATCGAGCTGATCGCCGCGGCCTCCGGCGTGGACGTGGAGCGGGACCTCGACGTCTACCGCGTGATGGGGCCGCCGCGGCCGGGCGCGCCGCGCGTGCGCGCCGGCCTGCGCTGGTCGGCGGAGAGGTTCTACAACATGGCGCTGCTGCGCCAGCGCGACGCCGCGGTCACGGCCCTCACCATCAGGGGGCTGGCGGAGCTGCAGCGCCGGAGCGGCGACGTCAAGTCGGCCTTCGCCAGCTACGAGACCCTGCTCTCGCGCTTTCCCTCCGCGGAGGCGGCGCGCGATTGCGAGCTGCTGCTCGCCGACTGCTACATGGCGGTGGGGGACCGCGTGCGCGCCGCCCAGCTGCTGCGCGCCTTCCTCGGCAAGTGCGGCGACAGCGGCGTGCGCGACCGCGCCCTGCGGCGGCTGCTCGGGCTGCTCATCGAGGAGTCGAGCCTGCGCGAGATCGAGGACCTGCGCGAGGCGTTCAAGAAGCTCGACGTGATCTCGCCGGAGACGCTCGAGCGCCTCGCGGACGCGGCGTCGCTCCTCATCGAGGCCGGGCGCGCCGAGGCGGCGGTCACGCTGCTGCATGACCTGTGGCTGCGGGACCCGCAAGGGAACGCCGTGCTCGCCCCGGTGCTGGCGCTCGCCCTGGTGGCGCAGGCGCGGCCCGACCCGATGTCCGCGGCGACCATCCTCAGATCCTCGGCCGGCCTGTTCGCGGAGGGCGCAGGGCCCCCCGCGGCCTCGGCCCTGATGGCCTTCGCCGAGCTGGAGCTGCGCGCGGGGCGCGCCGCGGCCGGGATCCTCCTGGCCGGCGCCGCGCTCGCCGCCCCGGACGCCGGGCCGGCGGTGCGCCTGCGCGCCAATCTGGCGCTGGGTGACGCTTTCCAGGACCTCGGCCTGACGCTGCGCGCGCGCCGCCACTTCTACGAGGCGGAGCAGCTCGGTTCTCCAGAGGAAGCCGCGCAACTTGCCCTGCGCTCGGCGCACATGGCGCTCGAGGACGGGGAGCCGGAGCGCGCGCGCCTCCTCTTCCAGGAATCGCTGCAGCACGAGAGCGTGCGCCACCAGGCGAAGATGGGAATCGCCCGCGCCCTGCTCGCGGCGGGCGAACCGGAGCGCGCGCGCCTGGTGCTGGCGCGCCTGGCCGCGGACGGGCTGCCGCCAGGCGCGCGGGAGGAGGTCGCGCTCCTCGGCGTCGAGTGCCTCGAGGCGCTGGGCGACTACCAGGGCGCGCGCCGCTTGCTGAACGGCGAGAGCGGCGCGCTGGGCGCCGCGGAGGAGAAGCCATGACCGCCGCCCTCTGCGCCCTGCTGCTCGTGCTGCTTGCTCAGGACGCCGCGCCCCCGGCCGCCCCGGAAAGCGCGCCCGAGTCGAGCGCGGCGAGCGGCGCGCAGGCTGGCGGCGCCGCGCCCGCGCCGCAGCTGGAGAACCTGCTGGAGCACCCGGAGGCGCACCTGCCGGCGATCGTGGCGCTCGAGGCTGAGGTGGCGGCGCTCTACCAGACGCTCGACGGCCTGGTCTCGGCGGAGGAAGGCGGAGCGGCGCAGTTCCTGCAGGAGAGGCAAGGAGACGAGGTGGGCCTGCGCGACATCGGCGTGAGCGAGAAACGCGCCGCGCAGATCGAGGTGCTGGCGGACGAGGTGAGCGGATTGCGCGCCAAGCTGCGCCTGCTGGAGCTGCGCGCGCCCTCGCTCAACGACCCGAACGAGGGCCTGCGCGACGTCGCCGAGCTGGTGGCGAGCGAGGGCGCGGAGACCGCGCCCGGGCTCGACCTGGAGCCCGCGCCGGGCGCGCAGGCGGAGCAGGGGAGCGCGGCGGGCCAGGAGGCGGCGCCGCGCGAGCAGGAGAACTGGCTTCCGAGCGATCCCGCGCACGAGGCGCTCCTGGCCTTCAGGCAGGGCGACATGGACGGCGTCATCCGCCTCCTCGGCGGCCGCGAGCCGCGCGGGATCGCGCCCGACGCGCTCTACGTCCTGGGCTGCGCCCTGATCGAGAAGCGCGACTACGCCGCGGCGCGCCAGGCGCTGCTCTGCGTGCAGGAGGTTGGCGAACGGCGCGCGTTGAGCGAGAGCGCGCGCCGCCAGCTCGAGCGCATGGAGCGCGTGCAGAGCGGCGTGGTCGGCGCGCGCCCGCAGGCGCGGGAGGAGACGCGATGATGATCGACGCGAGCAGCGACCACGCAGTCGAGCTGAAGGACGCCTTCAGCGCCTTCGCGCTCGTGGCGGAGAAGCTGCGCGCCGCCTACGAGGGCCTGCAGCGCACCGCGGCGAACCTCGACCGCGACCTGGCCGACGCGAACGCGCGGCTCAAGGCGCAGGTGGAGGAGCTGGAGAACCTGTCCGGCTCGCTCGCGGCCGTGCTGCGCGCCATTCCCTGCGGGGTCGTGGTGGCCGGATGCGACGGGACCATCCTCATGGCCAATCCGGCCGCGGAGGGCATCCTGGAGCGGAAGGGGACCGAGCTCATCGGCAGCGCCGCGGCCGGCCTGCGGGACGCGGCCGGGCGGCCGCTGCTCCTGCTGGCAGACGGGCCGGCCGAGGTGCAGGAGCGCGTCATCGAGAACGGGTGCGGCGTGCGCGTCATCGACGACCGCGTGGTGCCGGTTTGCGACGCCGCGGGCAACCACCTCGGACTGGTCGAGGTCCTGAACGACCGCTCCGAGGTGAAGGCCCTGGAGCTGGAGGTCAAGCGCCTGGACCGTCTGGCTGAGCTGGGCCGGGTCGCGGCCATCATCGCCCACGAGATGCGCAACCCGCTCTCCGGCATTCGCGGCTTCGCCGGCATGCTCGAGCGCCACCTGCAGGGCGTGGCGGGCGCCGAGACTCCGCGCCGCTGGGCGCGGCGCATCTGCGAGGGCGTGGAGCGCACGGACGCGATCATCGACTCGGTCCTCTTCCTGGCGCGGCCGCGGCCGCTGGCGCGCGCCTCGATCGACGCGGAGAGGTTCCTGTGCGACGCGTTCGAGTGCGTCGCGCAGGCCGCTCCCTCCCTGGCGCGCGGGATCCACGTGTCCATCGCCGTCCACCCGCCCGGCCTGTGCGTGCCGGGGGACGAGACGCGCCTGCGGCAGGCGCTCACCAACCTGATTCAGAACGCCCTCGAGGCGCTCGGCGGCGCGGGCCGGCTCGAGCTGGCGGCGCGGCAGCGCGCGCGCGTGGTCGAGCTGGAGGTGCGCGACTCGGGACCTGGCGTGCCGGCGGAGGCGCGCGCTCGGCTCTACGAGCCGTTCTTCACCACCAAGACCGAGGGCGCGGGCCTGGGGCTGGCGCTGGTGCGCAGGATCGCCGAACTGCACGGCGGCTCGGTGGAGATGCGGCCCGGGATCGGCTCGGGCGCGGCGTTCGTCCTGGCGGTGCCGGCCGAGGCTCTGCCGGCGGAGGCTTGCTGCTCATGATTCGACGAGTGCTCATCGCGGACGACGACCCTCTTTCCCGGGACTTCCTCGCGGAGTTCCTGGAGACGAGCGGGGTCGAGGTCCGCGCCGCCGCCGGAGCGGCCGAGGCGTTCCGCATGCTCGCGGAACGCGACGCCGACCTGGTGATCACCGACCTGCGCATGCCCGGGGACGACGGGCTGACCCTGCTGCGCCGCATCCGCACCTCCGGGCGCGCCGTGCCGGTGGTGGTGATCACCGGCTACGGTTCGGTCGAGACCGCGGTGCGGGCGCTGAAGGAAGGGGCCTACGACTTCTTGACCAAGCCGCTCTCGCCCGAGCAGATCGAGGACGTGCTGCAGCGCGTGAGCACGCGCCTCGCGGCCGCGGGCGGCGCGGCCGCGGACGCCGGACTCGACTGCGCCGCGGGCGGGACCGAGGTGCAGATCATCGCCCGCAGCCAGGCGCTGCGCTCCCTGATCGACACGGCGATCCGCGTGGCGCGCTCGCGCGCCACGGTGCTCTTGACCGGCGAAAGCGGCACCGGCAAGGAGCTGTTCGCGCGGCTCATCCACGGCGAGAGCCCGCGCCGCGATAAGCCCTTCGTGCGCGTCAACTGCGCCGCCCTCGTGGAGTCGCTGCTCGAGAGCGAGCTCTTCGGCCACGAGAAGGGCGCGTTCACCGGCGCCGTGAGCCGGCGCGCCGGCAGGTTCGAGCTGGCGGACGGCGGCACGATCTTCCTGGACGAGATCGGCGAGACCAGCCCGGCGCTGCAGGCGAAGCTCCTGCGCGTGCTGGAGGAACGCGAGTTCGAGCGCGTGGGCGGCACCAAGACGCTCACCTGCGACGTGCGCACCGTCGCCGCCACCAACCAGGACCTGGAGGAGCGCATCAGGGACGGCCTGTTCCGCGAGGACCTCTTCTATCGCCTGCAGGTGGTCAACCTCAGGATCCCGCCGCTGCGCGAGCGCCGCGAGGACATCGAGCCGCTGGCGCTGCATTTCCTCGAGAAGTTCGCCCTGGAGAACGACGCGCGCGCGCGGCGCATCGCGCCGGCGGCCATGGACATGCTGCGCTCCTACAGCTGGCCGGGCAACGTGCGCGAGCTGGAGAACACCATCGAGCGCGCGGCCGTGCTCGATCCAGGCGAGACCCTGGAGCCGGAGCACCTCGCCCCGGGAGGAGCCGGCGAGCGCGACGCGCAGCCGGACGTATCGCGCCAGGTGGGGTGGAGCCTGGACAACGTCGAGCGCGCGCTCATCCTGAGGACGCTGGAGAGCACGGGCAACTCGCGCAAGGAGACGGCCCGAATCCTGGGCGTCACGCCGCGCACCCTCACCAACAAGATCGCGCGTTATCGCCGCGAAGGCATCAGCGTCGGCGGCCCCGCGCGGCGCGGGACGGCGCCGGTGGGCGCCGGGAGGGTCCAACCTGGCCAACCAGAGCACGCCGGGCTTCAAGCGCTCCGCGGTGTCCTTCGAGGAGCAGCTCGAGCGCGCGGCGCGCGGCGGCCGCTTCGAACCGCAGGTCACGCTCGACCGCAGCGCGGGCGAGGTGGACGGCAACAACGTCGTGGCCGAGGACGAGGCCGCCGCGTTGACGCGCGTCGAGTACGTCTACCAGGCGCTCAGCCTCGTGCTGCAGCACAAGGTGCAGATGATGCGTCTCGCCGTGAGCGGCGGGCGCTGACGGCGGAGGCGGAGCATGAGCGGGATGAAAGCGTTTCGCGCCCTGGACATCGCCGGCGCCGGCATGCAGGCCGAGCGCCGCCGCCTCGAGGTGGTCGCGGCCAACATCGCCAACGCGCACACCCTGAAGACGGAGGAGGGCGGCCCCTACCGCCGGCGCGAGGTCATCTTCGAGGCGTACGTCGAGCGCAGCACGCGCGACCGCGAGCGCCTGCCCTCGGTGCGCGTCGCCGGCGTGGTGCCGGACATGAGCGAGCTCAAGCGCGTGAGCGACCCCGGCCACCCGCTCGCCGACGCGGACGGCTGGGTGACGCTGCCCAACGTGGACATGGTCTTCGAGATGGTCGACCTCATGGAGGCGATGCGCTCCTACGAGGCCAACCTGCGCAGCATCAGGGCGTTCCGCACCATGGTGGACGCCGCGCTGCAGATCGGGAGGTAGCAATGGACGTCTCCGCAATCCGCGCGGCCGCGAGCGCGAGCGAGACCGCGGCGCGTGCCCAGCCGGAGCGCGGCGCGCGCGGCGCGGGCGGCTTCGCCGGCCTGCTCGGCGACTTGATCCAGGACGCCAACCAGGCGAACGCGGCCTCCGACCGGCTGACCGAGTCGCTCGCCAAGGGCGAGCCCACGGACATCCACGACGTGATGATCGCCATCACCGAGGCGGACACCTCCTTCCGGCTGGTGGTCGAAGTGCGCAACCGGCTCATCGACGCGTACCAGGAGATCCAGCGCATGCCGATGTGATCGGCGGGCGGCGCCCGCTGAGGGCGCCAGCGGCGGAGACATGGAGTCGTGAAGCAGCTTCTCTCCCAGTTCGGCGGAATCCTGACCGGCGGCACGCCGGCGCAGCGCGTGCTGGCCGCGCTCAGCGCCCTCATCGTGCTCCTGGGGATCGGGGGCTCGGTCTACCTGGCGACGCGGCCCGACTACGCCCTGCTCTTCGGCAGCCTCGATCCCGCGGACGCCGCCGCCGTGGTCGAGGAAGTGCGCGGCGCCGGCGTGTCGGCGGAGGCGCGGGACGGCGGCAGGTCGGTGTACGTGCCGCGCCAGCAGGTTTCCGAGATGCGCATGCTGGTCTCGGCCGCGGGCCTGCCGCGCGGCACCGGCTCGGGCTGGGAGCTGTTCGACGACGCGAGCTTCGGCATGTCGAACTTCGTGCAGAACGTCACCTTCCGGCGCGCCCTGCAAGGCGCGCTCGCGCGCGACATCGCCAGCTTCGACGCGGTGGAGAAGGCCTCGGTCAACATCACCGCCGGGCAGCGCTCGCCCTTCCTGGACGACGACAGCCCGCCCAAGGCGTCGGTCATCGTGCACACGCGCTCCGGCCGCAAGCTCAGCGAGGAGAACGTGCGCGCCATCGCGCACCTCGTGTCCGGGGCGGTCGAGAGCCTCGACCCGGGCGACGTGCGCGTCATGGACGCGCAGGGACATCTGCTCACCGAAGGAGAGAAGGATCCCGGGGCGGCGGCCGCGGACAACCTCCTGGCCTACCGCCTGCGCGAGGAGGATGTGCGCCGCAAGCGGGCGCAGGAGATGCTGGACAGCAAGCAGATCAAGGCCGACGTGCGCATCGCGCTGGACGCCGAGTTCCAGCAGATCAGGGAGACCTCGGAGAAGCTCGACCCGAAGGGGCCGGTCCTCTCCGAGACGGTGGAGAGCCGCTCGGTCTCGCCCGCCGCCTCGCGTACGGGCGGGCCCGCGGGCACGGAGGCCAAGATCGCGGAAGGCGCGGACGCGGTCGCCGCCGCGAGCGGCGGCGTGGAGAAGGACGAGACCGTCACCACCGAGTACGGCCAGTCGCGCACCGTGCGCAGCCAGGAGACCAACACTCCCAAGATCCTGCGCCTCGGCGTGAGCATGATCCTGCACCCGGACCATCAGAGCCAGCTCGCCGAGATCGAGGAGCTGGTCAAGGCCGCTGTCATGTTTGACGAGCAGCGCGGCGACACGTTCAGCTCGATGGTGCACGCCTTCGCGCCACCCGAGGAGGCGGCGCCCGTCGCGGACGAGGGCGGGATGTCGTACCTGCCAATGATCCTGGAGCGCGCCGTGCAGGTGCTGGGCATCCTGGGCGCGCTCTTCCTGGTGTTCAAGATCCTCAGGACCGCCGAGCGCCGGACGCCGCGGCCCGCTCCTGGCCGGCGCGCGAGCGCCGAGGCCGAGGCGGCGCTGGCGCCGCGCGGCCTGCAGGCCGAGGCGCCGGGATTGGCGGCGCAGGCGGCCCTGCCGCTGCACGACGCGATCAAGGCGACCGTGGAGCACGATCCGGGCGCGGCCACGCGCGTCCTGCGCACCTGGCTGCGCGGTGAGGACTTGAACTGATGGCCAAGAGCGGACCAGAGAAGGTGGCGACTCTCCTGCTGACGCTCGATCGGCCGACGGCGGCCGGCCTGCTGCGCCGCCTGCCGAACATGGAGCGCCAGTCGGTCACGCAGGCGCTGGCGGGCATGACGGACGTGTTCATCGGCCGCGAGACCCAGGAGCAGCTGCTGCGCGAGTTCCGCGATTCGCTGGACCGTTCCGAGGGGGCTTGCCTGGGCACCCAGGACGTGTGCAACCTGCTGAACGAGGCGCTCGGCTCCGAGGCGGTGTCCTTCGCCGACCGCGTCGGATCGCAGGACCGCGGCGAGCGCGCGCGCGCCGCCTTGGCGCGCCTGGACGGCCGCTCGCTGGCCTTCGTCCTGGACGGAGAGCATCCGCAGGTCGTGGCGCTCATCCTGCTGGAGATGGGGGCGGAGAAGGCCGCGGCGGTCCTGCCCATGCTGCCGGAGGCGCTGCGGCAGGACCTCATCGAGCGCATGGTGAGGATGGAGCGGCCCCCCGAGGAACTGGTCACCGAGGTGCTGGACGCGGCGGCGGAGCGTTCCAAGAGCCTCGAGGCGGTCGTGCCGCCGGCGCCGGAGGGGGAGCGCCTCAAGGCGGTGGCGACCATCCTCAACCGCTTCAACGAGGAGGCCCAGCAGAGCCTGCTCATGAACCTCGAGATCAGCGATCCGGAGAAGGCGCAGAAGGTCAAGGAGCAGCTCTTCACCTTCGAGGACCTGCTCAAGCTCGGCCCGCGCGAGGTGCAGCGCGTGCTCTCCGGCATCGACACCAAGGTCCTCGCCACCGCGCTCAAGGGCGCCAGCCCGGAGGCCACCATCTTCCTCCTGGGCAACGTCTCCAAGCGCACCCAGGAGCGCGTGCGCGAGGAGCGCGAGACCATGGGCGCGGTGCGGCTGTCCGAGGTGCGCCAGGCGCAGCAGGAGATGGCGACCGTGGCGCGCGACCTCATCCAGCGCGGCGAGATCCAGTTCTCCGCCGGCGGAGGGGACGACCTTGTCACCTGACCTGCGCGTGCACTTCGGCGACGCCCCGGCGGCGGTGCGCCTGGCGCGCCTGCGCCTCGAGGCGGAGCAGCAGCGCGCCGTGCGCCGGCGCGAGGATGAGTCCGGCGGCGCGGGCGCGGATCGGCCGGGAGCGGAGGAGGGCGCGCCGCGCGAGCAGGCGCCGCTGCGGGCGCCGCGGCGGGCACCCGAGGCGGACGGCCCCGGCGCGGCGGCGCGCTCGCCGCAGGAAGAGCCGGGCCGGGACCTCGGCCGCGACCAGGCGCCCGCGCCCGAGTGGGTGCACCTGCAGGGCAGGTTCGACGCGCTCGTGCGCCGCATCGACGCCGAGGCCAAGCGCCTGGAGCGCAGGTTCCAGGAGGAGCTGGCCGCCATCGGCACCGAGGTGGTGAAGCTCGCCCTGGCCATCGCCGGGAAGATCGTCGGGCGCGAGATCCAGTCCGGCGGGGCGGACCTCGCGCGCCTGGTGGAGCAGGGGATCGCCAAGGTGGCGGCGGGTCTGCGCGACCCGCGGCGCATCACGGTGCGCGTCGCGCCACAGGACAAGGAGATGCTGGACGAGGTGCTGAGGAGCCGCGGCGAGGGCGTGGAGCGCGTGCGCATCGAGGCCGACCGCGCGCTGGCGCCCTCCTGCTGCGCCATCTACTGCGACATGCGCCAGGTGACCATCGACATGGAGCGCGAGCTCTCGCGCGTGCGCGAGGCGCTGCTCGGCGGGGAGGAAGCGCGTGCCTGAGCAGCGCACCATCGACCTGGCGCCCTACCACGAGCGTTTGCGCTCGTTCGAGGAGTACGCCGTGGAGGGCGCGGTGACCCAGATCATCGGGATCACCGCGGAGTGCCGCGGGCTGGCGGTCAACCTCGGCGAGCTGTGCGCGATCGAGCGCAGCGGCGGGGGAGTGATCCAGGCCGAGGCCATCGGCTTCCGCGAGGGGACGACGGTCCTCATGCCGCTCGCGGACCTGCAGGGCGTGGGCCCGGGGGCGAAGGTGCGCACGCTCTCGCGGCGGCTGCACGCCCCGGCCGGGGACGAGCTGCTCGGCCGCGTGCTCGATGGCATCGGCCAGCCGCAGGACGGCGGACCGCCGCTCAAGAGCGGGCGCTGGGTGCCGGTGCATCGTTCGGCGCCGCGCCCCGCGCTGCGCCGGCCGATCGTCGAGGTGTGCGAGACCGGCGTCAAGGCGATCGACGGCCTGCTGACTCTCGGCAAGGGCCAGCGCATCGGCATCTTCGCGGGCGCCGGAGTGGGCAAGAGCACGCTGCTCGCCGCCCTGGCCTCGCGCTCCAGCGCCGACGTCACGGTGATCGGCCTGGTCGGGGAACGCGGCCGCGAGGTCTACGATTTCATCAACGAGTCGCTCGGCCCGGACGGCCTGAAGAAGTCCGTGGTCGTGGCGGCGCCCTCGGACGCGCCGCCGCTGCAGCGCCTCAAGGCGCCGTTCGTGGCCACGGCCATCGCCGAGTCCTTCCGCGACGCAGGCAGCGACGTGCTCCTGGTCATGGACTCGCTCACGCGCTTCGGCGCCGCGTCGCGCGAGGTCGGGCTCGCGCTGGGCGAGCCGCCCACGGCCAAGGGCTACCCGCCCTCCCTCTTCAGCGAGCTGCCGCGGCTGGTGGAGCGGCCGGGGCACTTCGAGCAGGGCAGCATCACCGGCATCTACACCATCCTGGTCGAAGGGGACGACCTCGCCGACCCGGTGGCCGACTCGATCCGCGCGTTGCTCGACGGCCACATCGTGCTCGCGCGCCAGCTCGCGGACCGCGGCCACTACCCGGCCGTGGACGTGCTCGGCAGCGTCAGCCGGCTCATGCCCAACCTCGCCGCGCCGGCGCAGCGGCAGGCCGCCGAGAAGTTCCGCCGCCTGCTCGCCGTGTACCGCGACCACAAGGACCTGATCGACGTCGGCGCCTACAAGAAGGGCGCGGACGCGACGGTGGACGAGGCGGTGGCGCGCATTGCCGCCCTGGAGGCCTTCCTGCGCCAGGACCTGAGCCGTCCCGTGCCGCTCGCCGCCACGCAGAAGGCGCTCGAGGCGGCGGTGGGAGGTGGCGCGTGACGCACGGCGCGCGGCGCAACCGCCTGGAGCGGCTGCTCGAGATCCGCCGCTACGAGGAGGCGGCGCGGCGCCTCGACTACGGCCGGGCGCTGCGCGCGGAGGACGAGGCGCTCGCCGGCGAGCGCGCCGGCCGCGGGCGGCTGGCGGCGGCGCAGGGAGAGCTGCGCGCCGCGGCCGCGACCGGCCGGCTGGCGGTGGAGGAGCTGCGGCGGCTGGGCGCCGACGCCGAGGATCTCGAGGGACTGCTGTTGCGCCTGGTCGAACGCCGGCGCACCGAGGGCGAGCGACGCAAGGCCGCGGAGAGGATCTTCCGCGAGGCGCGCGGGCGCTCGCGTTCCCTGGAACTGCTCGAGGAGAGGCGCAGGGAGGCGGAAGCGCTCGACCTGCGGCGCAAGGAGCAGAAGGACACGGACGAGGTGGCGCTGCGCCGCTTCCTGGACGCGGCCGAGCGCCGCGCGAACGAGCGCCAGCAGCCTGTCGAGGAGGAGCGTGATGAGTGACGGGACGACCCTTATGACCCGCCTGGTGCGGATCGTGCTGCTGCTGGGCGGCGCGGCCGGGCTGTTCTCGGCCGGGCTGGTCGGGACGCTCGGCGTGCGCGGCAAGCTCAACGCCGAATACCTCGGACCGCTGCTCGGCGGCCCGGAGCAGGAGGCGGAGACGGAGGGGCCGCCTGCGGCGCCGCATGCCGGGCCGGCGGCGCGGCCGCACCAGGAGGCGGAGCGCAGGACGGGAAGCGCGGCCGGCGACGGGCTGTTGCCCCCGATCACCCTGCCGTCGCCCTTCTCCAGCGAAGAGACCACGGCCTTGTTCGAGGAACTGGAGGCCACGCGCGTCGATCTGCGCGAGCGCAGCGCGCAGCTGCAGCGCGAGCAGAAGGACTTCGAACTGGTGCGCGTCGACCTCAACCGGCGCTGGGACGAGCTGAACCGGCGCGAGGAGGAGCTGGAGGAGACGATCAAGTCCCTGGCGGCGGAGCGGCAGGAGCTCGACGGCCGTTCGGTGCTGCTCGAGGAGGCCGAGCTGGCCAACATCCAGCAGCTCGCCGAGGACGTGGAGAAGATGCCGAGCGAGGCGGCGGCCGCCCTGCTCACCGAGAAGACGGCGGAGGAAGCCGCCAAGATCCTGAAGTTCGTCAAGCCGCGCGAGGCCGGGAAGATCCTGGCCGCGCTGCCGCCGAAGCTGGCGTCGAGCGTGTCGCAGCGCATGCTCGGCGTGCTGCAGGCGGACGGCTCCGGCAAGAGCGGAGGCAAGTAGTCATGGCGGACAATGCGGAAACCACCCCCAAGGAAGGCGCCGCGGCGGAGAAGGGCGCGGCCGGCAAGACGTCGCGGCGCGGGCTCATCGCGTCGCTCGGGCTGGCGGCGTTCTCCCTGGCCGCGGCGGTGATCGTGGGCGTGATGGCCTTCCCGGACAGCGAAGGCGGCGGCGACGACGCAGAGCAGCACCAGGTGCACAAGAGCAGGGTCATCCTGCCGGTGCCGCAGACCCTGGTCAACCTGAGCCAGAGCGAGAAGAACGAGCTGCTGCAGGCCACGATCAGCGTCGAGCTCGAGACGGACGACGCGGCCGAGACGCTGGGCAAGTTCAACGAGCTGCTTCCCAAGGTGCAGGATCAGCTGCTCAAGGTGCTCTCCTCGCTCAACGCCGGCGAGCTCGACGGCGGCGCGAGCATGGAGTTCCTGCAGACGCGCATCATGGACCGGCTGAACGGCGAGCTGTTCGCCGCCGGGAACGCGCGCGTGACGAGCATCTACTTCACCGAGTTCGTGATCGAGTAGGCGGAGAGGCGTCATGAGCGAGGAGAAACGCGCCAGGCCGGAACAGGCCGCGGGCGAACCCGTGCTGATCAGCAGCCGGCGCCGCGGGCGGCGCGTTCCGCGCATCGAGAAGCGCGACTTCCGCCGCCCGGCCGCGCCCGCCGCCGCGCAGTTCCGGGAGCTGGAGCAGGTGGCGCGCCGCCTGGCCCTGCGCCTGAGAACGGCACTGGCCAACTACCTGAAGACGGCCATCGCGCATGAGGTAGCGCCGCCCGTGGCGCTGCAGTACGCCAGCGCCGTGGCCGATGCGCCGGATGGAACCTGGTTCGTGCCGCTGCATACTCCCGCGGGCGAGCGCGCCGTGCTCTTCATCGAGCAGACGTTCCAGTCCCATCTGATCGGGCGCCTGCTGGGCTGGTCGGGCGCGAAGAAGCAGCAGGAGCCGGAAGAGGAGGCGAGCGCCGCGGCGGAGCGTGCGCCGCTCGCGATCGGGGAGGTCAGCCGCGCGGCCCTCAAACCCTTCCTCGCCTCGTTGGTGCGCGAAGTGAACCACGTTCTTCGCGAGGGCGAGGCGCGCGATCCCTTCGAGGTGGACGAGGCGCGGCGCCGCCTGGCGGCGCACAACATGCTGCGCGGCGCGGACAACGTCTTCCGCTTCGGCGTGCGCCTGTCCGAGGGAACGGAGGGCGGATGCCTCGGGCTGCTGGTCCTGCGCCGCACCGTGGCGCCGCTTCTGTCGGTGCAAGGGGAGGCGCCGGCGCCCGCCCCGGAGCCGCAGGCGCGCGCACGGCTGGAGCGCGTGGTGCGCGGCTTCGGCATCACCCTGTCGGCCAGCCTGGGACAGGCGACCGTGGGTCTCGCGGAGTTCCTCAGCCTGGAGCCGGGGAACGTGCTCGTCTTGGACCGCAAGGTGCGCGAGCCGCTCGAGGTGCAGGTCGGATCGCTCGCTCGCTTCAGCGCGCAGCCGGGACGTTCCGGCGGGCAGCTGGCGGTTCGCATCCTGGCATGCATGGATCACAAGGAGTCGCCATGAGCGAAGACAATGACATCGGCGCAGAGCAGGCGGACGCCGCGCGGCCCGCGGCGGAGGAGGAAGTCGGCGCGGCCGTGGCCACGGCCGGCGAGCCCCAGGCGAGAGAGGCCGCGGGCGGCGGCGCGCGCGCCGCGCCGCTGCGCTTCCCCGAGATGCGGGACGGCGCCGGCGGGCCCGAGTCTCCCCTGGAGCGCGTGTACGACCTCACCGTCCCGGTGACGGTGGAGCTGGGCAAGGCGCAGCTCACGGTGCAGCAGATCCTGCAGCTCGCGCCCGGGTCGGTGGTGGAGCTCGACCACTCGGCGGACGCGCCGGTCGAGATGTACGTGCACGGCAAGTGCGTGGCCCACGGCGAGATCGTGGTCGTGGACGAGTTCTACGGCGTGCGCATCACCTCGGTCGCCTGACGCGCCCCACCCTGCGCGCGCCGCCGTTAGAGGAAGTCGAGGAGGCTCGGCCCGTTGAGGCGGGCGGACGCCATGAGCGCGGCCTGGTAGGCGTTTTCCGCCTGCGAGAGCTCGAGCGAGGCGGTGAAGATGTCGGTGTCCTCCAACTCGCCGCGCTTCTCCTCCAGCGAGATCTCGAAGAGCACGAGACCGGAGGAGATGCGGTCGAAGGAGGCGCTGCGCGCCCCGAGCTCGGAAAGGCCGGCGAGGACGCCCTCGTGGCCGCGGTCCAGGGCCACGAGCCGCGTCTGGATGCGCTGCACCAGGTCCTCGGGCGGGAAACCGGCCGCGCCGAGCAGGTCGTCGCGCAGGGCGATGAGCGTGTCGAACACCGTTTCCGTGCCCGGGAAGACCACGAGCGACGCACCTTCCTGCTGCACGTTCGTGGTGTCGAGGTGGACCACGCGTCCCGCGCCGTCCTGCAGGGCGAAGTCCGCGCTGAAGGAGAGGGCCTGGGCCGGTCCGCCGGCGACGCTGATCTCGCCGTCGCCGGCGAGGTCGACGCTGCCGGTGAAGCCGGGAGTGACGCTCGTCAGGTCGAGGTGGATCACGGCGCCGCTGACGCTGGTGAGCGCGAGGTCGGTCTCGGCGCCGGTGAACTGGACGGTGCTGCCGTCGTCCAGGGACACGGTGCCGCCGCCGGTCGCGTCCGAGACCAGGTTCAGCACGTGGACGCCGGCTGGCCCGATGAGGGTGTCTTGCAGGGTCGAGGCGCCCGGCGCCACGCCGCTCGCCGCGTCGCCTCCGCCCGCGCCGAGCCCGTCGCCGATCACCGTGGCGGTATGCTCGACGACGATCTTGGCCGATCCGATCATCGTGTCCGCCGCGCCCTTGGCGACGGCGAGGCCGATGGGGCTGGCGATGACGCTCGCCGTGCGCCGGAAGGCGAGGAAGGCCTGCTTGCCGGAGAGGTCAACGTCCTTGATGTCGGCCGGTCCGAGGCGCACCTTGCGCGTGATGTCGTCGCCGGCGTAGCTCACGGCCGTGATCGATCCCAACGTCTTGCTGGCCGGGAAGGGGACGGTCTCCACCATGGAGCCGGCGAAGAGGTAGCGTCCCTCGAACTGCTGGTTCGCCCTGCCGACGACCTGCTCGAGGATGCTGTTCAGCTCGGCCGCCATGACCTTGAGGTCCGACGGGCTGTTCGTGCCCGAGGCGGCGTCCTGGGCCGCGGCGCGCGCGTCGATGAGCAGTCCGGACACCTCCTCGAGGATGGCCGCCTGCGTGTCGGCCGCGAAGCGCGCCGCGGACACGGACTCGCGCTGCTGGACGGCGCGCGCGAGCGCGACCTTGAGGTCGAGGGCGCGCGACGCGGCGGCCGGATCGTCGGAGAAGCGCCTGACGCGCTTGCCCGTGGAGATCTGGCTCTGCGCGCGAGCGAAGCGCGCGTAGGAGCTGGTCAGGTCGAAGCGGGCGTGTTCGAAGAGAACCGCGGGAGTGATGCGAAACGTCATCTCGGGTGGACTCCTGCGTCACAGTTGCATGAGCACGTCGTCCAGCTCCGTGAGCACGGAGAGGAACTTGGCCGCGGCCTCGTAGGCGCTCTGGAACCTGCTCAGGGTCAGCAGCTCCTCGTCCGGGTTCACCCCGGATTCGGCCGCGCGTTGCGTCGCGAGCGTGAGGAGCACGATGGCCGAGGCCTGCAGAGAGGAGTTCGCGCCGGCGGCGGCGATGCCCACGCCCGCGGCGAAGCCGTTGTGGTAGTTGCCGATCGAGACGTTCCCCAGGCCTGCGAGCGGGCGCGTGGCCAGATCGGCCATCGCCAGGAAGTTGCCGCCGTCGCCCGCGCCGCCGTAGCTGGCGCCCGCGACCATCTCGGGGTGGTCCGCGAGCAGCTCGCTCACGTCGATCGTATTGGCGTCCATGCCCTGGAAGAAGGCGTTGAGCCCGAAGCCGGCCAGGACGTCCGCGGTGTCCGTGTCGCCCGGGACCTCCAGGTCGAAGAACTGCTGCGCGCTCCCCTGGATCGTCCCGGGCGTGAAGTCGACGTACACGCCCTCGATGACCTCGAGCTGCGTCCCCGGCTCGTAGCCTTCTCCCACCTGCAGCGTGGTCAGCAGGATGCCGTCCGCGTCGTAGACCTCGATCTCGAGGCCGGGGGTGATGCCGATCTGGCCGTCGCCCACGGCGCGGAAGGTCAGGTGCTGGGGCGTGTTCGACGCGCTGGCGCCGGACACGTTGACACTGACCGGCTGGTCCGTGCCGCTGGCGCTCGCGGGCAGGCCGAGCGCGGCGGCGGGCGCGCCGGCGCCGTCCGTGACGGTCAGGCTCGACGCCGAGCCGTTGGTGTTCGAGCTGATCACCAGCCGGCCGTCGACGACCGACGCCATGAGCCCCGCGGTCTGGGAGTTGAACACCGCCGCCACCTCGGCGGCGGTCGCGTTGCCGATGTCAGCGAAGTCGGCGGCGTTGAAGGTGACGGTCTGAGGCGCGCCGCCGTCCACGGCGATGCTGAGCTGCGCCCCGTTCACCAGTGTGGCGGGGAAGCTGCCGCCGACGAGCGTGGCCGCGCCGGCGCCGAACGTGCCGCCCTCGACGGGCAGGGCGTCCAGGCGCTTGGAGAAGTCGAAGCCGTACCCCGCGGCGGCCTTGAGGTGCAGCCGGCCCACCCCGTCGACGAAGGCAGAGAGCTGCGGGATCGCGTTCAAGGAGTCGAGCAAGTCGCCGACCGTCTCGTTGGCCGGATCGACGGCGACGTCGAAGCGCTGCACGTCGCCGCTCGCCAGGTCGCTGACGGCGATGGAGAGCGTGCCCGCGCTCAGGTCGAAAGGCAGGCCGGCGTCCTGCAGGCTGACGCTCAACGGATCGACCCCGGACGGAACGTCGACCGCGTACGTGGAGGTGAGCTGGGTGAAGGGACCGGTCGAGGGCACGCCCCGGGCGTGGACCCGGTTCATCTCCAGGATGAGGTTGCGCGCCATCAGGTCCAGCTCGGCGAGGCGCGCCGGCAGGTAGTCCTCCACGATCTCGATGATCCCGCCGAGCTTGCCGCCGGGAGCCCGGATCGCGAGCCCGCCGCCGGCGGTGATCGAGATGCCGCCCTTGAGGTCCACCCCGGCCGTCAGGTTCGCGACGCTGATGCCGGAGACGACGGTGGCTCCCGCGACCGACACGTTGACCGTGCCGTCGTCGAGCATCATGGCGCTCGCCCCGACCAGCTCGGCGAGCTTCTCCAGGTGCACGCTGCGCTGGTCCTTGAGGTCCGAGGCGTTGGTGCCGATGGACTCCTGGGTCTTGATCTTGACGTTCAGGTCGGCGACCTGCTGCATGAGCTGGTTGGCCGTGGTGACGATGGTCTGCGCCTCGAACAGGGTGGTGGTGCGCAGCTCGGTCAGCCCCGAGTAGCCCAGCCGGAAGGAGAGGGCGAGCTCGGACGCGGCGCTCAACATGTTCTGGCGCAGGACCTGGTCCTCGGGCGCGGTGGCCGCCTGCGTGGCGCTGTCGAAGAGGGTCTGCAGCTTGGCGGCGAGGCCCGTCTCGGTGAGGTCGCCGAGCAATGACTCGATCTGATCGAGGAGCGAGGCTTCCGCGGAGAACTGGCCGGAGTGGGCGACCTCGCTGCGGATGCGCGCCAGCAGCGCCTCGTTCACCACCGAGTATATGTCGGAGATCTGCACCCCGGTGCCGAGCTGTATGAGCCTGTCGCCCGTCACCGGCTGCGTGGTCTGCAGCAGGGCTATCTGGCGCGAGTAGCCCGGCGTGTTCTGGTTGGCGAGGTTGTGGCCGATCACGTCCATGACGTGCTGGGCGGTGAGCAGGGCGCGCAGGCCGATGGAGAACCCGACTGTCATGACATCCTCCTCAGGCCGTTGCGTCCAGACGGGCGGCGGGCGCGGCGCCGCGGCCGTCGGATGCGGGATCACGCGCGGCGCGCGCCAGGATGCCGCGCACCGCGGTGATGGCGTCCAGCGAGGCGCGCGCCGCGGACGAGTTGCGTGCCGCCAGGAGGCGCGCCTGGCGCCGCGCTCCAACGAGGCGCTCGCGCCGCTCCTTGAGCTGCGGGGCGAGGTCGCGCGGCAAACGGGCGAGCGCCTGCGCGAGAGGAGCGCCCGCGTCCAGGCCCAAGTCGTCGACCAGGGCCGCGAGCGCCTGCCGGCAGCCTCCGGCCACGACGCGCAGTTCCTCGTACACGCCGTCGAGCGCGTGGTTCGCCGCCAGCACCTGCTCGACCGCGCCGCCGAGCAGGGCGCGCTGCTGGTCCTTGAGCGTGGCCGTGAGCGCCGCCTCGGCGCGGATGGCGTCGTCCAGGCGCTTCTCCAGGGCCGTGACCTTGGCCTTGAGGCCGTTCACGGCTCGTTCTCCGCGTCGAGCCGTTGCAGGCGCAGGATGTGCTCGTGCACCGTGTCGGTGAGGGGCTGCATGCCGTCGCGCGCCAGGGCCTCGGCGAAGGCCGACTCGGCCAGGCCGCGGTAGATCTCGGCGCCTGGGCCGCTGCCGAACGGGTTGTCGCCGTCAACGGACACGGTCTTCCACATTTCCTTGACGAGCATGGACATGAAGAGGGACGTGAACTGCTCTGCCACTTCCCTGGTGTCGCCTGGCTGTTGTTCGGCCGCGGGCAGGGCGGGTTGAGGCAGGAACGGCGTGGACAGGCCGGGAAGCAATCGTTCGACGTCCATCACAGCACCTCGAGATCGGCGTGCAGCGCCCCGGCCTGGCGCAGCATCTGCAGGATCGTGATCAGGTCGCGCGGCGTGGCGCCGAGCGCGTTCAGCGCCGTGGCGAGCTCACCGATGGTGGCCGTGGACTCGAGCACCGAGACGCCCTGGCCGCTCTCCACGGTCGCGTTCAAATCGGTGCGCGCCACCGTCGTGGTCACGCCGAGCGACTCGGGCAGGGGCTGCGAGACCTGGGGCGACTCGGCCACGGTCACGGTGAGGTTGCCGTGCGCGATCGCCACGGTCGAGATCCTCACCCCCTGGCCGGCGACGATGGTGCCGGTCTTCTCGTTGACGACGATGCGCGCGCGCTGCTGCGGCGCGAAGCGCAGCGCGCACAGCTGGGCCACGAACTCGACGTAGCGGTGGCTGCCGACGTTCTCCGGGATGCTGACGCGCACCATCGACGGGTCGAGGGTGCGGGCGACGCCCGGCAGCTCCGCGTTCAGGGCATCGGCCACGCGCCGCGCCGTCTCGAAATCCGGGTCATGCAGGCGCAGCTCGAAGGTGTTGTCGTCCGCGACGAAGGACGCGGCGAGATCCTCCTCGAGCGTCGCTCCGCCGCTGACCAGGCCCACGGTGGGGTGGTTCTGGCTGACGCTCGAGGCGGCGCCCTCGGCCTGGAAGCCGCCGATGGTGACCGGCCCCTGGGCCACGGCGTAGACCGTCCCGTCCGCGCCCGCGAGCGGCGTGAAGAGCAGGGTGCCGCCGAAAAGGCTCTTGGCGTCGCCTGTCGTCGAGACCACCACGTCCACCCGGTCTCCCTCGCGCGCGAACGGCGGCAGCGTCGCCGTGACCGAGACGAGGGCGGCGCTGCCCTCCTTCAGGTCCTGGGCCGAGAGGTTCAGGTTGTGCTTTTCCAGCAGGTTGGCGAGCGCTTGCCGCGTGGCGCGCGCCGTGTCGCCGGTCTTGTTCAGGCCGACGATCAGGCCCGTGCCCCAGAGGGCGTTGCCGCGCATGCCCTTGACCTCGGCCACGTCGCCGATGCGCACCGTCTCGCGCAGCGGATCCTGCGCGCGCTCGCCCTCCTGCGCGGCCGCGAGCGTGAGCATCAGTGCCAGGAACATGTCCATCGCCATAGCGCTCCCGCCGCCTCAGAAGGGCCAGATGAAGTCGAGGAACCGCTCGAGCCAGCCCGCTTCCGTCTGCCGGGCCAAGGGCCCGCAGGATTCGTAGGTGACCGTGGCGTTGGCAACGAGCGCCGACTTGACCGTGTTGTCGTTCGCCACGTCGAACGAGCGCACCATGCCGGTGACGGTCATCCACTTCTCCTCGCCGTCCAGGACCACCTTGCGGCGCCCCTCGATCACCAGGTTGCCATTCGGCTGCACGTCGACCACGGCGGCGGTGATCAGGGTCGCGAACTTGCCCTGCTTGTCGAAGTCCGCCTTTCCCTCGAACGAGCTGTCGTAGTTCCACTCGATGGGGAAGAACTCGTCCGCCGCGTCCTGGTCGGGCGTGAAGACCGGGATCTCCGCCTTCGCGTCGTTCGACTTGTCGGTCTTCAGGGTTTCCTTGTTGGACACGTCCTGCTGCTCGTCGACGACGATGGTGACGATGTCCCCGACGCGGTGCGCGCGATTGTCGGCGATGAGCGAGACGTGGTTCTTCTTGCCCTTCTGCCACAAGGACTCGGCCGCGACGCCGGTGGCGGGAAGGAGCACGGCGAGGAAGAGCAGGAAGACGAGCCTGGTGACGTGGGGTTTCATCGTGCCTCCGGCTGGTGCTTTACGGGTGCATCTGGACCAGGCCGGGGCCGGCCACGCGGCCGACCACGGTCTTGCGGGTCGTGAGGTTCTCGACGCGCACGGGGTCGCCGAGCGCGCCGCTGTCCCGCGCCACCCCGAATGCCTCGGCGCGCAGCGCGCCGCTGGAGAAGAGCAGGGTGACCGGCTCGCTGCAGCGCACCAGGATGGCGGGCTGGAAGTCGCCCGCGCGCAGCGGCGCGCCCGCGCGCAGGTCGCGGCGGGCGACGCACCCGAGGAGCGCCGCGGCGGCGCCGGCGCGCGGGGCAGAGATCATGTCCGTGGTCTCGGTGCGCACGGTCGCGACGTTCCCCGCGGCGAGCGCTTGACCGCGCCCGAGGTCGCCGGCCAGGACCTCGACGTCGGCGAAGGTGCGCACCAGGAAGGTGGCCGGCACCACGGCCTGGAGCTGGCCGTCGACGCGCACCTCGGTCAGCACGTTGACGTGGCCGCGTCCGGCTGGCGTGCCGCGCAGGCGCGGGCGCAGCTCGAGGCCGGCGCGCCCGCGCGGCACCGTGACCTCGAACGGCTCGCGCGCCACCTCGACCTGCGCGCCCTGCGGCAGCGGCACGGCGGCGAGCAGGAACTCGCGGGCCGCGGCGAGGATGTCCGCGGGGTCGACCCGGACGACGTCGGTATGCACCGTGATCTCCGCCGGGCCGGCGAGGAGCGCGGCGCCTTCCGGCAGCGCCGCCTGCACCGCGCGCAGCGTCAGCAGGCGGCCGACGCCGGGCGAAGGGGAGCGCCCCAGATCGATGGCGAGGAGGTCGCCGCTGAGGCGGCCGGCGTGCTCCGGGAGCACGAGATCCTCGAGGCGGATGCGCGTGCCCGGGGTGCGCGACGCGGCGCGCAGCTCGACCGGCGGCGCGTCCGGCGCGGGCGCGTCGCCGCCGGCTGCGAGCAGAACAAGGGCGAGAATGGCGCTCATCGCGGCTCCTAACGCACCAGGCTGTTCACCTGGCTCAGCATCTCGTCGCCCGTGCGGATGGCGCGCGAGTTCACCTCGTAGGCGCGCTGGGCGACGATAAGGTTGACCAGTTCGGTCACGACGTCGACGTTCGACAGCTCGAGGTACCCCTGGACGATGGTGCCGGCGCCCTCTTGGCCGGGACTGACCTGCAGCGCCGTACCCGAGGCCGCGCTCGGACGGAACAGGTTCGAGCCCATCGCTTCCAGGCCCGCGGGATTGGGGAACCTGGCGAGCTGGAGCTGTCCGACCTGCGTGGGAGTGGTCGGGTTGTCTGCGGTGGTCACGGCGATGGTGCCGTCGGCGCTGATCGAGACGTCCTGGTAGTTGGTGGGCAGGGTGAGCTGCGGCTCGTAGATGTACCCCTCCGAGGTGACGAGCGTCATCTGCGAGTCAGGGTGAATGGCGCCGTCGCGCGTGTAGGCGATGCTGCCGTCCGGCATGGTCACCTGGAAGAAGCCGTCCCCCTGGATGGCCACGTCGAGCTGGCGCTGCGTGCCCTGCAGCACGCCGGCGGTGAAGACGCGCGTCGTGGACACCGAGCGCACGCCGCTGCCGACCTCGAGGCCGGTGGGCGGGGTGGCGCCCTGCGCGGCGTCGCCGGGCCGGCTGTGCTTGACGTACAGCAGGTCCTGGAAGTTGACGCGCGAGCGCTTGTAGCCGTTGGTGTTGACGTTGGCGATGTTGTTGGAGATGACGTCGACCGTGAGCTGCTGGGCCTTCATCCCGGTCGCGGCGGTGAACAGTGCCTTGAGCATGGGTCTTGTCTCCTAACGCCGGGCGTCGAGCCCTTCGGCGCGCGTGCGGTCGATTCCGGAGAGGGCGCGCTGCGCGGCCTCGAAGGCGCGCAGCCCGGCGATCATCGCCACCAGCTCGTCAACCACGTTGACGTTGGCGTTCTCCAGGTATCCCTGCTGCACCCGGGACTCGAGCGACTCGAAGGGCTCCGCGTCCGGGCCCTCGCGGAAGCGCCCGCTGTCCTCCGGGATGAGGCGCTGCAAGTTCTGGAACTCGACCACGCGCAGGCGGCCGAGGGGCTCCCCGTCCTGGCTCACCTCGCCGCGCGCGTCGATGGCAAGCGAACCGCGCGCCGGATCGGCCTGGAGGGGCCCGGCCTGGCCGAGCACCCGCGCTCCGTCATGCGCCACCAGGAAGCCCTGGCCGTCCAGGGCGAAGTTGCCGTTGCGGGTGAAGCGCACGCCCCTGGCGGTCTCGACCGCGAAGAAGCCCTTGCCCTCCAGGGCCAGGTCGAGGTTCTGGCCGGTCGGCGTGAGAACGCCAGACGTGTGGTCCACGTCCTCACGGTAGTCGGGAATGGTAAGGCCGGCTGCCTGGCGCATGGCCGAGGCGAAAGCCTGCACGGACGCGACGCGCTTGCGATAGCCGACCGTGCTGGCGTTGGCCAGGTTCTGCGCCCGAGTGTCCTGCATCTTGCCGAGCAGGTCGAGCGCCGCTGCCGCGTGAAGAATGCCACCGTTCATGGCCCGCTCCAGAGACAAGGAACCAGCGGTTAGAGAGCGAAGCGGGTGCCAAGCGCGCGGCGCCAGGAGCGACGAGCGCTCCGGCGCCGGAAGATGCGAACCAGTAGTTGTTTAAGAGGCTTCCCGTCCTCTCGCCGGCGCCGCGGGCCGGGCGTCCGCGAGGAGTTGCGGGAAGTTCGTTCGCCGCAGCCATCGGATAGGCCGGAAAACGTTTCCCGCCGCTGGCCTTCGCCGCCGGTCAGTTCCTCTCTGGCGGCGCCGCCGATTCGTCCACCTTCTGGACGGGGACATCGAGCTTCTCGACCAGCTCGATCAGCTCGGCGAGGTCCTTCGGCCGCGCAGAGACGATGAGCGAGTTGGTGCGCGCGTCGGGAATGACGTTTGCGCCCTTCGTGCTCGCGGCGCGCTTGATCCAGTCCCGAAGGACGTCAGCGATCTCCTCCGCCGCCGCGTTCTTGGCCGGAACCACGCGGGTCTCCGTCGGTTCCCCTTCGACCTCCACGTCGAGGAACGCCACCAGGCCGCGGACGCGCTCCACGAACTCGCGCGGTCCGAGCGCAATCAAGGCGTTGGCGCGCTCGTCCGCCTCCACTACCCCGGCGGCCCGGGGGAGGAAGCCCTGCTGCGGAACGGGCCCCGGGCCGGAAGCGCCCTCGGCGCCGGCGAGGCGGGCCACGATGGGCCGGATCTCGCCGGCCGCGGCGTGCCGCAGCTCGATCGTCTCGACGCAACTCTCCTCCGCACCGGGCGCGGAGTTCAGCGCTTCGATCAGGCGGCTCATGCGCCAGAGCATGTCGGCGCAGCCCGTGACCACGAGCGTGTTCTCGCCCCCGGCGCGCACGGACTCGGTGGCCGGCTGCATGAAGTACGCCTGGAGCATGTTGAACACACGTTCTCCCGCGCCCGGCGTGTCCGCGTGCTCGAGCTGGAACGTCGTCGTGACGACGATGGCGCAGTCATCCTTCATGCTCTCGAGCTGCGCGGCGGGCACGAACGGGGCCTGGCCGCGCCAGGGACAGTCCGGCCGGCCCATGGGCGGAGCCAGGGCGCGCACGGCGTAGAAGCCGGCGCCCGGCCCGCTCAGGGGAGCGCCGGGCTGCGCCTCGCCGTAGGGCACGAGCAGGAAGCCGTGCGCCTTGAGGACCGACTGGAAGTAGGTCCAGAACTTCTGCCGCGGCAGGGTGCGCGCGCCGATCAGGCGCAGCCGCACGTCCAGGATCTCGGCATGACTGTACGTCAGCTGCACACCGGTGATCTCCTGGCACAAGAAGATGAAGTCACAGAGGGGAGTGCCCTCGACCTCATCGAACTGCACCTTGATCTGCTCGCCGTCGAGCACGGTAAGAGGCGATGTCGCCGCCTGCTGGACGGGCAGCACGAAGGCGGCCGCGAGCAGCGCCTTGGACAGGAAGAACGGAATCATCGGCAACCTCCCTTTTCAGGAGCGCGCGAAGGACGCCCGAAGCACGGCCCCCTTGGACGGAGCGCACGCCGCGGCCTTGCGCAGCCAGACGGGTTTCTCCGCGCGCGCGCCGCGGCCGGCGCCGCCCGCCCGGCGGCATCGGGTCATTCCCGGACCCGCTGCGCGAAGATGGCGGGCCGCGCCAGGCCGAGGCGCTGCAGCAGGAACTGGCCGAGCACCCGGAGCGTGCCGAGGCCGTAGCGCAGGCTGCGCCGGAAGTTGATCGAGGAGGCCTCGCGGAAGTAGCGCGTGGGCACGGGCACGTCGCCGATGCGGAAGCCGAAGTGCACGAGCTGGCTGATCACCTGCGAGTCGAAGACGAAATCATCCGAGTTCGCCTGGTAGGGGATGGTCTCGAGCACCTCTCGGGTGTAGGCGCGGAGGCCGGTGTGGGCGTCGCCCAGGTTCTGGCCGAGCACGACGTTCTCGGTGATGGTGAGCAGCCGGTTGGCGACGTACTTCCAGAGCGGCATGCCGCCCTCCCGGGTCTCCCTGCGCGTGCGCACGCGCGAGCCGAAGACCGCGTCGCAGATGCCGAGACGCAGGAAGCTGGTCATGGCCGGGATGACGCGCGCGTCGTACTGGTAGTCCGGGTGGACCATGATCACGATGTCCGCGCCGCGCGCCAAGGCCTCGCGGTAGCAGGTCTTCTGGTTGGCGCCGTAGCCGCGGTTCTCTTCGTGGCGGATGGTGGTGATGCCCAGGCTGCGCGCGATCTCGACCGTGCCGTCGCACGAACCGTCGTCGACCAGGATGACCTCCGCCACGTGCTCCCGCGGGATGTCGCGAAAGGTGCGCTCCAGCGTCTCCTGGGCGTTGTAGGCCGGCAGCACGACCACCACCTTCGGCAGTGGCCGCGGCCAGGGTCCTTGCTGTTCGCTTTCGCCCGTCATGCGCGCCGCCCATTGAAGAGCCTCGCGGCCGGCCTCTCCAGCGGAAAGACGCGGGTGCGCCGCCTCTCCGGATTCTTCGCTCCCGGACTTTCATCGCCCGCGCGCCAGCAAGTAGTATCGATGGATTCCCTCGAACCCTCGTCTCGCGCTGCGAGGAGGAGATCCCGGCACGCGCCCGCGTAGCCGACGACGCTGCGATGACCCTCAACGAGATTGTCGTCCAGGGCGCCCGCGAACACAACTTGAAGGGACTCGACCTCCGGGTCCCGCGGGGGACCCTCACCACGATCACCGGCGTGTCCGGGTCGGGAAAATCGTCGCTCGCCTTCGACACGATCTTCCAGGAGGGGCAACGCCGCTTCGTCGAGTCGCTCTCGGCCTACGCGCGCCAGTTCCTCGGCAACCTGGAGAAGCCGCGCGTCGACCGCGTGGACGGACTGTCGCCCACGGTCTCCATCGACCAGAAGACGGCCAACCGCAACCCGCGCTCCACGGTCGGCACCATCACCGAGATTCACGACCACCTGCGCCTTCTCTACGCGCGGTTGGGCACGCCGCACTGCGAGAAGTGCGGGCGCGCGCTCGCCGCGCAGACGCGCGACCAGATCGCGGACCGCCTGCTCGCTCTGGGCGAGGGGCAGAGCGTGCAGGTGCTGGCCCCGATCGTGCGCGGCCGCAAGGGGGAGTACCGCAAGGAGCTGGAGAGCCTGCGCCTCAAGGGCTTCGTGCGGGCGCGCATCGACGGCCGTATCCAGAGACTGGACGAACCCGTCGCGCTGGACCGCTACCGCAAGCATACGATCGAGCTGGTCATCGACCGCCTCACCGCGTCGCGCGAGCGCCTGCTGCGCATCGCCGAGGCCCTGGACACGGCCCTCAAGATGGCCGGCGGCTGCGCGGCCGCCCTGGTCGGCGACGAGCACGTCACCTTCTCTTCGCGCCTGGCCTGCCCGGACTGCGAGCTGGACTTCCCGGAACTCGAGCCGCGCCTCTTCTCGTTCAACTCGCCCTACGGCGCCTGCCCGATCTGCTCCGGCCTCGGCGCGACCCGGCGCTTCGATCCCGGCCTGATCGTGCCCGATCCGGAGCTTTCGATCAGCGACGGCGCGATCCGCACCATGACGCGCACCGGCTACCTGGCGTATTCGCGCCTGGGCCCGGAGTCGCTCCGGGAAGTCGCCCGGGTCTTCGGCTTCTCGCTCGATCAGCCGTGGAAGACGCTGACCGAGGAGCAGCAGAACGTGCTGCTGCACGGCTCGGGCAGCCGCAAACTGCGTCTCAAGTGGGAGCACAGCGACCCGGAGACGGGCCGCGTGGTGCGCGGCGAGGACCTGCGCCCGCTGCGCGGGCTCATTCCGGCCATGGCTGCCTACTACCGCGTCACGCGGGCCGCGCACCTCGAGCGCTACATGTCGCAGGCGCTCTGTCCGGAGTGCGGCGGCGCGCGCCTCGGCCGCGCCGCGCGCGCGGTCACTTTCCGCGACGAAGGCATCTCTGCGCTCGCCGGCCGCACGGTCGAGGAGGCGGCGGACTGGTTCGCGCGCCTCGAGCTCGGCGCGGCCGAGGAGCCCATCGGCCGCGAGGTGGTGCGCGAGATCCGCGCGCGCCTGCGCTTCCTGGTCGACGTCGGCCTGGGCTACCTGCCGCTCGATCGCGCCGCCAGCACC